>NZ_JDWJ01000008.1:0-360899 GCF_012932895.1 Pseudomonas sp. KD5 | reverse complement strand
GATACCGCTACCGGCCAAGCGGTGAATTTGTCGCTTAACGGTACAGTCGTGGAAGGCCGCACGGCGATTAGCAACGATCTGGTATTCACCGTCAGCGTCGCCGCCAATGGTGACGTCACCCTCGACCAGATCCGGGCGGTGGTGCATCCCGATCCAACCAATCCGGATGATTCGAAGACGCTGACCTCGGATAATCTGGTGACCCTGACCGCCACCATCACCGACAAGGACGGCGACAGTGCCCATGCCACGCTGAACATCGGCCAAAACCTGGTGTTCAAGGATGACGGGCCAAGCATCAGCACCACCGGCACGGAGCCAGTCCTGACGGTCGACGAAACGGTACTGGCCACCAACGATACCCAGAGCTTTACCGCCAACTTCAGCTCGGCGTTTGGCGCTGATGGTGCGGGCACGCTGACCTATGCGTTGGGCGTGGTGGCCGGAGGCTCCGGACTGACCGATACGGCCACCGGTGAGGCGGTCAACCTGTCGCTCAACGGCAGCGTGGTCGAAGGCCGCACGGCCATCACCAACCTGCTGGTGTTCACCGTCAGCGTGGCGGCTAATGGCGATGTCACCCTCGACCAGCAACGGGCCGTGGTGCATCCCGACCCAACCAATCCGAATGATTCGACCAGTCTGAGCTCGGACAATCTGGTGACCCTGACCGCAACCATCACCGACAAGGACGGCGACAGTGCCCATGCCACCCTGAACATCGGACAAAACCTGGTGTTCCAGGACGACGGCCCTACACTCGCCTTTGGCAACCTGATCGGCACCGGTAGCATCCTTCCACAACAAGGGTACTGGGATCACTCGGCCGGAGCCGACGGACTGGGTGCAACAGGTCTGGATATTTCGTTGGTGAATAACCAATTCACCCTCGTCAGGCCAGACAACACGACCACGACCGGAACCGGCACGCTCACCGAGCAATCGCCCTCACCGGACGTCAATGGCGCGTTCCACTTCGCAGGGACTCTGACCGGCGATTTCGACAACAACGCCGCCACCGCGAATACCACCGTTGACTACACGCTGACCGCCTTTGCCAATGGCACCTATGCACTGGACCTGGTGCAAGGCTTCAGTTCGCAGATCGTGCTCAGTAGTGCCGACGGCTCGCTCAGTGCCGGCGGCCCGGATCCGGTGCGCACCTTGTTAATCCCGCCGCAGAATCCGCCGACTATTCCTTCGCCATCTGAGGAGATTGTGTTCTTTTCCGCGAAGGCAACGGCGTCGACTGCGGACATCCTGACCGGTATCGGGCTTGGAGCCCCCGACCCCACCGAAGCCCAGCTACAGACCAACCCGCTGCCGTCGTACATCGACCCGGCGGCCATGAACGTCAGCACGGCGGGCATCGGTATCGCCAATAACCTGTTCCAGGGAGACAACCTGGCGGCCATCAGCAATGCCGATGAAAGCTTCGTGATCAACCCGGAAAGCCTGCTGACGAGCGTGAAGGTCTTCATCGACAACTCCGTGGGGGGGTACAACACGGCGACCGAGGACCTGTACTACAGGGCCTACTATGACGATGGCACGTTCTCGAACCTCACCGAGGTGAACACCCTGACGCCGGAGGCCGGTGGACAGGTGTCCTTCCTCATTGAGCAGCAGGGCACGAAGCTGATCGACGCGGTTCAGCTCACGATGGGTCGAGGCGAGATCAAGATCCCGACGATCGAGTTCACTCATGAGACCGAGAGCCTGGCCAGCGATGTCAAGCTGGCGTTCAACGCGACGCTGACGGACAAGGATGGGGACTCGGCGACGAGTACGTTCGACGCCAACCTGTTCGCCAACGACTTGGGCACCACCTTCGACTTCACACTGGTGGGCACGAGCGGTGAGCGGGATGCCTTCAACGTCGATTTGTCATTCACCCAGAACAAGTATCAGGTCACCGGCTTCGATGCGAGCGCAGGACTGCGCGACACGCTGGTGCTCAACGGCGACCAGAACGCCGTTGTCCAGTCGATCGACAACAGCGGCGCAGACAGCATCGTGACGGTTGCCGAAACGGGAGGACAAATCACGACCATCACCTTGGTCGGGGTTGATGTTCTGAATACCGACATTGTCCATGGCAGCGCCTGAGGCAGCGCGCATGTAAAACAATGTGAGGGTGGTGAAAACCACCCTCACATTGTCTTTTGCAGTTCTGATATGAAATTCGCACGAATCGCAGGCGGCATGCCCCAAACGGAATAGGCGGCGCCGCGCCTTCGCGTCCTCATCCCGTTTCCCCCTCCCAAGTAGTCTGAAACTCCCAGCCCGTCTGGGAGTATCGGTCGATGCGCAGTACCCCGGCGCCTTGCCATAGTTGCGCGAAGATCAACGGTCCAACGGTCAGGCCTCGATGACCGCAACTGCACAGGAAAAGTCATGACTATTAGCACTCTGAGCGTCGTGTCCACCGGCGTGGACGTTACGCTGGACGAAACGACCGGGTTGCAGAACGCCACCGCCACGCCAGGCGCTGCGGAAGACGCTAACGACAACGACACGGCGACACCCCTGCCCTCGGCCTTCTCTACCCGTTTGACCGCCCTTGGGGCAGGTACCGCAATGGATGCGGCCTTGAGTGGTTATACCGGTGCCGTGGGGAACACCGGCAGTGATGCGTTCACCATCAGCGGCGCAACAAGCGCTACCGATGTCAGCTTCGTTGGCAGCAATGGCGCGCCACTCAATGGCGTGGACAGCGGACTGTTTACCCTCGATGGCACCAGCATCCTTCTCTATACCGATACGGTGAACAACAATATCCTTGTGGGCCGAGCTGGGGCAGGTGGCGCGATCGTGTTCGCTGCCTATATCGACGAAACCGGATCGCCGGTCACGGGTGGCAAGATCTGGACCGTGGAGTACCAACCGCTCAAGCATCCAAATATTACGAACCCCGGTTCCGATGACTCGGTCGATCTGACGGGTTTGGTTTTCATCGGAGCCAGTCAGAACCTGGAGTTCAGCCTCCAGAATGCTCCTTCCGGTCAGAACCTCTTTCTGATGTTCACGACAGCGACCCCGACTGTTGTCAACGACGGTGGTGTCTTGCGGATCACGGATCCCGCCGTCATTGCCACCGGCAAGCTACCGGCGAATCAGTCCGGGCTTGACCCCAACAGCACGGCCGACGACATCAATATAACGACTGGCGACACGATCAATACCAGCCAGGCGGGCGGGCCGACCACCTTCGGCACCAACAACCAGATGATTACGGAACAGGAAGGCATTCGTTTTTCGTTCGTCTCGGGTGCCAGGCAGAATGTGACCATTCCCAACCTGGATCAGAATGAAGCCGATCTTGAGTCCAACATCGATTTTACCGGCGTCGTCAATGTGAAAACGGTCAGTTTCGACGTCGTGCAGTTGCAAAGCGGCAAGAGTGCTGTCGTAAAAATCAGCGCATTCAGCACCGATCCTGAACCTAAAACGGACTTCATCGACGGATATGCGGATGATTCGGCGATTCCCATCACCAGTGTTCGCGTCATCAACCTCAGCACCGGGCAAGTGATCGAGAATTCAAACGGACCGGAGAATGATCCGGCCATTACCATCAGCTTTGCGGCTGGGGTTGCAACCCTCACCGGTATTAAAGCCGGCTATCAGATTGAATACACCACAACGCTGGATCACAACCGAGTGCTCATCGAGAACGGGGCGGCCCTCGACGCCAAGGGCAATACCCACGCCGATTTTGATATCGACGGCCTTCACCTGCTCCAAGCCTCTATTACGAAAGCCGAAGTCGGCTCCCAGATGATCTTCGAAGACGACGGACCGGCGGCAGCCGGGACCGCTGTAACGGGAACCGTCGACGAGGACGGCCTGACCAATGGCATTGCCGGTGGTGTGGGCGACGTGACTGGCGAGGCGACCACGGCCACCGGCAGCGTGACCGGCATCTTCCAGTCCGGCGTCGACACGCCGCTGACCTACGCCTTGTCGAGTGACACCAGCGGCTTGGCGGCGCTGAGCTCGGGTGGAGTGGCGCTGGTGTACAGCGTCTTGGGTAACACGCTCACCGCCAAGGCCGGTACGACCGACGTATTCACCTTCAGCCTCACCGCAGCGGGCGCCTACACCTTTACCCTGCTCAAGCCGCTGGATCACGCGGCAGGCAACGACGAGAACGACATCACCATCAACCTGGGTTCACTGCTGAAAGCCACCGACAAGGACGGTGACACGGTGACGGCCGCGGCCGAGAAACTGGTCATCACCGTCGACGACGATACGCCGACGGCGACCGGGACCGCCGTGACGGGAACCGTCGACGAGGACGGCCTGACCAATGGCATTGCCGGTGGTGTGGGCGACGTGGCTGGCGAGGCGACCACGGCCACCGGCAGCGTGACCGGTATCTTCCAGTCCGGCGCCGATACGCCGCTGACCTATGCCTTGTCGAGTGACACCAGCGGCTTGCCGGCGCTGAGCTCTGGCGGGGTGGCGCTGGTATACAGCGTCTTGGGTAACACGCTCACCGCCACGGCCGGCGCGACCGACGTATTCACCTTCAGCCTCACCGCAGCGGGGGCCTACACCTTTACGCTGCTCAAGCCGCTGGATCACGCGGCAGGCAACAACGAGAACGACATCACCATCAACCTGGGCTCACTGCTGCAAGCCACCGACAAGGACGGTGACACAGTGACGGCCGCGGCCGAGAAGCTGGTCATCACCGTCGACGACGACACGCCGACGGCGACCGGAACTGCCGTGACGGGAACCGTCGACGAGGACGGCCTGACCAATGGCATTCCCGGTGGTACGGGCGACGTGGCTGGCGAGGCGACCACGGCCACCGGCAGCGTGACCGGCATCTTCCAGTCCGGCGCCGATACGCCGCTGAGCTATGCCTTGTCGAGTGTCACCAGCGGCTTGCCGGCGCTGAGCTCGGGCGGGGTGGCGCTGGTGTACAGCGTCGCGGGCGACACGCTCACCGCCAAGGCCGGCGTAGCCGGTGCCGACGTGTTCACGTTCAGCCTCACCGCAGCGGGTGCCTACACCTTCACGCTGCTCAAGCAGCTGGATCACGCGGCTGGCAACGATGAGAACGATATCACCATCAACCTGGGCACGCTGCTGCAAGCCACCGACTACGATGGCGACACGGTGACGGCCGCAGCCGAGAAACTGGTCATTACCGTCGACGACGACACGCCAATCGTGACGGCCAAGTCGAACCTGATCTATGCGAACAGCAGCAACGGGTCGCTTGTGACGGATCACGGTGGAACGGGTGTCTTCGGTTACTCGATTGGCGCGGACACCCACGCGACACCTTACAGCGCTTCGAACTCCGACTTCCTGTCCGTGGCCCTCACGGGCGTCACGGTCGGTACGAACGCCATCACCAACAAATCGGTGAGTTGGGTCTCGGAGACTGATAGCCAGGCGACGTTCAACGTGGGCTTCACCTACGTGTCCAACAATCCGGCGCAGGGAGCGACCAGCAACGCCACCGGCACGCTGATCTTTGACAAGGTGGCTGACACCTATACCTTGAAACTGGATCAGGAGATTCAGAGCTTCAGCATCCTGAACACCTCGACGCCTGGAAACCCCCTGCAGGGCTATGCGCTTAACTCAGACACGACCGTTGGATCGAATCCGCCAGTCTCGGTGATGACGCTTGCCAGCAACTTCTTTGTGCAGTTCGAAGGATTTGGCGTGAATAATGGGACGCCGCAAACCTTCGCTTATGACTCCGGCACAGGCTTGTTCTCGAATGATCGACGGTATGTCACGGTCTCATCGGATTCGATTGGCGCTGCCAGCGACACACTCCAATCGGACGAGGTGATTGATCTGGACTTTTACAAGGCAAATCCGAAAGGGCACACCGATTCTCTCCTGGACAGGGCCACGAGCAAGGCAATCTTTATCGAGTTCACACAAGCCGGTATTGGCGCCGGCAAAGACATGGTGGTGGTATTGAAGCTGGTTGATGATGTTTCCGGGGCAACCATCAATCGGACCTTCATTGTTGGGAACTCCGTCGGTAACGACGACGTTCTCAATGACAGTGTGCCCGCCTACGGCTTCGTGGCCAAGGCACAGAACGGCATCGTGGTCTTCGAGAGCAATGACTACAACTTCGGCACAGAACACTACTCGATCCAGGGCGCGCAAGTGGTGACATCGACCCAAAACACAAGCGGAACCGGGTACCAGCTCAATGGGGCCATCGACAATCCCGCGACTCCGGGGATTGAGGGCGCAACGCTCAGTTCCAGCCTGACAGCTTTCGGCGGCGACACGACTGAGGGCAATAACGAACCCATCAAGATCGTCAACATCGGCTTCGTGTCCACGACTACACCGGACGCCCACCTGACCTTCGATGTGGCGCTGACGGATGCCGACGCTGACACAACGGCCACGCAAACCCTGGACGTAACGATTGTTGGCGACAACCGCGTGACGGCCTCAACGGGGGTGAACACGTTCGTGATCGCCGACACCGACGTCGACGGGCTGCTCTCCACGGTCTTGACTGTCGTCGATGGCGGCTTTGCCACTGGCACTGACAAGCTGGACTTCACAGTGGCGGGTTCGGTGACGAACTTTACCGAAGTGCCGGCACCAGCCACCAACCTGGCGGCGTTCACCGCCGCCGCCGATACCGCGCTGGACGGCACGACGAAATACTACTTCGGCGTCGTTGGAGGCGACGGCTACCTGGCATTTGATGCCGACGGCAATGGCATTACCACCATCATCGAGTTGGTCGGTGTGACCCACATCGCAAGCACTGACATTGTCTGAACATCACTGAGGGCAAACGGCCTGGCTCCCACAAGGGGCCAGGCCGTTTTCATTTGGGTCGCTTCGTTCCTGAGCCAACGAGGCCAGACGAGCTTCCCGGGTTCAAGGGGTGCAAAGTCTTTGACACCACGCACGCCAACGCCGCAAACAGCCTCTGACGCTGCTGCACAGCAAAACGATGGGTCCAGGGGTATTTGGGGGTTGGGTAGAAGCTATTGACGGGATTGGAGGGGGTACAGGAGCCCGTTTGTCCCCTGCCTGCGCCACACCGTGGCGCGCACCCGTCAGTCCGATTGTGCCCGAGTGGACTCGGGCGGGTCTTCGTTGTTGTTGGTGAGCCCATGCTTCTGCGCGTACATCAGCAAGTCGATGCGATTAACGAGATGAAGCTTTTGATAGATGTTGCTGAGGTGGTTATGCACAGTGTGTTCACTGATGCCCAGGCGCCCGGCGATGCACATGTATTTGGCGGACGGATCCCCCACGATGGCGCGAATCAGTTCCCTCTCGCGCAGCGTCAGCTGCGCCTGTTTCGCCTGCTCCGAATTGCGTTTCAAGGGCATATGCCCGGTCGCGGCATAACCGGAAAGCCCAACAGCCCAAGACCTATTCTGTCCGATGTCGCGATGGTGGACCTGGATGATGGCGCGAATGATCGATTCCGTCGGGTCTTCCGCCAGCACGATGCCGCGTGCGCCCGCTTCTATCGCCTGGGCAACGGGGACGGTTTCGTACAGGCCCTTGAGCACCAGCACTTTCATTTCGGCGCTACGGGCGAGTCCGGTGATGACCGACAGCGGGTTCAGCGCATCCGGAAAGAAACTGAAAAAAATGACATCGGGATGCAACTGATCGGCAAGGTCCAGCGCGTTGGTATAGGTGGTGGCCTGGCCGCTCACTTCCATCTGAGGCTTTCGGGCATTGATCACGTCTTGAAGACCCATGAGCACGAGGGGACGACAATCGATCAGCATCACGCGTATTGGATTTCTTTGGGCCGTCATTACTTTCCTGACTCCCTTGAAAGATGGACTATGGCCTTACACCCGCTGGCCTTTCTGGATCAGCAACTCGCCGGGCAAAGCCATCGAAACGACATAAATAGGAATAATCATCAATGGCTTGCGCATGATGATGTGCTACTGCCAGCCGCTCAACTGAGTCTAGGCCAGCACAGCACGCTGCCGGCCCGCCCATCTGCCAGTCGTCGACTCAAGCCTTATACGGATAGCACGGGAGACGCTCAAAATAGATATAAAACTCTTTAAAATCAATGTAATAGCTTCGAACTTGGCGGCTCGAAACCAAAGTCTGACCCCGACCAAATCGTCAATTAACCGACGAATGGCGCACGAACAAGTACAGAAGTAATAATGGCGTCAATTTATCGTCGAAATCTGTCGAGCACGCATTGAAAAACCAGCCTGGCAGCGTCCAGTCAGGCCGGAATACAAGATCGGTATTGCTGGCAGGATCAGGGGGATGTGAGGCTTTGGCTGGAGCTGCCCGGGCCCAACCAGGCATTAACGTTTTCGACACCCTCGACAGGCGGTTTTCCCGCCCAGCGATTGAGCGTGAAGACATTGGTGACGAAGTCGTATTGCGTCTTGAGCAGATCTCGACGAGCCCGGAATTCGTTGCGTACGCTGGTCAGTACATCGACGGCATTGACCATTCCGTAACTGAGTCCTTTCTCTGCCGCCACTCTGGACAGCTGTGCCGAGGCCAAGGCATGTCGGCTTGCACTGATCTTTTCTGCGCTCGAGTTGGCCGTCAGGTAAGCGGTGGTGATCTCCTTGACCACCTGGCGCTGGACTGATTCCAGTTGCTGCTCCGCCACAATCTGATCCTGGTAGAGCCCACGCACCCGCGCCGAGGTTGAACCGCCGCTGTATATCGGCACTTGCACGCCAATACCGGCGACATAACTGTCGGTACGGGGCGCCAGGGAGTTGTTGTAGCCCTCGTTGGTCTGCTGCGCGCTCAGCGTAAGGCTCACGGTTGGATAGTGCCCGCCCTTGCCGCTGCGCAACGCAGCGCCTGCTGCTTCGACACCGCTTTGGTTGGCCTTGAGCGCCGGGTTTTGCTCTATACCCTCGCGGACCCACGAATCAAGACTCTGTGCCGACACCTGTAGCTGTACGTCATCGCGAATCCGGTTGAGCTTCTCCTTGACCGGCCGGCCGACGATCTCCGCCAGTGCCTCGCGCGTGATACTGGCCTGGTTCCGTGCATCCAGTTCCTGCGCCGCCAGCAAATCCACCCGGGCCTTGAGGTCGAGCTGATCGGTAATCATTGCCAGCTGCTTTTCGTACAACGCATTGACTCTGTCCAGACTCTTTTGCGTGGTTTGACGCTCCGCCTTCACCAACTCCAGCTCATCCTCGGCCGCCAACGCGGCGAAGTAACGCTGCGCCAATTCCACTGTGGCCTCGGCTTGGGTTTCCAGCGCTTCCGATTCTGATTGCTTGGCCAGGCTTTTGAATTTTTGGTAGTTCTCCCACGCGGCCTTGTTGTAGAGGTACTGACGCAGCACCAGGCTGTAGATTTCGCTATCGTAACTGCGCTGCACCAGGTCGTTCTCCTGATGAATCCGGTTCTGCCCGGCGTTGAGCGATACCTGTGGCAACAGCGAACCCAGGGCCTCGCGCTGATGTTCCTGGCCCGCCTTCGCTCGCGCAAAGGAGGCCAATACCTTCGGATCTTCCAACCGGGCTTCGCGATATAACTGCATGAGGTCGGTGGAATACGTCGAGGCACTGACCCCGGTCGGCTTTGCTTCAGTGGTTTGCGCCAGAACGGGACCCGCGGCAAACATGAACGCCCCGCCCAGCAGAACTGTCGACGCTCGCATGATCATTCCTCGATCATTGATTGAGACATGACATCACGGGCCGGCTGCATCAAGTAATGCAATAGCGTGCGTTCCCCGGTGATGATCAACACGTCCGCCGGCATCCCCGGCAATAACTTGCGCTCACCCAAGGTACGCACACCAGCTTCGGTTACCCGAACCCGCGCCAGGTAATAGCCCGCACCGGTCTTTTCGTTGGTCAGCCGGTCTGCCGACACGCTACTGACCACGCCCTCGATCACCGGAGTGGTCGAGCTTTTGAACGCGCCGAAACGAATATCGGCACGCTTGCCGATGGCGATGCGGTCGATATCGACCGGTGCCACCTGGGCCTCTATGACCAGTTCGGAAACCGATGGAACAATGTCCAGCAGCGGCGTCGCCGGGCGCACGACGCCACCAATCGTATGCACCGTCATGCCAATCACCATACCCGCCTCGGGTGCGCGGATGATGATATGGCTGAGCCGGTCCTCCAAGGCGGAAGCTCTTTCTTGCAGGTCGTAGATTTTGGTCTGAACCTCGGCCAATTGTTTGGCGACGTCGGCATTAAAGTCTTTATCGACTTGTAGAATCTGCAGCTGTGTTTCGTTGATCTGCAGGCGAGTCCTGGTAATGGTGGAACGGTGGTCGGCCAATTCGGACTTGACCATTTCAAGCTTGCGCTGCTGCTCAAGCAGACGTTGTTTGTCGACGAATCCTTGCGACAACATGTCGGTCAATTCAACGATTTCACCGCTGTAGGATTTATTCAGTTGGCCCTTGACACCAATCATCGCCTCCAGCCCCTTGATCTGTTGATTCAACTGACCAATGCGCTCTTGCAGCACCGATATCTGGCCCAGCCGTGACCCCCGTCGTGCATTGAATACCTGGGTCTCACCCTGGCGGGCTTCGGCACCTCGCAGACTGTCGGGATCGGTCATGACGCCAAAGTCAATCACCGGCAGATTGTCCCGCTCAGCCTTGAGTCTTGCCTCCATGGCTTTGGCGGCAATGAGCTGGCCTCGGGTCATCTCGTATTCGGCTCGCAGCTGGGCATCATCGAGAACAATCAGCGGATCATCTTGCTTGACGATGTCACCGTCATGGACCAGCACCTCTTTGACGATGCCACCTTCGAGGTGTTGTACCGTTTTTCGGTAAGCCTGCACGGTGACCACGCCAGGCGCGTAAGCAGCGCCATCGAGCGGTGCGATCGCCGCCCAGGTGCCGAACACCCCGAAGGTCATCAATACAATGCCAAAACCCAGGCGACGGATCTTTCGATCAGATACCGCCAGATCGGCGAAGTTATCCATTTGACGACTGAGCATCGTACGGTTCATCGGCATCGCCCTTACGAGTAGCCACCGAAGCCACGCTTGCACCTGCTTGTGTGGCGTGCCTTTGCGCCTGCTGCGCATTGAGTTCGGCCAGCACTTGCTCGCGTGGTCCATAGTGACTGATGGTGCCACCGATCATCACCATCAGCCGGTCAAGTTGGGACACGATGTTGGTTCGGTGGGTAATCACAAAGAGGGTTGCCCCTGTCAGCTTGATCTGCTGGATGGCCGCCGCCAAGGCGCGATCACCAACTTCGTCGAGATTGGAATTGGGCTCGTCGAGAATAATCAGCCGCGGGTTGCCATACAGGGCGCGGGCCAGGCCTATGCGTTGGCGCTGCCCTCCCGACAGCATGACGCCATCGCTGCCAATGACGGTGTCATAGCCATCGGGTAACTGCAGAATCATTTCGTGAACGCCAGCAGTCTTGGCCGCCAGAATGACTTTCTCGGAATCGACCTCGGTGAAGCGGGCTATGTTCTCGCTGATGCTGCCTTCGAATAACTCAATGTCCTGGGGCAAGTAACCTATGTACGGCCCAAGTTCATGTTTGTCCCACGCGCTGATGTCCGCGCCATCGAGTCGGACCACCCCATGCTGCGGCGCCCATACCCCCATCAGTGCCCTGGCCAGCGTGGACTTGCCCGCGGCACTTGGACCGATGATTCCGACAACGCAGCCAGCAGGTACGTTGAAACTAATGTTGTTGATGATCGGGGTTTTCGAGCCAGGTGCCGCGACGACTAAACTCTCCACCTGCACGTTCCCTTTAGGCGCAGGCAATGACATACGCTCGGGCTGAGCCTGTTGTTTGTCGAGGATGTCGTTGAGACGGCGGTACTGCGAGCGGGCTGCAATAAAGCCCTTCCAGCTGCCGATGATCAGATCGATGGGGGCCAAGGCGCGCCCTAGCAGCACGGACCCGGCAAACACCATGCCTGGCCCCACCTGGTGGTCCACGGTCAGGTACGCCCCCAGACCCAGGATCAGCGATTGCACCAGGATCCGGATGGACCTGGAAAGCGTACTGATGATGCCACCTCTATCGCTCGCCCCGGATTGCAGCAACAGGACATTTCTCTGGCGACGCCCCCAGCGGTCCATCAGGGTTTCTAGCATGCCCATGGACTCGATGACTTCAGCGTTGCGCAGATTTTTCGTGGTGTGGAGCGTCGCGCCAATATGTTCCTTGTTAGCCTGGGCAAGTGTCGGCCCCGTCAACCTCTCGTTGAGAAATGCGAGAAATAACAACAACAACGCACTGCCCACCGCTACCCAGCCATACCAGGGATGGAACATGAACATCACAGCGACGTAGATAGGCAACCAGGGCGCATCGAAAAAGGCGAACAATCCATTACCGGAGAGAAACTGTCTCAAGCCCGTCAAGTCGTTGAGCGGCTGGGCCGAGGCATCCATGCCGCCACTGTCCAGCGCCCGTTTGAAACTGGCCTTATAGACCTGGCGACCCAGCAACACATCCAGCCGGGTACTGACCCGAACCATGATGCGCGAACGGACCCATTCCAGCGCGCCGAGCGTGACCACCAGCCCGGTCATGATCAGCGTCAACATGGCCAGGGTGGTCAGACTGCCGCTGGTGACCACTCGTCCATACACCTGAAGCATATAGAAGGTAGGAACGAGCATCAGCGCGTTGATGAAAAAGCTGAAAAAGCCAACAGAAACAAAGCTGTCTCTACAGGCTTTCAACGCTATTTTCAGACTGTTTTCAGGTGTGTTTCGCATGGAAACCCCTGCTCGGGAAGTCATACCTTGAGGAGCTTAGATCATGCCGAACGACTGTGCGCAGCCGTTGGCCAGATCGCTTCAGGCAACGAGTTTTATCCCGGGTTGACGGTCATTTCGACTGGACGCAAGTAAAGCGTCACCGACAAGATCCGTTCCGCCAGTACTTGTCCTATCCTTCCCTCCAACTCATCACTGCGGACATCGAAATGCCCAGCCCCGAATCCACCCTCCTCCAGAGCTGGCACCACAACGCCAAGCCCTGGATCGAGGCTATCCGCACCGGCACCATCGAAAGCCGACTCAAAGTCACCGACCAGGCAATCCTGCTGGCGATACTGGGCCGCCAACCCGAGCGCGTGCTCGACCTGGGCTGCGGCGAGGGCTGGCTGTTGCGTGCGCTGGCTGAACGGGCCATCGAGGCGGTCGGTGTGGATGGCGATGCGACACTGGTCGAGGCAGCGCGGGCGGCGGGCTCTTCGCGGGTGCATTTGGCGAGCTATGAGGAGTTGGTAGAGGCCAAGGTGGACATCGGCAGCGACTACGACCTGATCTGCGCCAACTTCGCCCTGTTGCACCAGGACATCATCCCCCTGCTCGCCGCCATGAACGCCCTGCTCGCCCCCGGCGGCGCGCTGGTGATCCAGACGCTGCATCCGTGGACTGCGGCGGCGGGCGACTATCAGGACGGTTGGCGGGAAGAGACCTTCGCCGGGTTCAAGGGGCAGTGGCAACCCATGCCGTGGTACTCGCGCACCTTGTCCAGTTGGCTCAATGCCCTGGACATGGCCGGTTTTCGGCTGGCCAGCCTGCAAGAGCCGCAGCACCCGCAAAGTCCGGTGCCGCAGTCGTTGTTGTTGGTGGCTGAGCGATAACGCTTTTACACCTGTCAACCTGGTCTGAGATCGGTGCTGTAATTCTGCCCGGACTCTCCTCGTCCATGGGCAGCCAGAGAAAATAGTGGCGAACAGTTAGCACGTGCCAAGCATGCCCTCAGCCTTCGACAGCGGAAACTAGCGGTAACCAGACGCAGACTTCGAATCCCTCCTGTCGACCTGTTGCCGGCGACACCAGCATCATTCGCGCGTTGACCCCCTGCACAATGGTTTTGGCAATCGCCAACCCCAACCCTGACCCGCTGGCTTCACTGTGACCGCGCACAAAACGCTCGGTCAGGTGCTGCAACACGGGCTCCGGCACCACCGGGCCACCGTTGACCACCCGTAGCAGCGCCTGGTCGGTCAGGCTGACTTCGATCGGTTGATCCATCGCACCGTACTTCAGCGCATTCTCGATCAGGTTGCGCAACAGAATACCGAAAGCGTCTGGATCAATGACCGAGTACACGCAGGCCTGGGTTGGCAGCTGCAGCTCAATGTGGCGAGCGCTGCTATGGTTCCACTCATCAACCACATGGACCAGCAACGGAACGAGATCCTGGGGCGTTTCGGACAGCAGCCCACCTCCCTCGGCCTTGGCCAGTTGCATGAGCTTTTCCGAGAGCCGCGCCAACTCGCGCAACGAGTTTTCGATCTTTGCCGCGCGCACTCGCAGCGGACCTTCGGGCGCTTCGTGACGCAGCCGCTGGACCTGCGCCAGGGTAGCGGCCAGTGGCGTGCGCAGTTCATGAGCGCTATTGGCGGTAAAACTACGTTCGGCCTCCAGGGCCTTGCGCAAACGCTCCAGCAAATGGTTGACCGCATCAGCCAGCGGATCGATTTCGGCCGGCAGGCGCGACGTTTTGATCGGTGACAGATCACCCACCCCACGGGCCTCCACCGCTCGACGATAGGCCAATACGCTGCGCAGGCTGATGCGCACGAATAACCAGGTGCCCAACAGGCTGATGGGAATCAGCGCCAATAGCGGCATCAGCAAGGCAAACAAGGCTTCCCGCGCGGCCTCACGGCGATGGCCAAGGGGCTCGGCGATTTCGATGAACAGCGTTTCCCGCAACGCACTGGCGCCATACAGACGGTATTTTTCAGTGGTGGAGAAACCTTCGGTCGGTTGTTTGTTGAAGATGTTCGGGTTGGCGTCGTGGGATTGCATCAGGATCTTGCCCCTCGCATCGCGCACCAGATAGGTCAGGTATTCCTTGTGCATTGTCAGGGGGGCCACGTGGTGTGTCTCATCGGGCTTTTCCCGATTGCTGATTTCCAGTACGACCAGGGGCAGCATGCGTTGCGCCGTCTCTTCCAGCGCGCTGTCGAATGCCTCATTCAACTCATGTTGCACCACCAGCCATGCGCCGACGGTCGCCCCCAGCCAAAGCAAGGTCATGCCCAGGGTCAAGCCTAGGCCGAGACGTTTTTGCAGGCTGGACGACTTCATGCGGACGTCAACCGGTAGCCCATGCCGCGCACGGTTTCAATCAGGTCGCGCCCGAGTTTCTTACGCAATCGGCTGATATAGACCTCGATTGTGTTGCTCTCGATTTCGGCACCGAAAGCGTACAACCGTTCTTCGAGCTGCGCCTTGGACAGCAGTGCGCTGGGGCGCTGGACAAATGCCTCGAACAGCGCCCACTCCCGCGCCGTGAGGTCCACAGTCGCACCGGCCCGCTGCACCGTACGGGCACTCATATCGATCTGCAATTCGCCGAGTTTGATCTGCGGGTTGGGGTTGCCACTATAGCGGCGAGCCACTGCAGCCACACGGGCCGATAGTTCAAACAGGTCGAACGGTTTGACCAGATAATCATCGGCCCCGGCATTGAGGCCGGCGATACGATCGGATATCTGATCCTGGGCGGTCAGGATGATCACCGGCGTTGCATCCCCTGCGGAACGCTGCTGACGCAAAAAATCCAGCCCGCCACCGTCCGGCAACATCAGGTCAAGCAGGATCAGGTCGTAAGGGGTAGTGCGCACACTGTTGCGCGCATGCTCCAGGCGCTGCACCCAATCGACGGCGTGGCCGTCATCGGCGATCTGTTCGCGCACCGCCTCCCCCAACCCCGGTGCGTCCTCGACCAATAAAACCCGCATCTGGCACCTCCTTGATGGTTATCGTGCAGCACCTTAATCGTCTTACCTGACGTGAATCTGAAGATTCAGGTGAGTTCATCTATCGATGATTTTTACTGCGCTTCAGGTTGCTGTCAGCAAGCAAGTCCAGGATCTGGACCCAACGATCAAAAGGACAATCCCATGAAAAAAATTATCGCTGCATCCTGCCTCGCCGGCGCCGTTGCCCTGCCAGGGCTGGTCCAGGCCCGTGAAGTGACCTTGACCACTCAGCTCAAGGACTACAGCGGCAATGATGCGTATCTGGCGATCTACGTCACCAACGCCACTGGCCAATACCAGAAAACCCTCTGGGTGGCCGGCAAGAAGGCCAAGTATTACAAGCATCTGGCCGACTGGGCCCGTGGAAGCGGGATGAACCCGAGCGAGTTTGACGGGGTCAGCGGCGCCAGCGTCGGCAGTGGGCGCACCCTCAAAGTCAGTGTCGAACTGGCAGACACCCTGATCGATGCCGGCTATCAAATCCGCATCGACAGCGCCGTCGAGGACAAACGTGATGCCCGCGCCGATGTCAGCGTGCCCCTGACGTCCAAGGGCACAGGCAAGCCGGCGACCGGCAGCGCCTACGTCGAGTCCTTTACTTACGATCTGTAGCACTGGCCATTCTGGAGGCTGAACATGCTTCGCCAGTTCCATTCCCTGCCCGGCCTGATCGCCGCCCTGCTGGTCATGCTGTTGGCCATCAGCGGCGCGATTCTATCAGTCGACCCCGCCCTGGAACGCCTGCACACCACGTCCACCGCTGCCGGGCAAGTCAACGTCAGTCAACTCGCCGGGCGCATAGCCAGCCATTTCCAGGGCGTGGAACAGATCCAGCGCACAGCGTCCGGGACGGTCATTGTCTACTACAACCAGGACGGTCAGGCCGGGGCCGAAAAGGTCGATCCACTGACCGGTCAAGGCCTCACACCTTACGAGCCATCCGCCTTCTCGCGCTGGATGAAAGACCTGCACCGCTCGCTGTTCCTTGGCACACCTGGCCACGGGGTGTCTGGAGTCGGCGCGCTGTTGATGCTGATGCTGTCGGTGTCTGGTGCGCTGTTGCTGGCCCGGCGGCTGGGCGGCTGGCGCAACCTGTTGCAGCCATTGCGAGGTTCCTTCAGCCAGCGCTGGCATGCTGAAGTCGGACGCCTGGCATTGCTTGGGCTGCTGTCGGCACTGAGCGGGCTCTATATGTGCGCCACGACTTTCGGCTTTATCGCTGACGGCAGTCAGAATGAGCCCACCTTCCCCGCCCACGTCAGCGCCGGCCCGGCCTTGCCGGTGGCGAACCTGAAAGCCTTGCAGGCCACTGACCTGAATGACCTGCGCGAGCTGGTCTACCCGAACCCCAATAACCCGCAAGACGTGTTTTCCCTGCGCACGGCCCAGGGCGACGGTTACGTGGACCAGACCAGCGGCACTTTGCTGTCCTATCAAGCCCACGATTCGATGCGCAACGTCTACGAATTGATTTATCAATTGCACACCGGTGAAGGCCTCTGGTGGCTTGGTCTGCCGCTGGGGCTCTGTGCCCTCTGCGTGCCGTTGATGAGCGTGACCGGCATCCTGCTGTGGTGGCGCCGCCGCAAGGCCGCTCCGAACATCCGTGAAAACTGCACCGCGCAATCCGCCGACAGCGTGATTCTGGTCGGCAGTGAAAACAACAGCACCTGGGGCTTTGCCAACACCTTGCATGACGCCTTGCACCAGGCTGGACACCGGGTACATAGCGCGGCGATGAATCAATACACCAGCGAATACGGCAATGCCCAACGCATGTTCATCCTCACCGCGACCCACGGCGACGGCGATGCCCCGGCCTCGGCTTCGCAGTTCCTGGCACGGTTGACCAGGGTCGGCCTCAAACCCGGCCTGCCGTTTGCCGTGCTGGGCCTGGGTGATCGGCAGTTTGCGCAGTTCTGTCAGTACGCCCATCAGGTGCAGGACGCGATGTTACAGGCCGGTGGCTCACCGCTGCTGGAGCTGGAAACCGTCAACCGCCAGTCCGCACAGGAATTTGCTCGCTGGGGCCGCGCACTGGGAAAAGTACTGGGGCAGGACCTGACGCTGGTCCACACCCCAGAGCAGCCACGTACCCATCAACTGATTCTGATGGAGCGCATTGCCTACGGCGAACAGGTGAATGCGCCGACTCACGTACTACGCTTCAAGGCAACCAGCGAGCTGCCGGAGTTTCTGGCCGGTGACTTGGCAGGGATTCTGCCCCCTGGTAGCGCGATCCCGCGGTTCTACTCGCTGGCCAGCAGTTCGCAGGACGGTGTGCTGGAAATCTGCGTACGTAAACACGAAGGTGGTGTGTGCTCGCAATTCCTTCACAACCTGGACCTCGGTGCGTCGATCGAAGCTTTTATCCAGCCCAACCCACAATTTCGTCCGGCGTCGGGCGCGCATCCGGTGATCCTGATCGGCGCCGGAACCGGCATAGGTCCCTTGACCGGTTTTATTCGCAACAACAAGGCCCGACACCCCATGCACTTGTATTGGGGCGGGCGTAACCCGGCTTCGGATTTTCTCTATGAATCAGAGCTCAAACGTTACCTGGCGGACCAGCGCCTCACGGCATTGCGTGCCGCCTTCTCCCAGGTCATGGATGGCAGTTACGTGCAAGACCGGTTGATCAGCGATGCGCTGGTCTTGCGCCGGTTGATTGAGAAAGGCGCCCAAGTGTTGGTGTGTGGCGGTCGCGAGATGGCTAAGGGCGTGATGCAGGCCCTGGATGAAGTGCTGGCGCCGATCAACCTGAGTGTGCTGACCCTCAAGGCACAAGGACGCTACCGTGAAGATGTCTACTGACTTACAACGCTACAGCCTGAATGGCGAGACCATGGGCACCCGTTACACCGCCCTGTTCTATGCGCAAGCCGGGATCAATACCGACAACATCGACCATAGCCTGGCACGCGCCGTGGCCCGGGTGGACCAGCAAATGTCCACCTGGAAACCCGACTCCGATCTCAACCGCCTCAACGCCGCCCCCGAGCAGGAGTGGGTGCCGGTACCCAAGGAACTGGCCATGGTGCTGTCTGCCGCGCTGCGTGTCAGTCAGCAATCCGGCGGCGCCTTCGACATCGCAGTCGGCGATCTGGTGAATGCCTGGGGGTTCGGCCCCGGCGAACAGACCGTCACGGAGCAGATGCTCGACACGCTGCCGCCGCAAGCTCGCCTGTCCGCCAGTGCGGCGCTGAGCGTTGACCCGCAACGTAATCAAGTGCGCAAACGCGCGCCGCTGAACCTCGACCTGAACGGTATCGCCAAGGGTTTTGCTGTCGATGAGCTGGCCCGCTGTCTGGAGAGTTTTGGCATCACTCGTTATCTGGTCGGCATCGATGGCGAGATGCGCGCCCGCGGCGTCAAACCTGATGCTCAACCCTGGGTCGTAGCCATTGAAAAACCCTGCCGGGGTGTGCGCGAAGTCATGGGTGTGATGGAACTCAGCGACGCTGCCATCGCCACGTCCGGAGACTACCGACACTGGGTCGATGTGAGGGGGCAGTCCTATGCCCACACCATGAACCCGACCACCGGCGCACCACTGTGCAACGCACTCGCAGCCGTCACAGTGGTGGCGGCCTCATGCATACTCGCCGACGCCTGGGCCACGGCGCTGATGGTGCTGGGCGAAACCGAAGGCCCACGCCTGGCACAAGAGCGCGGGATGGACGCGTTGTTCGTGCTGCGCGACGGTGAACAGTTCAAAGAAATATCCATCGTCGGCGGCCAGTTGCAGGCGCAGATTGAAATGCGCTGAAGGACCATTCGAAATCAGTACGAATCAAACCGCCAGATGAAACATGACGCCCTGGGCGGCCACGCCCAGTTCGAGCCTTTATTGGTAACAGGTCGGTAGAAGACCCAGTGACCGGTTGATCCGCTTCATCTGAATACAACCCGGATCAGCATTGCACTGCTGAAGAGCTTTTTTATAGCTCCCAAGCATATTTTTAATAATTTTCCTCTTCCGATTGATGCCGCACTATCAAACCGCACTGAGCACCTCTGGTCCGGCTTTCCCGGATGAAAGCTTTTTTCATAACGATGCCGGCCCCAAGAGCCCGGCACGGTGGAACTTTATCGGCCTCTGGCCAGCACTGCCCGGCTTTACACCATTCTAAAAACCAGCTGTGGGAGCGTTCCATGTCTTTATCCTTACGTACCTGTGTTCCTATTTCTCTGGCCCTGTTGTGCACCGGCGTGCTCGCCGAGCCCCAGGCCCTGACCGTCATTTCGTTCGGCGGCGCCACCAAGCAGGCCCAGGACAAGGCCTATTTCCAGCCCTTCAATGCAAGCGGTGCGGGACATATCGTCGCCGGCGAATACAATGGCGAACTGTCGAAAATCAAGGCCATGGTCGATGTGGGCCATGCCACCTGGGATGTGGTCGAGGTGGAGAGTCCGGAACTGTTGCGTGGCTGTGATGCCGGCTTGTTCGAGCGACTGGACAAGGCCAGTTTTGGCGACCAGGCCCAGTTCGTACCGGGGACCTTGACCGAGTGTGGTGTGGCCACCTACGTCTGGTCGATGGTCATGGCCTTCAACAAGGACAAGCTGGCCAAGACCCCGACTTCCTGGGCGGACTTCTGGAACGTAACCGACTTTCCGGGCAAGCGCGGCCTGCGCAAAGGCGCCAAGTACACCCTGGAAATCGCTCTGCTGGCCGATGGCGTCAAGCCTGACCAGCTCTACAAAGTGCTGGGCACCCCCGAGGGCGTGAACCGAGCCTTCGCCAAGCTCGACAAGATCAAGTCGAGCATCCAGTGGTGGGAGGCCGGAGCCCAACCAGCGCAGTGGTTGATCGCCGGTGACGTGGTGATGAGTGCCGCCTACAACGGTCGTATCGCCTCGGCGCAAAAAGAAGGTATGAACCTGAGCATCGTCTGGCCCCAGAGCCTGTACGACCCGGAATACTGGGCCGTGGTCAAAGGGTCGCCGAACAAGGCGCTGGCCGAGCGTTTCATCGCGTTTGCCAGCCAGCCGCAAGCCCAAAAGGTTTTCTCGGAAAACATCCCTTACGGCCCCGTCCACCGCCAGGCCCTGGCGCTGCTGCCGGAGCCAGTACGCCAGCAATTGCCGACGGCCGAAGCCAACCTGGCCAAGGCCCGGTCGGTAGATGCGGAGTTCTGGGTGGACCACGGCGAGGAGTTGGAAGAACACTTCAACGCTTGGGCGGCGCGCTAGCCGCGACGCACTCTCTGTAGCAGCGGCCGAGCCTGCGAGGCTGCGTTCGGCTGCGAAGCAGTCGTGAATCCGGCTGACGCGGTCTGCCTGACGCACCGTAAGTTCTGGTTTTACGACCGCTGCGCAGCCGAACGCAGCCTCGCCCCGGCTCGACAGCTGCTACGGATTAATCCATCAAGCCATCAAGAGCGCCCCACGGAACCTGTGACCGGTAGATTTCCCAGCAAGTTGAGCCCGGTACTCTTCACGAAAGCGTCATAGTCCATCGGTTTCTCGATGCGAGTTTCAGCGTTGGGCAGTACGTAAGCCCAGGCACGCTTGGACGATGCGTCGTAAACCAGTTTGAACAGGCGGGTCGGCACCCAGACCTTGTTGTCGCCGACGGTGCCGTGGCCTGAATCAAAGAGCGGGCCGGTAAAGACAAAGACATTGCCATCGGCTCGTTTGGCAAACTTTCTGACATCGGACTCGACCTTACTCCAGATCTTCCGGTTGTTGGTTGGGTCTTGCGGCACCATGTTCGACAACGCAAAGGATTGGGCCATTGCATTGGGGTTCGGTGCATCGGCTGCCGGGGATTGATGGCCACGGTCCACGGCCGGATGTTGGCTACGGTAGTCGCTCAACTCTGCCCGCCCACTCTTGGGAATGCGTGGGTCCGGATAGAACTGGTTGGTGCGCTCCTCCCCTTTGGCATCCTGCAGCTGGGCGGCATTAAGGCGTTCGACCACTACCAGCGGTGTCTTGCTGGTTTGCGAGTACAGCACCGCGAAGTTGTCGGAACACAGGGCCAAGGGTTTCATTGTGGCAGGCACAGTGGCCATGCTGATCGGTTTCGCGGCCGGGAACAGATCTGTGCAGCTGTCAAACGATGCCTGTTTCTGTTTGTTTGAATAGAGCTCCAGCGCCGCGCTCTGGCTGATCGAGCCCGAGTGGGAGGTTTGTTGCTGATGCTGGGTGGGCGGCTTGATGAAATCCAGCAGACTGCGGGCTTGTGCCCCGGTCGAGAGCAAAACAAGGGCCGACAGCCCAACTGCAATTTTGCGTAGGTGCATGCTTTAAATCTTCGAATTGGATTGAGGGGTAAACGTACGGCGAGTCCCGATTTACGGAACCAGGTGAAGGCGGTTGCGGATTATATTGCGGTGAGCATGCTTTCACTGTCCTTGATCAAATTGCCGATGCGGATCCGGTCGGCGCCGGGCAGTACGACCGCTGACGGTCGCGCGGGGTTTATTGACCATCACAAGTCACATTAGTGCTGAGCAGCGTACACATTCTACTTGGCCATGCTCGTCGAATGGGCATACCTAAGCGGGCTGGTTAACTGGCGCGAAACGTTGTGCGTACTCCTTGTAGACAGGCGCGTATGCCGCTTTTCACTTAGCATCCAATAATCATCCATTCATTTTCAGGGAGTGTCTGATGAACCCGAAAATAGAGCTGTATGGCGCGCCTACTGGCAACAGTCTGAGGGCTGCAATAGCCTTGGAGGAAGCAGGTATCCCCTACACCGCACGAAGACTGAACTTGCAGGCAAATGAGCAACGCGACTTGTCGTACCTGGCGCTTAATCCGGCAGGAAAAGTCCCAACCCTGGTCGACCATTCATCGACACCCCCGCTGGTCATTAACCAATCGAACGCAATCATTCAGTTCGCTGATGCAAAAGCTCCGGGTCGGCTCGCACCAGCGCATCGTGGACCAAAACGCGACCGGGTGTTCGATCGTTATTTCTTTTTCGTAACGGACGTCATCGGGCCCAGTCATGCTGCATTTTCCCTGCGCCAGGCAGGATTTAATGATGCGGCCACAGTTATCGATCAACGCGTCATTGAACAACTCGTCTATTCAGAACGGTTTCTTACTGACGACTTTATGGCCGGAGATCAGTTCTCCATGGCGGACATCTCCGCTTTTACCATTGCGGCATCATTTCGTGATCGGCTGGATTGGGCAGTGCTTTCACGCTTATCACGCTGGTTCGACGCGATCGAAGCCAGGCCCGCCGTACAGCGAGGATTGAAAGTGTTCCAGAATCACTGAGCGCTACTGCGCAGACCTTATTGTGTGCGCTAAAGATGGGCATGGCAGCTCGCATCCTGCCCGAGGTCTGAGCCCCGGACATGCGAATATCGTATGTATCACAAGAATGGCAGCGTTCTATAAGGGCTCTGCTGTCTGGATAAGCGAGTTCAACACCAGTTTTATTTCAGAGGCCGGATCTTTATGCCCTTGCAGTATCAAACCTTCCGACAAAGCGGTGAAGGTCCTTGCAAGAGCGGCATTCGCCAAAGGAGGCTTCTTGCCTGCATGATTAAATATGATGGTAATCAACTTACCCAAGGCTTCACTATTTTCCTGATGCAGATCGTAGTAATGCGTTGAGAACTCTTCATCACGCAAGGCGATCAGTTGCAACTCAGCATCAAGAATCGCGCAACTGGTATTATTTTTAAGCGTGTCAATATAGGCATTCAATCCATGGGTCAGCTCTTCCGATGAATACCCTGAAGTCAGGGTGACACTCAATCGATCAATCTCAACCCCCTTGAATCTCTGAGTTAACTGCAGAAGCAAGTCCGACTTACTTGTAAAGTTTGAAAAGAAGGCCCCCTTCGAAAAACCGGCCTCCTCGGAAATAGCGTTGACACTGGTGGCGTGAAAACCTTTTCTCACCATAAGGTCAGTGGCGGTATCGAATAACTTATCCCTTGTTATTTGCTGACTTTCTTCTCGACCTAATCTCTTTTTAATCACGCCTTCGGCTCCTTTGGCCAAACAAATCTATTTGTAACTGGATGCAACGGATCTGCCACTCACTGCGCAAACCTGTTTTAACTATCATATCTTATACTAAGCCCTCTTAATCACTTTGCATTTAAACTTTTAAGGAGTGCCATGTAAATGCCATGTATTGGGCCCCGCACGTTCAGGCGCCTTGGTATCCAGCCTGACGCGCGCGCCCTGATGAATCGAGTCAACAAGGGTGTTTTTTGACTCCCCAGAAGGCAGGCGACGGACGGCAAAAATGTCTAGCGATGACCTCAATCCGCCCGATCCCGGTGAATGCCTGCTGTCGATAACGCTCTAAACCACAGGATTTTCGTGTTTCAGGTCGGGTTCAAGGACGTCGACCTTGTGGCGACTGTTAAATACCGCTTGATTTCCAGATACCGAATGGTTTTTACTTGCCGCCGTTGACGCCCCCCGCCTGATCAAAGCATCGAGCGCGGTGACATCAATCTCAATGCAGTAGCAGGTTACCCCACAGGAGCTGGATTTTAATGGAATATGCCTTTGTTACAGGCGCTACAGGCCTGCTCGGTAATAATGTGGTTCATGCGCTTTTAAAGCGAAACATCAAAGTAAAAGCGCTGGTCCGCTCCGTCGAAAAAGCCAAGAAGCAGTTCGGCAATCTGCCTGTCGAATTTGTCGAAGGCGACATGCTCAATGTCGACGCCTTCAGCCATGCCTTGCAAGGCTGTGATGCCTTGTTTCATACCGCCGCCTATTTCCGCGATAGTTACAAAGGCGGAAAGCACTGGCAGAAACTGTATGACACTAACGTGACCGGAACCGAGCGCCTGTTGCAGGCCGCTTATGCCGCAGGCATTCGTCGTGCAGTCCATACCTCCTCCATTGCCGTCTTGAAGGGCGATAAAGATCAGGTGATCGATGAAACAATGTCTCGCAGTGAATCGGAGGCTGACGATTACTACCTGAGTAAAATATTGTCTGAACAGAAAGTTCAGGAATTCCTGGCGCGGCATCCGGATATGTTCGTCGCCATGGTATTGCCTGGCTGGATGTTTGGCCCTGGGGACATCGGCCCGACCTCATCAGGACAGTTCCTGCTCGACTTTGTCGGACAGAAATTGCCCGGCGTACTGCCTGGAAGTTTTTCCGTTGTCGATGCCAGGGATGTAGCAGAGCATCAACTCGCGGCGATCACACGCGGCCGATCAGGAGAACGCTACCTGGCAGCCGGCAATCACATGGACATGAAAAGCATTTTCCAGGCGCTCTCCAGTGTCAGCGGCGTAAAAGCGCCGGAGCGCAAAGTGCCACTGTTCATGCTGCGTATAATTGCCTTGATCTATGAAGGTTATTACCGAATCACGAAAAAGCCGGTGCTCATCAGTACTTCCACTGTCAAACTCATGGAACAAGAGCAAGGGCGCACCCATTTCAGCCACAACAAAAGCCTAAAAGAATTGCAGTGCAAGTTCCGCCCCGTGACGGAAACATTGACCGATACCCTGGATTGGTATCGGAAAAATAACTACATTGATGCTTAATTGAAACAATTTATATATAGCCTGCCTCTGTAGTACTTTTTTGTCTGACCATAAATTCAAGGATTGAGAGAGGTTGGTAAATGAAAAGCCTTTCATCTAAAGAAGGTTTTCTGCATCGGTTCGTCGGTTTTTCAGAGTCGTTCCCTGAGCACATTGCCATCAGGAACCTGGACGCGGAAGAAGATACCGTCACTTACCGTGAGTTGCGTATAAAGGCTGAAGAGTGCAATGGCGCACTCTCAGCATTAAATGTATTGCCTGGCGACAAAGTAGCGCTCGTTCTACCCAATGGGGTGGAGTTCATCGCTTACTATTTGGCGATCATCGGTCGCGGTGCGGTTCCGGTCATTCTCAACTACAAACTGACGCCATTCGAAATGAACAGCGTCATCAGCATCGCCAGACCGACGCTGGTAGTGACCACCGAAACGCTGTTCGAGCAGCATAGCGAGACATTTCAGCCTGACTACGGCGTTAAGCACTCCTTGGTGTTGAACGCCGCAAGCGAGCCGTCATCGCCCCTGCCCGACAACGCAACGGCGGACTCTCGGCTTCCCCGACAGACCGAGCCCTTGTTACTGCCCGAAGGCAATCCGATTGTCTCGGTACAGTTCACCTACCGGGGCATCGGTAAACCGCTGGCCGTTTCTCACCGCTACCTTGATTTGACGCAATCGAGTGATGGCCTGCATGAGCAGTTTCATCTTCAAGGTGTCGGTTCCGTTCATCTGGTGACGCTGCCGCTGTATGCCATCTTCGGCCTGTCGGTGATGATGGTTTTCCCCTTGAGCGTGGGCGCCACACTGTTAATGACTAACACCCTGCTCAACAGGGATCTGGCAGAAGTCTTGTCCCAGCATAAGGTCACCTTTGCCTGCCTGGTACCCGACGTCATTCGCTACTTCAATACACGACTGACCAAACGCAAGGGCGCGCTGTTGCCGTTGCACCCTCACCTGATGATTTATTCGGGTGGCAGTCATTTACCCGCAGACGAAGCCGAGAAGCTGGGAAGGCTGCTGGGGTGCAATCCGGTGCTGCAAGGCTATGGATTGACCGAGAGCATGCCGGTGATTGTCCAGAGCTCGATTGGCAAGGTCCATCGCGGCGCCATGGGACAACCGATCAGAGGCGTAGAACTACGGGTCGTCGATGCCGAAGGGCGGGATGTCGCACCTGGACGCATTGGCGAACTGCTGATTCGCGGCTCGATGGTGATTGACGGCTATAACGATGCAGAGGACGCCAATGCCCGGTTCTTCCGTGATGGCTGGCTACACACGGGTGATCTGGTCTGGCGGGACGACGACGGGCATGTGTTCTTCTATTGCCAACGCCTGCGAATCTCGAAGATCAAAGCGCAAATGGTCGATCTGACTGAAATCGAATCCATTGCCCTGAAGCACCCGGATGTGGTGCGCGCGAAAGCTTACATCGTCCCGGACAACAAGGAAGTCAACGTACTGCACCTGTGCGTTGAAGGGGGCGGCGACCTGACCCAGAGCGCTGTCTCTACCCTGCTCTCGCGCTACCTCTCGGGCTTCAAGTTGCCCAAAACCATCGAGATCATCTCTCTCAAGGAAGAGATTCATGCAAGCTAATGGCACACAACCGGTACTGGCCGTGTTTGACTTTGACGGCACATTGACCGACAGACATACGTTCTGGCGCTACATGCGTTATATCGTGGGAACCCGAACGTTCTGGCTCAGGATCATTCCCCTGCTGCCCAAAATGCTCAGTGTAATCGTTGGCATCACGCCATTGATGCAAGCCCGACTGGCATTCATTGCCTGTTATCTGGGCGGTCTGTCCGTTGAGCAAGAACGCGAGCATGCCAAGTATTTCATCAGCGAGCTGCTACCGCTCTGGCTCAGGCCCGAGGCCCTGCGCCGGCTGCAATGGCATCAGTCCATGGGGCATGTCACTGCGCTGGTCAGCAACTCGCCGGAAAACTACCTGATTCCCTGGGGTCAGGCAGCGGGGTTTGACTATGTCTGCGGCACCCGCCTGGCGACTGCGAAGAACAAACTGACCGGCGGAATATCAGGTACCAACTGTGTTGAGAGAGAGAAAGTCACACGGCTCAAGGGCTGTCTGAGCAACCTTGATGACTTTTACATTTATGCCTACGGGGATTCATCCGGTGACGATGCCCTGCTCGGCATTGCCAACTCTCCCTTCTACAGAAACTGGTACTAACCGATGAACACTCTGAGCACTTTGGCCCCCAAACACTTCAGCCAACCCGGTAATACCCCGACAGTCATGATCGTAGGCGCCGGCCCGATTGGCCTGTCCCTGGCAATCATGCTGAAGAAGTGGGGCGTCTCTTTTCGCATTATTGAAAAGAATGCCGGTCCCTCGACCGCTACCAAAGCGATGGCCATCCATTCCAGAACCCTGGAAATTTTCCGAGATCTGGGAGTTGCCGATCAGGCCATCGGTGACGGATTCACTATCAACCAGTTTTCGGTGCAATCGAACGCCAAACGGGTGCTGAACTACAACTTCTCCTACCTGGACGCCACCTATCCCCTGCTCCTCAGCCTGCCACAGCCGCAGACAGAGAAGATTCTGCTTGAGCGACTGAACAAGTTGGGAGCAGATGTTGAATGGAATACCGAGCTGGTCGATATAGAAAACCAGCCGGGCTCGGTGCAGATGACGCTTCAGCATGCGGACGGCAGCGCCGAGTCCTTTTCCAGCCGCTGGGTGGTCGCGTGCGACGGTGCTCGCAGCAACATCAGAAAACGTCTTGATATGACCTTCGAAGGATCGTCCTACGACCGCTTCTTCATGCTCGCCGATGCCGATATCGAGTGGTCTGGAAGCAAGGACGAAGGCGCTTTCTTCCTGGGTGCACAGGACGGTTATGTCGCGGTCGCGCCGATCAGCGCTCAATCCCGTTATCGACTTTTCATCGAGATGCCCTACAACCTGCCACCAGAAGGTGAGCGCCCTTCCTTGAGCCTGGAGAACTTTCAGCGGTTGTGCGAAGGACGCGGGCAAAAGATGACGTTGTCCAATATTTCATCGACCACCATCGCCTCTTTCCAACATCGCCGCGTGCAGTCGTTGCAGCAAGGCTCTGTGTTTCTGGTAGGCGACTCGGCTCATATCGGCAGCCCGATCGGTGGCCAATGGATGAACCTGGGGGTTTCCGAGGCCTATAACCTGGCTTGGAAAATGGCCTATGTCGATCAGGGCCTGGCTGATCCATCGTTGCTGGAAAGCTACAACGAAGAGCGTTACCCGGTGGCCCTGGAAGTCGAGAACACGGCACATCGACTGACCGGACTGATTACCGTCAAGCATCGCGCCCTCGTTTGGCTGCGCGACAATGTTCTGCCACTGATAAGCAACCGGCGCAAGGTTCAGCGCAAACTGCCGTCGATGATTTCCGGTCATCAGTACCACTACGGCAAGAGTGATTACATCCAGGAATCGCTGACGAAAAAGCAGCGCATGAATTGGGATAAAAAAGGCAAGAAACCTGAATTCCAGACGTCGGTGCCTCGCGCCGGGCAACTGGCACCCGATGTCGAGTTGTGGCAACTGCAAGGTATGCCGCCAAAGCGCTTGATCGACTTGTTCCACGGAACGTTCACGCTGTTGATTTTCAGCGCAGCCGATCAGTTTTCCCCGTTGTTGCCGGGCTATTACTCGCTGGCCGAGTCGGTGGAGAAGGACTACCCGGGCATCAAGGCTTATTGTGTTATTGATGCCCTGAGCAGCGCCGAACTGCCTTCTTGGCACTCGACGTTGCTGGACCCCGATTGGCGTCTGCACAAGCGTTACCATGCCAAAGCGGGCACGTTGATGCTGATTCGTCCTGACGGCTACATCGCTTTCCAGGGAGCCGATGCAATAACGCTCTTCACTTATCTGAACGTAAGATCCGGGCTGCTCAAGGGAGCCAGAAAAACAACATCTTCCGAGATCGACGCAGTGGAACTCCAACTTTAAGTCGCTATATGGCTACTGCCAACTTGGTTCATTGATTCACACAAGGCCCAACCCTGGGCCAAGACTTGTTATTTCTTGTTTGTAGAAAATATATACCGACTTTGGTTAGGAGAACCTCATGCGCTTCCAACTCAACGATGTTGTGCAGGAATTCATCGTGTCCAATGGAAAAATAGCCAACAGCTATTTTTCTCTTTCAGAAAAAATCATTGATTCACTGTGCGAGTCCAATATCGCAAAAGAATCAATATTGATGCGTTTGCTGGAGCAGGCCGAATCCGTCACCGCGCATTACTTCAATGCTCACCAACAAGTCCTCGAGGGCGTTTATGCCAATGGGATTGAAGCCCCCGTCAATAAAAACCTTGCGGTGCTGGAGCCCGTACACTCGAACCCGGTAATACTGGAATCGACACCTGTAGTGGAACAAACGCCTGCACTCAACTACGGGCAATGGTTACGCGCCGAAATAAGTACGGTCACCGGATTCAAAAAGGAACAAATCGACTTCGATCAAAGTTTCGAAAGTCTGGGTATCGACTCTCTCGGCATGGTCGATATTTTCGAATCCCTGGCCCAGCACTTCCCGGAAAAGAAAGAGCTCACCTCGCAGCTCTTTGATGCCCCCACTCCTACCGCTTTGCTGGCGCGGCTTGAAGCCGATCCGCAGGCATCTGCCGTGGATGTCGAAGCATGGGTACTGGAACAACTGGCGAATATCACCGGTTTTACGGTTGACCAGATCGACCAAAAACAAAGCTATGAAAGCCTGGGGCTGGACTCCCTCGTGCAGCTGGACTTCCTGGAGTCGGTCGTCGCATTGTGGCCGCAACTCAAGGCCAACAGCACTGAGCTGGCCAACGCCAAGTATCCGCAGGCAACAATCGCCCTGATTAAAGCCGCCCTGGCCGCCCCCGAGTCAACATCAACACCCGCTACCGAAGTGCAAGCACCTGCCACAACGGACGCCCAAGGGCAGGCAAGCAACCTGCTTTTCAACTCCCTGTCACCCCTGATCCCGGACGCGCCACAGTCGATCGACATTGAGACGCCCTTTGCACAGTTGGGGCTCAATGGTTTTGCCCGAGAAGCACTCTGCCAATCAATGGCGCAACAGTGTTCTGCCAGCGAGTTTGCCGGTGAAGCACTGATGTCGCGTCGTACGCCGCAGGATGCCTTGTCGCTTCTGGCACGACTGAGCTGAAGCACTGAGCCGCTGTAAAAAATGGCATGGAATCCGGGTGATCGGACAGATCACCCAGCATTTTGGCAATCAGGAGACAGGGTATGAATGGCGCGGTAACAACAGAGGGCGACTTTTGCTTCAGCGCAATGGCCGGCGAGTTTCCCGGGGCACCGTCAACGGATGCGCTTTGGCACTTGCTGTCGGAAGGACAGATAGCGCCTATCAATTCGATGCTGACACGCTGGGAACTGGATAAGGCGTCAATCTATTCAGCAAAGACAGGTGAAAAGGATCGCGTTTACCTGGACAGTGCTTTTTGCCTGAAGGATGACGCTTCAATCCCTTCACGGCATGAAGGACGGCAGGTCGCCATCGGTAAGAAAGTACTGCAGACACTCCTCGCCCAGCTTGCCGGACAAGGCTCGACACTGATCAAGGAACGCACTGCATTGGTGGTCGCAACATCCTGGAGCGACGAGAGTTATTTCGTCACAGGCATGTCCGGAAAAACCGAAGCACCACAGGGCTACACGCCGGGTGAACAAGTGGCTGAACTGGCTGCGGCTTTTGCCTTCGGTGGCCCGGCGTTGTCCGTCGACACTGCCTGTAGTTCGTTTCCCTATGCAATCGACATGGCTCAGGCTCTGGTCAACAGCGGACAGGCGGATAACGCGATTGTCATGGCACTGAACACCGTGCTGCCACCGGCGCTGTTTCTGGGCTTCTCGCAGTTGACCGCCTTTTCCGCCCGGGCCCAAATGCAGGCGTTCGGTCAGGACGCTGACGGTATTGTGCCGGGCGAATGTGCAGTCGCCTTTTTGGTCGAACCGCTATCGCAGGCCCTGATTGCGCAGCGCCGCCCCCTGGGTGTTTTACGGGCATTGGGAATGTCCGCCGATGGCGCCGAAGGTTCGGTGTTTGCGCCTGGCAAACAGGCCCAGTACACGGCTTACCAGCGTGCCTATATCGGTCTGGATCCCAATGACGTGGACTACATCGAAACCCATGGCACCGGTACTCCGCTGGGTGATGCGACAGAGCTGGACTCGCTGAACAGCTTCTTCGCCCCCCATTGCACAGACGGCAAAAAAATCACCATCGGTTCGATCAAGTCCGTCATTGGCCACCCACTGGCCGCCGCTGGAGGCGCTTCGCTCGCCAAAGCGCTGATGATCTTGCGTCACAAAGGGATTCCACCTCAGCCCGACTACCGAACCAGCGCAAAAGTCGACGAGACCAGCCTGCGACTGGCCACAAAGCAGATACAGCCCCTCACGGACCGGCAATCGGCGATCCGTATAGGCATCTCGAGCTTTGGCTTTGGCGGCGCCAATGCGCATCTGGTGGTGGATGAATATATTCCCGATAACCGCCCTGCCGTCCCTCTAAGCGCCCCCGGCGTGTTGATGCTGGACCTCGCGATTGTCGAGGCTGAAGCAGCGATCGGCAGTCACGGTTCATTGCAGTCATTCAAGCAACAGCTCGATCGGCCGGCAGCGCCATCGGTCAGTTTCCCTTATGGGCGTTTCGTTGATTACTCCCCTGCCCCAGGTCAGCCGTTACTGGGCCAATTCCTGGCGCAGGATCGCGTCATTGATATCGACGGTTTCGGCATGGGCCCCAAACCTCTGGCCCATGTCGATCCGTTCAAGTTGTTGATCACCGATCGCGTCAATCATTTGCTGCGACGCCTGCCGGGTGTGGCCGGCTCACCCGGCACGGCGATGGTCATGTGCTGCAACATGGGTGGGGAACGCTTCAGCAATGCGTACAGCAGCGCTCACACCTTCTACTCCCAGGCTCAAGGCACGCCACCGGGCGTGGAAGTAGCGGACGTGGCAACCATGTTGCCGAACATGTTGTCTGGCTACCCGACGCAGATTTTTGACTTCAAGGGTTTCCATCAAACACTGGTCGGCACCCCGGGTCTGTTCTGGCAAACCTTGCTGGCATCGCAGCAATGGTTCAAGAACGGCATAACCACGCTGTTGCTCGGTGCAGGGCGCTTTATCAGCGGTGAAATCGAGATCGAACGTGCCCGGCATTCAGCGACGGTGCAAGGTGAAGGACTGGGGCTGATTGCGCTGCGTCCTTATCAACCAGAAGCCAGCGACAAACCTTTACTGGTGATCCGCGCAGCGGTCCTCGCCCATGCCGCGAACTCGCTGGAAGAGGCTTGCCAACTGCTGGGCAAAAAGCGCAGTCAATACCAGAACATTGAAGTCTGCGAGCTGCAACCTGATGCGACTCATGCCAGCGGATCCCTGCAAGAAATGACTGGCTTCCTGGCTGAAGCCAGTGGCGTCGAAACCCTGCTGGCGGTGATGTTGAGTGCATCGGCTCACACGGTGATCGAGGTTCGCGAAGCCGGCAAGGCAGTGATGTGGTTGTTTACTGAAAAGCTTCGGGAATGGAGCACGGTGGCCGAACCCGCTCCTGCCATCAAGCATCCCTTTACCCTGCGTTTTGCTCACTCGGCCCACCATGAACTGCAGCCGGTGATCCCGCCTGCCCGTCCTGTCAGCCTTGTCCGCGAACCACAAAACGACGGCGTCGATGTGTTGCAACTCAGCGACATGCTGACCAACACCCTGCTCTCAGGGCTGCGTGTCCGGGTTCGCGCCATGGAGAGTCTTTTCGCCCTGCACCGTGGCACTGAAGCCCAGCGCCCGGCGCACTGGCAACGTCGCCCGGAAAACGTCGTAATCACCAACGTCCAGCGCGGCCCCCAGTCACTGCGTGCCCAGCTCGTGGTGAATGAAGCGCACCCTTATTTCTTCGATCACCCTCTTGATCACATCCCCGGCATTTTATTGCTTGAGGGCGTGTTGCAATTGATTGAACTTGCCATGCCGCCACTGAGTGGACGGGTCGCCTATGTCAAAACCCTGAATATCAAGTTCCAGCAATACGTACAAAAGGAGGGTGTGATCGATCTGCATCTGGAACAGGGTAAAGACTCCCAGGTATTCAATGCCAAGGTCATGCAAGCCGGAAAGCTGATGTGCACCTGCGTCCTTGGGATGGCCTACAGCTCGGCGTTCGAGAAATCGCCCGCCGGCGAGTTCACGGCCACTCGCTGCCGCGACAAAGCCTTGCTGCACAAGGCCAGGGAAGAAAACGTCATCGTCAGTGACATGAGCGGCATCGCTCAGGGTTTGAGCGTGGACACGCTCAAACTGCCGGATGAGCACTTCTTCCAGGAGGGCGACCCCGAGCACTATTCGATGGTGTATTTCCTCGAAGTTGCCCGCCAGTGCTACATGCAGATTGCCCACAGCCATCTGCGGATTCCACTCAACACTCCGATGAACCTGCTGGCCTTGAGTTTCACCCTGGATCGGCCAATCCCCAGGAACAGTCCGCTGTCATTGGCACCGCAAGCGGGTTTTGACGCACAGCAGCCGTTCAAAACCAACCGCATCTATATCGACCTGTTCAACCGGGGCGAAAAAATCGGTCAAGCCAGCATTACAGCTCAAGTGCTGAGTCAATCCGCACCCGCTGCCTGAGGCACTCAATTGATCCCACTCTCCCGCATGACCGTGCCCCCAACAATCAAGGTGTCGCCGTGAACGATGTCAAAGTGCAAGTCATAGTCAAATCGCCGCGTGCTGAAATCTGGAATATCTGGAGCAATTTTTCAGAAGCGCCGCTATGGGATACCGACGTTCGCCAGTGTGAACTCAATGGCCCGTTTCAACCTGGAACGCGAGGCAAATGCGTCCTCAAAAATGGCCTGAACATGCCGCTGAAACTGGAAGCAGTGAAGCTGCATGAAAGCTATCGGAACACGGCAAGACTGCTTTGGATCGACCTTGAGTTCGATCACCAGATGCGCAGGCTTTCCCCGAATGAAACCCAGGTCATCCATAGCGCGAAGATCTCTGGCCCCTTGAGTTTTTTATACCGCGGGCTGCTACGCAAAATGCTCACCGCGGCAATGACCACCGCACTCCGCAACCTGTGCACGTTGGCTGAACAACGAGCGAATGCCATCAGTACCCCAGGGCTCGAAAAGCCTGGAAAGCATTTGCACCGTGTATGAAATATCCCGGGAGGGAGCGTGTTGAACGCTCGCNCCCNCCCCCCCCCCCCCCCCNCTTACTTATCGATAACGGCACACTTCGGACCGAGCATGAACCTATTTAAAAAACCTCAGTATCTCGTGATGGGCGTCATTGGCATGGGCCTTATTGCCCCTGAGTCCAGTTCCGCCGACACGCTCGGCCCCTATGTCAGTGTCATGGGTGGTCTGAACTGGGTGGCTGCGCAGGACCTTAACCAGAACAACCTCGACTTTGTCGAGATGGAATTCAACCAACCGTTACACTCCGGCTACGCCACCGGACTGGCACTGGGCTGGCGATTCCCCATCGGGCTCAGACCTGAAGTGGAACTCAGCTACCGCAAAAACACCCTGACCCAATTCAATAACCGGGTCTATGAAGGCGGCGGGAGCATCGACGGTAAAGGCGAAGAGGAAGCCACCAGCGTCATGGCCAACCTCTGGTATGACGTCTTGAACCTGCCAGCACCCTTCAGTCGGTTCACCCCTTACATCGGCGGCGGCCTGGGTTACACCACGCTGTCGGTCAGTGGCCTGGAAGCCGGCGGCGTCCAGTTCGGCGGCACTCATCGCGACACTGTATCGGCCTATCAACTCGGCGCCGGGGTAGGTTACGAACTCACCGAACAATGGTCCATGTCCCTGGATTATCGATACCTCAAGACTCGCGATGCGCACTTCGGTGACATTCAGGGCCTGCCCCAAGGCGATGTGCGTACTGACTACAGCGCCCAGTCATTAATGCTCGGCCTGCATTATTGGTTCTAAGGGTTAAACAGATCGGCGCCTTGCGAGGCGTCGCTACGGCAAGCCGGTGAAATGCTTCGGCGCAGAGGCTCACCGGCTGATCAACTTACTGACGACCACCCGTTCAAAAATCGATCAAGGCACAAATGAGTTCCTCACTTGATGCCTTGATTCGATACTTGACCCTCTGCCTACCTACACTTCACAAGCGCAGGAATCACATCGCCGCAGCCGCTTTTTCAATCAGCCGGGCTACCGGCTCCGGGTTTGAAACCATCACGACATGGGAAGCCCCTTTAACGACTTTCACCACCTTGGCCTCGGCTCGCTTGGCCATGAATTCCATGGCCTGCGGTGGAATGTTCTTGTCCTTGTCGCCATAGATGTACCAGGACGGAATGTGCTTCCAGGCGGGCGTACCTGACTGTTCGTTCAGCGCCGCTTCGGTGACCGGGCGCTGAGTCGCCGCCATCAATGCCGCCTGCGCGGCGGGGACGTCAGCGGCGAACTGATCGTGAAACTTGTCCTGCTTGATGTACAAATCCTTGCCGCCATCAGCCAGTGCGACAGGCGCTGCGAGGGTTGGGCCGAGGGTACTCCCCGGGAATTTTCCGGCTAGCCCGGCGACCGTTTCGCCCGCCTCGGGCGCGAAGGCGGCGACGTAAACAAGTGCCTTTACATTGGCATGGTCGTTGGCCGCTTCGCTGATGACGTTGCCACCGTAGGAGTGGCCGACCAGCACAACAGGCGACTTGATGCCATCGAGCAACGCAGAAACAGCAGCGCCATCGCTCTTCACACTGCGCAATGGATTGGCGGCGGCCACAACGGGGTAGCCATCTTTTTCGAGGATCTTCACCACGCCATTCCAACTCGAAGCATCGGCAAAGGCGCCGTGTACGAGGACGACAGTAGGCTTTTCAGTTTGCGCCGACGCGTTGGCGCCGATGATCAGGCTAACGGTGCAGGCCAGAGCGGCCATTACTTTTTTCATTGGAAACTCCTTGGGTGGTTGAACTATTGAGCGATGTCTCGATGGAGTTCATTTGACGCCGATCAGGTATCCCGGATGTGTCACCAACCGCCCATAAAAGAAACAGTCCGTATCGACATGCGGCCTGGATACACAGAGATACATTTGTGTCAGAAGTGGTGAAACTTGGCGAACATAAAAAAGAGACCGAAGTTTCTTTTTCTAATTCTCACAGGCTTCACCGTAAGCCAATAGAACAATAACTTTAGTGAAAAACGCGACTCACACTCCGCCCCATTGAAATCGAAGAGATTCCTTTTATCCCCGAAACAGGAATACTCGGAAATTACTCTTCCGATAAATGTATTTATTACCTGTTGCCGCACCACACCTCATTGGATAGTTATTATTTGGGCGCACTTTAACATTCGCACTCTCTACAAATATCACAACACACAAATAACACTTGGACAAACACCAACATGACTCGCTGACTTTTTATAACAATCATTGACACACCTACATGGAAACCCTAAATTAATGGCACTCTGCCAACGCCTAGACGACGCATCAACTTTGTTAAGTTAATGGAATGCTGAGTTTCTAAGTTATTTCATTCCTGGTACAACGCATGAAATATGTAGACGACATTACGAAACTCTTTACACGTTTTGGCGCCAATGCAGAGACTTACCAGGAAATACAACCGAACTATAAAGATTTCAAAGACGACCCGGTTATACCTGCGGTGGCTGAGCCAGAACCGCCGGTCGAGCCGGTGAAAAATACTGCCCCCTCGCCACCATCGCCCAAATCCCCTCCCCTGACCGAACCACCTGCGAGTTCCGCTACGGGTGACCGTCAGCGTTTGAGCGACCTGTTGCGTGAACTCAACCAGGTTCGCCGAGACGGTCTGCCAGAAACGATTCGCAAGCGGACCAAGGCGAAGGTCATTGCCATCGTTTCAGCGAATGGTGGGGTGGGTAAAAGCACCGTCACCGCTGGCCTCGCGAAAACACTGCGGCACCCTGGCGGGCGAGTCATCGCGATTGATCTGGACCCTCAGAACGCGCTGTCCAGCCACTTGGGTATCACCAGGCCGGCTCCCGGGCTGATCCAGCTCAAAGAACAGGACGCCGACTGGAGCGCTCATCGCCTGCCGGGCTTTAGCGACAGTGAGTGCCTGCCCTTCGGCACTGGCGAGCTGAACGAACGCCGCTTGCTCAGGCAGATGCTGCTTGAAGATGCTGACTGGTTGAATCAGCACCTTGCGTCGATGAACCTCAGCGAAAACGATACCGTGATCCTGGATACGCCTTCGGGTGCGACCGTCTATTCGCAACAGGCACTCGACGCCGCCGATCTGGTGCTGGTGATGACGGTGGCCGACGCGGCCTCCTACCTGGCACTGGACACCATGACCCAGTGGCTGGAAACCAGCCCGCGACGCGCACAGCGGCAGCGGTATGTGCTCAACCAACGGGATGACTCCCGTGCGTTCAGCAGGGACATGGGCGTGCTGTTTCAGCGACGGCTCGGCGCTAACCTGATCGGGACGATTCGCCTCGATCACCAGTTCAACGAGTCGCTGGCCTATGGTCGGGACCTGTTGCAGTACGCACCTGAGAGCATTGGCTGTCAGGACATTCTGTCGCTATCAGGCGCGGTCCATGCCCTGCTGTTCGCGGATGCTTCCAGCCAGCAGGGCACGCCATGACCGTCCAGCTGAATCAGCTACCTGCAAAGACCTGGTGGTTGCAGAAGCTGCTGGATAGCTTCCAGGATCGCTTTAGCCAATGGCCCCTGCGTTGGCGCCTGGGCCTGAAAATCTCAGGCGGGCTGATTGCAGCATTGTTGGTGCTGGGTATCCTCACTGCACCGCAGAATCTGTATTCCCAGGCCGCGTTTGCCACCGTCTGTTTTGCCGCCAGCCTGATCATCCGCAAGCAAACCGGGCGTCTGGCGATCCTGACCCTGATCACCCTCTCGCTGATCGCTTCGTTGCGTTACATGTACTGGCGCCTGTCCGATACCCTGGACTTCGACAACTGGCAGGATGCCGTATTTGGCTACGGGCTGGTGTTGGCCGAACTGTATGCCTTGCTCGTCCTGGTCTTCGGCTATGTACAGACCGCCTGGCCGTTGCAACGTAAACCGCAGTTTCTGCAGCAGCCACCCGCGCAATGGCCGACGGTGGATGTGTTCATTCCCACCTATAACGAAGCATTGGGTATCGTCAAACTGGTGGTACTCGCGGCTCAGGCCATTGACTGGCCCGAGGGCAAACTGCGGGTGCACGTGCTCGATGACGGACGGAGGGAGGAATTCAAGGCTTTCTGTCAGAAGATTGGTGTCAACTACATCACCCGCGACAACAATCAACATGCCAAGGCCGGCAACCTCAACGAGGCACTCAAAGTCACCGATGGCGAGTTCATTGCCGTATTCGACGCCGACCACGTGCCCACCCGCTCCTTCCTGCAAATCACCATGGGCTGGTTTTTAAAGGACCCGAATCTGGCGTTGCTGCAAACGCCGCACTTTTTCTACTCACCCGATCCGTTCGAAAAAAACCTCGATACCTTTCGCTCGGTACCCAATGAAGGTGAGCTGTTCTACGGCCTGGTGCAGGACGGCAACGACCTGTGGAACGCGGCATTTTTCTGTGGGTCCTGCGCGGTCATCCGGCGGACTCACTTGCTGGAAGTCGGCGGCATCGCCACCGAGACCGTGACCGAAGATGCGCACACGGCACTCAAGCTCAATCGCCGTGGTTTCAACACCGCGTATCTCGCCATTCCACAAGCGGCGGGACTGGCCACCGAAAGCCTTTCCCGACACATCAGCCAGCGCATACGCTGGGCGCGGGGCATGGTGCAGATTTTTCGGACCGACAATCCCTTGTTTGGCAAAGGACTGAACCTGGGGCAGCGCATCTGCTACCTCAACGCCATGATGCACTTTTTCTACAGCCTGCCCCGCCTGGTGTTCTTGACTGCACCATTGGCCTACCTGTTTTTCGACGCGCAGATTTTCCATGCCTCGGCGTTGATGGTCACGGTTTATGTACTGCCGCATATTTTCCATTCCAGCCTGACCAACTCCAGCATCCAGGGGCGCTTCCGCCATTCCTTCTGGAACGAAGTGTATGAGTCGGTGTTGGCCTGGCACATCATGCGCCCGGTACTCCTGGCCCTGATCAGCCCTTCGCTGGGCAAATTCAACGTAACCGACAAGGGCGGCACCGTCGAAAAGGACTATTTCAACTGGAAGCTCGCGCGGCCTTACATCGTCCTGCTGACCTTGAACATGATCGGTCTGGCGATCGGCGTGGTGAAACTGGTCGGGAGTGATTCGGCCGAAGTCACTACCCTGCTGATCAACCTGGTCTGGACCGTGTACAACATCATCATCGTCAGCACCGCCGTGGCGGTGGCCACTGAGTCCTCTCAGGTGCGCAACGAGCCCAGGGTGCCCGCGGATCTGCCCGTGCGCGTCTATCGCGAAGACGGCACATCGTTCGATTGCATAACCCGGGATTTCTCACAAAACGGCGTGGGCCTGGCACTGCCACCGCAAGTTCAGCTCAACGCCAAAGAGAAGCTGCGGCTGTGCATTCTGCGCACACCTCCCTCAAGCCTCTTTCCCGCAACAACGATCTTCAGCAACGACAACGTGGCAGGCGTGAAATTCGAGGGTTTGACCCTGCGCCAGCAAAGTGAACTGGTGCGACTGACCTTTTCACGGGCCGACACCTGGGCCAACACGTGGGGCAACGGCCGCCTCGACGCACCAATGTCAGCGTTGCGCGAGGTCAGCAGCATTGGCTTGCGCGCCATCCTGCGCTTGTTCGTTGCCACCCTAAAGGACAGCCAGGCGCTGCTGCGCAAACGCCCGGCCACTCCATCACCCATCGACCCCACCGCGGACACGCAACGATCTTGAAGCCTTCCACTCGCCGGACCTTTCCTCCTCGTCGCTCACTCATGCTGCTCGCCTGCTCACTAGTGGGCTGGAGCGACTGGGCGTTGAGTGCTACCACCCCAATCAGCGCCACAGAGCCGGCGGTGATGCCGGTCGCATCGTTGCCAGGGACCGATGCCCCGAGCAATAGCTATACCCGCACCCTCAAGGAGCTGGGCAAAAGCTATTCGATGAACCTTAAAGGCGTGGAGGCTACCGACAGTGTGAATTTCAATGTGCGCGCCGATGAAGTCGTCACGGCTGCGCAGGTCACGCTGCAGTACAGCTATTCACCGGCGCTGCTGGCCGATCTTTCGCAAATCAACGTGCTGATCAACGATCAAGTGGCCGCCAGCCTGCCCCTCCCGAAGGAAGAGGCCGGTAAATTGCAGACCCGGACCGTGCAGATTCCGCCGCAGACCATCACCGAATTCAACCGGCTCAGCCTGCAGTTCATCGGTCACTACACGATGCAATGTGAAGACCCTCTGCACTCCAGCCTGTGGGCCAAGATTGGCAACGAGAGCCAGCTGAGCCTCCAGGTGTCCTCGATTAAGCAGCCCAACGACCTGTCCGCTCTGCCTCTGCCCTTGTTCGATCGTCGAGACGCTTCGCCCCTGAAGCTGCCCTTCGTGTTCACTGCGCGCCCGGGCGGCCCTGAGCTTGAGGCCGCCGGTATCCTGTCGTCCTGGTTTGGCGCCCTGGCCAGCTACCGCGGCGCAACCTTCCCCGCCAGCCTCACCAGCCTGCCGGCCAAAGGCAACGCCGTGGTGTTTGTCAGCGGCAACGAATCAACGGCCTTGAGTGGCTTACCGATCAAAGAAGCCACGGGGCCGACATTGACACTCGTGAGCAACCCGAATGATGCTCAGGGCAAACTGTTGATCGTCTCCGGGCGCGATGGCGCCGACCTCAAGGTCGCCGCGACAGCACTGGCCCTCGGTGGCTCGGCTTTTTCCGGGCACAGCGTGGTGATCGACCGGATCGACTCGCTCAAGCCACGCCGACCGTACGACGCGCCTAACTGGCTGCCCTCCGACCGCCCGGTTCGCCTGGGTGAACTGGCGAACCCCGCAGAACTCAATGTGTCAGGTTACAACCCGGGACAAATGACGGTTGCGCTGCGCTTGCCACCCGACCTGTTTAACTGGCGTGAGCCCGGCGCACAACTTGACCTGAAATACCGCTATACGCCGCAGCCGGTCTCGACCAATTCCTCGTTGCTGGTCAACTTCAACGATACCTTCATCAAGTCGATCGATCTGCCTTCGATCGAGAAACTCGGCAACAGCGACAGCCTGCTGGCGATGCTCAAAACCGACGACAGCCTGGCCCGCACGTCGCGCATGCTATTGCCGCTCAATTCCGTAGCGCTGCAATCACGCCTGCAATTTCGCTTTATGTATGACTACATCAAACAGGGCGACTGCCGCGACATCATCATCGACAACATGCGCGGTGTGATCGACCCGGACTCGACCCTGGACCTCAGCCAATACGAACACTTCATGGCCATGCCCAACCTCGGGGTGTTCAAGGACAGCGGCTTCCCGTTCACCCGCATGGCCGACCTTTCTGAAACATCGGTGATCCTGCCCAACGAGCCAGGCCCGGCCGATCTGAGCGCCTATCTGACCGTGCTGGGCCGCTTCGGCGACTCCACCGGTTATCCGGCCACCGGCGTAAAGGTGGTCCACGCCGACCAGGTGGCCGAGCAACGCGACCGGGATTTGCTGGTGCTCGCCTCGGGCAACAATCAGCCGCTGCTGGAGCAATGGCAAAGCCTGCTGCCGGCCAAGGACGAAGCTGCTGCGCAGTACTTTGAACTGTCTGACCTGCCCTTGCGTCTGCGCAACTGGATCAGCCCGGATACGAAAACCAATCTGCGTGAAGCACGCAACAGCTTCAGGTTCAGTGCTGACGACGGCAGTGCTTATCTGACTGGATTCGAATCGCCGCTCAAGAGTGGGCGCAGTGTGGTGTTTATCGCCAGCGCAAGGCCCAACGGCTTGGCCGACGTGACCAACGCCCTGCTCAGCAGCGAAGAAAACGCCCACGAGTTGCAAGGCAGTCTGGTGGTGGTCAAGGGTAAGCATGTCAAATCGCTGGTCGCCGAACAGGACTACTACGTCGGGAGCCTGGGGCCATTGCGCTATCTGCAGTGGTACCTCTCGCAAAACGTATTGGCGCTCATGCTGTTCACGCTCCTCGGGGTCCTGTTGTTTGCTTCGATGACCTACCTGACCCTGCGCCTACGGGCCAAACGTCGTCTTGGTCAATAAGCCGCGCATGCCTGTGTCGTCCATGAGCAGCCCGAGAGTTTCACTTCGCCAATGCCTGCGCGATAACGCGCGCAGGTTGAGCGTTGTGCTTGCGCTCGCCCTGCCGGTGCCTGCGATAGCCGCTACAACTCCCTGTGAGTTGCCGGCCTGGCCACTGTGGCAAACCTATGCAACGCGCTTCGTCCAGGCCGACGGCCGGGTTCTGGAATCGAGCCTGGAGAACAATCACAGCACTTCTGAAGGGCAATCCTACGGCATGCTCTTCGCACTGATCGGCAACGATCAGCCACGCTTTGACAAACTCTGGCGCTGGACATCAGCCAACCTCGCAGGCTCCGCCACCGCCACTCGCCTGCCAGGCTGGTTATGGGGGCAAGGCACGGACGGTCAGTGGCGCCTGCAGGACGCCAATTCGGCTGCCGACGCCGACCTGTGGATCGCCTACGCCCTGCTCGAAGCCGCACGCCTGTGGCATCGGCCGGACTATCGCCAGGATGCCCTGCACCTGATGGCGACGATTGAAGCGCAATTGGTCGTCACGCTGCCCGGGCTGGGGCCGATGGTATTGCCTGGACCACAGGGCTTCGTCCTGCCGGATGCTCTCTGGCGCCTGAACCCCAGCTACCTGCCACTGCCACTGTTACGGCGGCTGGCCAAGGAAGCTCCCAACGGGCCCTGGCAAGCGATTGCCAACAACACCGCGACGATGATTGCCCAGTCAAGCCACCACGGTTTCGTCGCTGACTGGGTCGGTTATCAAGGCACTTCAGCGCAATCGGGTGTCTTCGTCAGCGACCCGATCAACGGCGACACGGGCAGCTACGATGCCATTCGCGCGTACCTCTGGCTGGGCATGAGTGACACCTCCGAACCGCTGGCAGCGCTCCTGCTCAAACGGCTGGACGGCATGGCCCGCAGCACTGTCGCGACGGGCTCCCCCCCGGAAACAGTCCGGACTCTCCACGGCAGTGTTCAGGGTCAGAGCCCGTTCGGATTCTGGGCTGCGCTGATTCCCTACCTTGAGGCCAAGGGGCATCCCCGGTTGGCCGATCAACAACGACAGCGCGTGGAGCTCGCCTTGCAAGAGGCGCTGGCCAGGCCTGATGCCGACGCCAGCCCCCCGCGTTACTACAACTTCATGCTTAGCCTGTTCGCGCTCGGCTGGGCAGATAAACATTACCGATTCCGGGAAGACGGAACGCTGAAACTCTCCTGGGAGACCGCATGCACGCGCACCACCGCACGCTAGTCATCGCCATCATGAGCGCATGGACGGCTGCTGCACACGCTCAAAGTCCGGCGCCACAGACATTACTCGTCGAGCAAGGGCATTACTGGCAGTCGCACAACAACCCTCAACGCGCTGCGGAAGTCTGGCAGAAAGTCCTGCTGCTGGACCCGGTCCAGGTTGACGCACTCTATGGCCTGGGCTTGATCGGCGTGCAACAGGGCAAGCCACAACAGGCGCAGCAATACCTCGCCCGCTTGCAAGCCATCCAGCCAACGCCTCGGCAGGCTCTGCAATTGGCGCAGGACATCGGCGTGGCCCAACCGCAGAACCAGCAGCGCCTGGAAGAGGCTCGGCGCCTCGTCGATGCCGGTGAGCGTGACAAGGCGACCGCCTTGTTTCGCTCGCTGTTCGATGGCCGCCCACCTCAAGGTACGATCGGCCGCGAGTATTACAACAACCTTGCCTTCAATCAGGCTGACTGGACTGAAGCACGCAGCGGATTCCAGCGCCTGCAACGCGAGATGCCCAACGACTCGATCGTCGCGCTGTTTTACGCCAAGCATCTGGTTCGCCGTGAAGACAGCCGTGCCGAGGGCATTCGTGCACTGGCCGCGCTGACCCAGCGTACCGACATTGCCGGTGATGCCGACGAAAGCTGGCGCCTGGCACTGACCTGGATCGGTCCGCCCAATCCGGCACAAGTACCGTTGTTCGAGGCGTACCTCAAGACGCATCCGGATGACGTGGAAATCCGCGCGCAGATGAACAAGGGCAAGCAACAGGCGGCAACGACGGCCAGCAAGGAATGGCAACCGCCCGCCGAAGTCGCGCGCGGTCTGAAGGCGCTCAAAGCAGGCGATCAGGCCACCGCCGAGCAGGCGTTTCAAGCACGCTTGAAAACCCAGCCCGATGACGCTGACGCGCTCGGCGGCCTTGGGGTTATTCGCCAGCAGCAACAGCGACTGGCCGAAGCGGAAAAGCTCCTGGGTCAGGCCACGCGACAACACAACGGCAGCCACTGGCAAGTGGCACTGAACGAAGTGCGCTACTGGTCTGCGTTGCAGCAAGCCCGCGATGCCCAGGCCAAAGGCCAGACAGCCCAGGCACAGGCCTTGGTGAACCAGGCGCTGCGGCAGAATCCAAACGGGGCGGATGCTCTCCTCGCCCTGGCGGATATTCAGGCCAGCGCGGGCCAGTTCGATGACGCGCAGCGCAATTATCGGCAGATTTTGAATCTGCGCCGCGACGACCCTCGAGCACAGGAAGGGCTGGTCAACGTGCTGCTCAAGAGCGGCAAGAACGATGAAGCCCTGCAACTGATCAACAGCCTGCCAGCCACCGGACAGGCAAAGACCGGCCAGTCCGCACGCCTGCAAGCCTTGCGCGCGACGCAACTGGCCGCCCTCGCCGAACAACGCAACGACCTGCCCGCTGCGCGCAACGCCTTGCAAGACGCGCTGCGCTACGAACCGGACAACGTCTGGACACGTTTCGCCCTGGCCCGCCTGAACCTGGCAATGGGCGAACCGCAAAAGGCTCGGGACCTGATCAACACCATGCTCCAGGCCCACCCCGACAATGCCGATGCGCTTTACGTCAGCGCCTTGCTGTCGGTCCAGATGGGTGAGTGGAAAGCTGCCCAGGCAACCTTGGGACGCTTGCGCCCCGACCAGCGCACCCCGGACATGGAAGCACTGGCCGCTGATGTCAACCTCAACCTGCAACTCAGCCAGGCGATCGGGTTGGGCAAGCGCGGACAGCGTCAGGAAGCCCTGACCTTGCTCGATCGTATTCAGCCGATGGCCAACAACAGCCCAGATCGCACGGCAAGCCTGGCCTCGGCCTACGTCGACATCGGCGAGCCGACCCGAGCGCTGGCCCTCATGCGCGGCCAGTTGCAACACACCCCTGCGCCCTCGGCGGACTTCATCCTGCAATACGCGGCGGTCCTGCTTGAGTCCGGAGAAGACGCGCAGGTCAACGAGATTCTGCGCGACCTTCAGAACAAACCCTTGAACGCGCCGACTCGCAAGCGTTTCGATGACCTGCTCCATCTCTATCGCATCCGCCAGGCTGACCATCTACGCGAACAAGGCAATCTGGCCAGCGCTTATGACACGCTGGCGCCCGCACTGGCGCAACGTCCCGGTGACAGCGCCGCCGTCGCGGCGCTGGCGCGAATGTATTCGGCCAACGGCGACACGGCAAAAGCCCTCGAACTCTACAAACCGCTATTACAACGTCAGCCAAACGACCCACAACTGCTGTTGGGTGCCGCCGATGCGGCGGTGTTGGCACATGACACAGGCTTTGCCGAACAGGCACTGCAACAGCTGCTCAAGACCGAATCCGGCAACCCTCAAACGCTGACCGAGGCCGCACGTCTCTACCAGAACATGGGCAAGACCGGCACGGCGACCGATCTGCTGCGCAAGGCAGTGGCCATCGAGCAGAGCGAGAAACGCAGAAACCAGAGCGGCCAACTGGCCGGTTCGACAGTGGCGCCCAACCCTTTTGCGGGGGTGTCGGGGCCACGTAGCGAGGTCAGTCGCGACGCCTTGCTGGCAGCGATCCCGCCACCGGCTCAGGAGATGCCGGGCGGCGTGAGGTCTAACAGCCCTTTTGGCATCGACGCCCTGCCAAGGCCCCAGCAGGCGAGCAATCCATTCGAGTCGCAGTTGCCGCGCGCAGCACTGGTGAGTGAAGACATCAGCCCCGCGCAACTGGCGCTGAATAAAATCCTTCAGCAGCGCAGTGCCTACGTCACCCAGGGCGTGAGCATTCGCAGCAACAACAGTGAGTCGGGGTTGAGCAAACTGACCGATATTGAAACGCCGCTGGAAATCAATATCCCGCTGGATGAAAGCCGCGTCGCCCTGCGCGTGACACCGGTCTCGCTGAACGCCGGCAGTGCCAGCGGCGAAGCACTGCAGCGCTTCGGTAGCGGTGCGCAGAGCGAAGGCGCCGACTCGCAAAAAGCCGAGGGTGTCGGTCTTTCCGTCGCTATTCAACGGCCCGCGGATGGGCTCAAGGCCGATCTCGGCACCACCCCGCTCGGTTTCAAATACACCACTGCCACGGGCGGCATCAGCGTTGATCGCCCCATAAGCGACTCTTCTAATGTCCGCTATGGGGTGAGCGTTTCCCGGCGTCCGGTGACTGACAGCGTCACCTCGTTTGCCGGCACCACGGACAAACGCAGCGGGCAGTCCTGGGGCGGTGTGACCGCCAACGGCGGGCGCGGCCAGTTGAGCTATGACGACAACGAAGTCGGCGCCTATGGCTACGCCTCCTGGCACCAGCTATTGGGCAACCATGTCGAATCCAACAGCCGCAGTGAACTGGGCAGCGGTGTCTACTGGTACCTGCAAAATGCAACGGACAGCAAGCTGACCGTCGGCCTGAGCATGACCGGCATCAGCTACGCGAACAATCAGGACTATTTCACCTATGGCCACGGCGGCTATTTCAGCCCGCAGACGTTCTTCGCCCTGGGCGTACCGGTGACCTGGGCACAACGCACCGGGCGCTTGACGTATCAAGTCAAGGGCTCGGTCGGCGTGCAGCATTTCGAGCAAGACAGTGTCGACTATTTCCCGACCGACAAAGCCCAGCAGGCGGCCTCGGGCCTGCGTTACGCCGGGCAAAACAAAACCGGGATCGGCTACAGCGTCGCCGCGGTCGCTGAATACAAGGTCGCTTCGAACTTCCTGCTGGGCGCCAATCTGGGCCTGGACAACGCCCACGACTACCAACAATTCAGCGGCGCCCTGTCTTTGCGTTACCTGTTCGAGGACATCAGCGGCCCCATGAGCTTGCCGGTCAGTCCGTACGCCTCACCTTATTCCAACTGATCATTCTGGAGTTTCCGATGCCCACTTCTGCCCTTGCCGGCCTGACGCTCCTTGTTCTTGGGGAGAGTCACATGAGCCTCGCGGACCACTTGCTGGAGCCGCTGCACGACAACCTGACTCGCCAAGGCGCCCTGGTTCACTCCATCGGTGCCTGTGGCGCCAGCGCCGGCGACTGGCTGATCAGTAAAAAGGTCGACTGCGGTGCCGAGCGCAAAGGCAACGACAAGATGGTGATCAAGGGCCGTGACGCCACCACCACACCGATCCAGGACCTGATCGCCGCCGACAAGCCCGACCTGGTGGTACTGGTCATCGGCGACACCATGGCGTCCTATGACAAGCCCGTGTTTCCAAAGGCCTGGGCATGGCAAAGCGTCACCGGCCTGGCCAAGGCCATCGCGGCCACCGGGACCCGTTGCGCCTGGGTAGGCCCGGCCTGGGGCAAAGCCGGTGGCATGTACCAGAAGAATGATGCCCGTACCCAGTTGATGTCGCAGTTTTTAGCCGCGAACGTGGCGCCTTGCACCTACATCGATTCGCTGACGTTCTCCAAACCCGGGCAGTGGATCACCACTGATGGGCAGCACTTTACCGTCGCCGGTTATCAAGCCTGGGGCACTGCAATTGGTGGTGCGTTGGCCAAGTTGCCCGCCGACACCGTCAGCAGCACAGGAGCCGGCAAATGACTCGATCCGCATGTGGCTGGGCGCTGTTCGCGCCCTTGTTGCTGAGCCTGAACGCCCAGGCCGCCGACATTGCCCTGTACCCGACGGGCCCGGATCAGGACTCGGCCTTCTTGCGCTTTATCAACGCCGCCGACCGCCCCTTGCAACTGCTGGCCGAAGGCTCGCGGGCCAGCCTCAGGCTCGAGGGTTCGAATGCCGTGTCCGACTACCTGCCCGTGCCCGCCAACCAGCCGATCAAGGGCACCCTGGAACGCAACGGCAAAAGCCAGCCGCTGGACATCCAGGTGGCAGCAGGCGAATTCGCCAGTGTGATCGCTTTGCCAGACAGCGCTAAAGGTATCCGCCAGGTCGTCATCCGTGAGCAACCCGACGATTTCAATAGCCTGAGAGCCTCGCTGGCGTTTATCAGCGCCGATCCAGCGTGCACCCAGGCCGGTTTGCGTGCTGCGGGGAAAAACACCGACCTGTTCAAGGAGGTGGCCGACGGCAGCGTGCAACGCCGAGCGATCAACCCGGTCAGCCTGTCGGTTCAATTGGTCTGCGCCCAAACCAACGTCGGTGCGCCACTTGACCTCGGCCAGCTCAAGGCCGGCGAACGCTACAGCGTTGTGCTGCTACCTGGTGCAAATGGCCCGCACCTGTTGCTCGCGACTGACGTCCTGGCCCACTGATCGGATCGCACCACCACCATGGTTTTTGCCTCTCTCGAGTTTCTGACGTTGTTCCTGCCGCTGTTCTTGTGCAGCTATGCAGTGTGCCCAGCCGCCTGGCGCAACGTCACGTTACTGATCGGCAGCTGGCTGTTCTATGGCTGGTTGAGCCCTCGGTTCCTCGCAGTGCATGTGGTGCTGACGATCACAGCGTGGGCTGGCGGCTTGCTGATTGACGCCTTGCGGGAAAAAGACAAGGGCCGCGTGCGGCTACTCGTGACATTGATCGTGCTCAACACGGCGGTGCTGTGCTGGTACAAGTACGCCAACATCGTCGCCGGTACGTTGATCGATGCCCTTGCCTGGTCTGGCGCCATGCCGCTGGACTGGCAGCGAGTCATCATGCCGGCCGGGCTATCGTTTATCGTCTTGCAGGCGATTTCCTATCTGGTGGATGTACACCGCCGTACCGTGCCGGCCGAACGCAGCTTCATTAATTACGCCACCTATATTTCGATGTTCGGCCATTCGGTCGCCGGTCCCATCATTCGCTATGACTGGGTTCGGCGTGAGCTGAATCAGCGTCACTTCAACTGGCAGAATTTCTCGCTGGGCGCACGCCGGTTCATGGTCGGGATGAGCATGAAGGTCCTGGTGGCCGACACCCTGTCGCCGGTGGTCGATGTGGCGTTCAATGTGCAGAACCCAAGTTTCTCTGACGCCTGGATCGGCTGCCTTGCCTACTCCTTGCAACTGTTCTTCGACTTCGCCGGCTACAGCGCCATGGCCATTGGCCTTGGATTGATGCTGGGCTTCCACTTTCCCGAGAACTTCAACCGTCCCTATCTGGCCAACAGCATCCAGGACTTCTGGCGCCGCTGGCATTTGTCGCTGTCCAGCTGGCTGCGTGACTATCTGTATATTTCGCTGGGTGGCAATCGCAACGGTACCTGGAAAACCTATCGCAACCTGTTCCTGATCATGGCCATCGCCGGCCTCTGGCACGGTGGCGATAGCTGGAATTATCTGCTGTGGGGCAGCGCCCATGGCATTGCGTTGTGTGTGAATCGTGTCTGGAACAGCTCTACCCTGCCCCCGTTACAGCCAGTGTTTTCCCATGGGCTGACCCTGCTGTTCGTCTGCCTGGCCTGGACACTGTTCCGCGCCCCCGACTTTCACAGCGCGCTGAGCCTGTATGCCGGACAGTTCGGGCTGCAAGGCATTGCCCTCGGTGACGAACTGTCCGCGACCCTACGCCCGGTACACGGCCTTGCGGGTTTGCTGGGGGTGTTCGGTGTCGTTGCACCGTTGTTGCACCCTTACTGTGAGAAACGACTGGGCGGCCTATTGCTCCACACCACCGCCCTTTGGCCCATCGCCGGTTTCATGCTGTCGTTCGCACTGATCGCCAGTCGCGAAACCGTACCCTTCCTGTACTTCCAATTCTGATGACAACCCTAAAGCCTCCCCCGCTCCCTACTCAGCCAGATGATTTGGCGATTCGCAGCAGTCGGTTGGCAGGCGTGGCGCTGCTGATATTCCTGTTCGTCGGACTGCTGTCCTCTGGCCGTCTGATCGTTTCAGGGCAGATCTCACTGTTACCCGGTGAAGTGCTGACCTCGCAGATTCTTGATGGCGATATCACTCATCGACTCGCCAAGGAACTGTCGAACGCTCACCTCCCCACGACCTTCGCCGAGCTGGAGCGCGGAGTCAGTTGGCTGCTCCTGAACGACACCGGGCCGAGGGTTCGCTCAGGCTGTCCTGGCTGGTTGTTTTTGGCCGATGAGCTCAAGGTTAATCATCAAGCGCAGCGCAATGCCGATGCAAAAGCCCAGGCCGTGATTGACCTGAAGCAGCAGCTCTCCCAGCGTGGTATCAGCCTGCTGGTGGTCATCGTTCCAGACAAGAGCCGCATCGCTTCCGAGCAGCGTTGCACACTGCACCGCCCAGCTGCTCTCGAAGGACGCATCCAGGCCTGGACCTCAAAGCTGGATGCGGGCGGCGTGTCGAATCTGGACCTCACCGCTGCGCTGACGCCACTGGGGGCCAGTGCCTGGTTGCGCACCGATACGCACTGGAGCGAATCCGGCGCGAAGGCGGCGGCCGATGCCATCACACAGCGCCTGAAGACCCTGGGCATCAGCGCCACGCCAAGCAGGTCGTTCAACGAGCATCATGCCCCGCTCGCGGTTCGACCTGGCGATCTGGTCCATCTGGCGGGCATCGACTGGCTGCCGCTCAAATGGCAACCCGCACCCGACATGGTCGCCCAAGCCAGCACCCACGAACTTCCCGCTGCGTCAGCCGCCAACCCTGACACTGAGGCAGACCTTTTTGGCGATGCCGACCTCCCCAACACCGCGCTCATCGGCACTTCATTCTCACGCAACTCCAACTTCGCAGGGTTTCTGCAGCAGGCACTGGGCGCCCCCGTGGGTAACTTCGCCAAAGACGGTGGAGCGTTCTCTGGCGCTGCAAACAGCTACCTCAGCAACCCGGCCTCCAAAGAAACGCCGCCAAAGCAAATCATCTGGGAAATCCCGGAGCGGGACCTGCAATCGGCGTACGTCGACCCCATTGCCTATCGCTCTTTGCGGTAGGCCAATCACACCTGGCTGAAGGCAATCTTCGCCAGCTCGCCCCGTGTGTTCAGGGGCATTTCTCTCGATTGTTACTATCTTCGCAACAGTGTTTCTCCTTTCCGGCAAATGACAATTTGTCGCAGGGCTCGCTTTTTTTGATATCTTTGCGCAATTAACCAAATAGTTAACAACTATTTTCAGACTTGCCTTCACTGCTCTTAACCCTCCCCACAAACGTTCATGCGTCAGTAGGATCATGCAACATGACTAAGTCTCGACCTTCGGCATCCGTCAGCCGCTGGCCCATCTGGGTCGTCGCCTTCGGTGTGCTGGTATTTGGATTATTCTTCGCAACCGGTGGTGGCTACCTCGCCACGCTGGGTGGCAACTGGTACTTCCTGCTCGCCGGTTTCGGTTTGATCGTCTCTGCCGTACTGCTCTTCAAGCAGCGTCTGCAGGGTGCCTGGCTGTTCGCGGCGGTGATGGTGCTGACCGTGATTTGGGCGCTGGCCGATGTCGGACTGAATTTCTGGCCACTGATCTCTCGCTTGTTCGCCCTGGGCGTGCTGAGCCTGTTGGTGGCATTGGTCTACCCCCATCTGCGCAAGGCCAATAGCCTGGCCAGCGGCCGCAGTGGCTACGCTCTGAGCGGTGTGCTGGCAGTCGCCATCGTTGCAGGTGGTGCCGGTATGTTCGTACCCCATGCCCCTGTTTCGCCGACCGGTGACGGCCCAGGGCTGACAAAGGTCGAACCTGCCAAGGCGCAGAAAAACTGGGAACACTACGGTAACGACGAAGGCGGCGGCCGCTTCGCCGCTCTGGACCAGATCAACCGTAGCAACGTCTCGAAGCTGGTGCCGGCATGGACCTACAATACCGGGGACATCGCGATCAGCGACGGCAATGGCGCCGAAGATCAGATGACACCGTTGCAGGTTGGCGACAAGGTGTTCATCTGCACCCCGCACAACAACCTCATCGCACTGGATGCCGACACCGGTAAACAGCTGTGGAAAAACGAGATCAACGCCAAGACCCGTGTTTGGCAGCGTTGCCGCGGTATCGCCTACTTCGACGCTACCGCTGCGCTCGCCCAGCCTGCTGACGGCAGCACACCTGTCAAACCCGTGTCGATACCGGCCGGCGCCAACTGCCAGCGCCGTCTGCTGACCAACACCATCGATGCGCGCCTGATCGCAGTGGACGCCGACACAGGGGAGTTTTGCCAGGGCTTCGGTAACAACGGCCAGGTTGATCTGAAAGCCGGTCTCGGCGACGTCCCTGACTCCTATTACCAGCTGTCATCGGCACCGCTGATGGCCGGGACCACCGTGGTTGTCGGCGGCCGTGTCGCCGACAACGTCCAGACCGACATGCCAGGTGGCGTGATCCGTGGTTTCGACGTCGTCACCGGCGAGATGCGCTGGGCATTCGACCCGGGCAACCCCGAAGACAAGCAGGCTCCGGCGGCCGGCAGCACCTACGTGCGCAGCACGCCCAACAGCTGGGCACCGATGTCCTACGACCCGGCGATGAACACCGTGTTCTTGCCGATGGGCAGTTCGTCCACCGACATCTACGGAGTGGAACGTACGGCACTGAACCACAAGTACGGTGCTTCCGTTCTTGCACTGAACGCAACAACCGGCGAAGAAAAGTGGGTCTACCAAACCGTCCACAACGACCTGTGGGACTTCGACCTGCCCATGCAGCCAAGCCTGATCGACTTCACCAAAGCCGACGGCAGCAAGGTGCCCGCCGTAGTGATCGGCACTAAAGCCGGCCAGATCTTCGTGCTTGACCGCGCCACCGGCAAACCGCTGACCAAGGTTGAAGAGGTTCCGGTCAAAACCTCGAACATCCCGAACGAACCTTACTCGCTGACTCAGCCGAAATCGGTGGGCATGCCAGCGATCGGCGCGCAAACGCTGACCGAGTCAGACATGTGGGGGGCAACGCCGTTCGATCAACTGCTCTGCCGTATCTCGTTCAAGAAAATGCGTTATGACGGGCTGTACACCGCACCCGGCACCGATATCTCGCTGAGCTTCCCGGGCTCGCTGGGAGGGATGAACTGGGGCGGTATCTCGACTGACCCGGTACACGGTTTTATCTTCGTCAACGACATGCGTCTGGGCCTGTGGATCCAGATGATTGCGGCGCAGAAAGATGCCAAAACCTCTTCCGGTGGTGAGGCACTGAACACCGGCATGGGCGCGGTACCGCTCAAAGGCACCCCGTATGCAGTGAACAAGAACCGCTTCCTGTCGGTTGCCGGCATCCCTTGCCAGGCACCGCCTTTTGGCACACTGACCGCGATCGACATGAAAACCCAGAAAGTCGCGTGGCAAGTGCCGGTCGGCACCGTCCAGGACACTGGCCCGTTGGGTATCAAGATGCATCTGCCGTTGCCGATCGGCATGCCGACGCTGGGTGGTACGCTCTCCACCCAGGGCGGCCTGGTGTTCATTGCCGGTACACAGGACTACTACCTGCGCGCCTTCAATTCCGCCAACGGAGAAGAGGCCTGGAAAGCCCGGCTACCCGTGGGCAGCCAGGGTGGCCCGATGACGTATGTGTCGCCGAAAACAGGCAAGCAGTACGTTGTCATCACCGCGGGTGGTGCGCGTCAGTCGCCCGATCGCGGCGATTATGTGATCGCTTACGCGCTGCCTGATAGCAAGTAAACCAGTAACACCTGAAAACCGCTGCCGCCGTGTGAGCGTGGCAGCGGTTTTTTGTTGCCTTTAAAAATCGAAGAACACCGTTTCACCCTCCCCCTGAATACGTATGTCGAAACGATAAGCCGCCTTGCCATCCACCTCGCAACGCTGCGCTATCAGCGTTTCGCGACGCTGCGGTTGCTCGATCAGATTAAGCACCGGGCACGTCGCGTTGGCTTGTGGCTCATCGGCAAAGTACAGCCGGGTTTGCAGGTGAATATTGATCCCGCGGGCAAACAGCGACACATTGATGTGCGGCGCCATCGGCACCCCGACGGCGTTCTTCACCACGCCAGGCTTGATGGTATTGAGTGTCCACTCGCCTGCATCGAAGGTGGTGGCGGTTCGGCCGAAACTGTTGAAGGTTTTTTCCGAGTCGAAGACCGGGTCGTAGACACCTTCATGGTTGGCCTGCCAAAACTCCAAAAACGAGTCTCGCACCAGGTGACCGTTGCCGTCATAGACATGACCGATCAGCAGAATCTGTTCGCCCTCGGCACCCGGCTTGGCCATCTGATTCCAGATTTCTTCCGACCGTGTCGGGTTGCCGGCAGCCGCCAGGGCCAGACCGATATGCACATAAGGGCCGGCCGTTTGCGAAGGGGTTTCGGGTAGCAGTTCGATAGGCATGGACGGACTCCTCAGCAGTTTTCGAAGTGGGTCTTGCGCTGGCCGCGCAGCACGATGTCGAAGCGATAGGCCAGGCAATCCATCGGATTGGCATTACCCATGTCGAGCCGGGCGATCAGGCTCTGTACCGCCTCTGGATTGGCGATCGACTTGACGATCGGGCACATCGGGATCAGTGGATCGCCTTCGAAATACAGCTGGGTGATCAGGCGCGTGGCGATCGATGGCCCGCTGATGGAGAAATGGATGTGCGCCGGGCGCCAGTCATTCGGACCGTTGCGCCAAGGATACGGACCGGGTTTCACGGTGCGAAAGCTGTAGTAGCCGTCACGGTCGGTCAGAGCCCGGCCGACACCGCCGAAATTCGGGTCCAGTGGTGCCAGGTAGCGATCATTTTTGTGCCGGTAGCGACCACCGGCGTTGGCCTGCCACATCTCCACCAGGGTATGCGGGATGGGCTTGCCATATTGATCACAGACCCGGCCGGAAACGATGATCCTCTCGCCCACCGGCAGCCCACCATTATTGAAGTTGAGTAGCAGGTCGTTATCGAACTGCCCCATCTTCAGGTGAGAGAAATCCGGGCCGCTGGTTTCGCTGGCCGACTGGGGGATGCTCACCAAGGCTTGGCGTGGAGAACGGGCGACAGAGGTTTTGTAATCAGGGGTCAGGGCTTTTGGGTGCCAATTACGGTCACGAATAACGAAACGACTGCTGTCTGCATCAGACATGTCGATCTCCTGTTGCTTGATTTATGGAGCACTGCCCGCGCAGTTTCAAACAACAGAAGGCTGGGGAATATTGAAAAGCCACCCTCAAAACATAACCAAATGGTTATGGATAACACCCTTCGCGATACGCCTGCCCTACCTCGCGCAGTACCTCGACGCACCACTGGGCCGCCAGTGACAACGGCAAGCTGGCGTTACTGGAAATCCCCACCGAACCACCCGGTTCGCGCTGCCCCAGATTGATCTCAAGCAGTTCGCCGCTTGCCAGATCCAGGCGCACGGCATCCAGTGGCGCGATCCAGATCGCCTCGCTGGACAACACATAACGACGGCTCAGGGTCACGGACAAGGTTTCCAGACGCTGCCGCGACTGGCTGATGCCGCATTGCACGAACAGGCTGTCGGCATATTTGCGAATCGTCGTCCCTGCCAGCGGCAGCACCAGCGGGAAATCTTCCAGGGCGCTACGCTCCAGTGGCTCGGCCAGCAAGGGATGACCGGGACGCACCACCAACGTCATGGATTCACTGTACAGATGCTCGAAGGTCAGCCCCTGAATCTCCGGGCTATCGGTCATACGGCCGACCACCAGGTCCACATCGCCCACCCGCAACTGCGACAACAGATAAGCGCTTGGCCCGGTCACCACACTCACCACCAGCGCCGAATGGCGCTCGTGCAAGCGCCGTACAACCTCAGGCACCAGCAAGCTTTCCACCGTCGACAACACGCCGAGTCGAACTTTGCCCGCCGCATATTCGCCACCGCGCAAGGTGTTCATCCCATCACGCAGCGCCTGCACCGAAGGCCCGGCATAACGCAAAAAAGCAACCCCGGCTTCGGTCAGGTTCACACCACTTTTACTGCGTATAAACAGACTTGCCTCCAGCAGCTCCTCCAGCTCCTTGAGCGTCTTCGACATCGCTGGCTGACTCACCGCCAACACATCCGCCGCCCGCGCCAGACTGCCCTGACGAGCCATTTCGAGAAAGCACACGAGGTGACGGAATTTGATGCGGGTGTCGATGTTCACTACGGAGCCCCGTGAGGTTGCCTCATTGGTATCGAAACGTTTGCAGGCAATCTTAGCGTGCGCTCAATTTCCTGGTGATCGGATGGTGGCAATGGACTTTTTTGACTTGCTCGGAGGGGATGTCAAATACCGGACATTGCGTCAATCAGGGCTTGATGTTCTTCAATTTATTGAGCAGTTCCAGCAACTGCTCAAGCGACTCCGCGCCGAACTGCTCCTGAATCTTCAAGTAGTTGCTTTCCATCCCCGCACTCATGTCGACGAAACACTGCTGCCCCTGCTCGGTCAGGGCGATGAATACCCGGCGCTGATCTTCGGACGACTTCCTGCGCCGGACGATACCGTCGCGCTCCAGCCGGGACAGCACGCCGGTCATGCTCGGTTTGAGGATGCATGCCAGATTGGCCAGTTGATGGCTTTCCAGTTCGCCGTGCTGACGCAAGATACGGATCACCCGCCATTGCTGTTCAGTCAGATCATGTTCGTTGAGCAACGGCCGGAAAAATGCCATGGCTGCTTCGCGGGCCTGCAACAAGGTGAGCGTAAGGGACGGTCTGGGGGTCGGCATGGTTCACGCAGTAAAAGAGGTCGAAGCTTCGAAGCTTAGAGTCGCTATCGTACGCATGCAACACGGCAGCGCTGACCCGCTGTGAAAAGTGCAATCGGTTCCCTGTAAAAGCCATTTTTCCGAGTGCCGGCGGCGGCCATGATTGCTTCACGAACAGCCGACGACTATTGAGAAGAATATGGCTGCCTCACCGCAAACCCGATTGTCGCTGGCGATATTCCCCTGGAGTCATCTGCGCATAACGCTGAAAGAACCGACTGAAATAGGCCGGGTCCTTGAAGCCCAGCTGGTAGCAGATTTCATTGGCCGAACTGCCAGTAAACAGCAACAGGCGCTTGGCCTCCTGCATCATTCGCTCGAGGATCAGCCGCTTCGATGGCAAATTGGCAATCCGCCGACACACGTCGTTGAGCCGTGCCTCGGTAACGCCAATACCGTCGGCATAGCGCGACAGTGGCCAGTGCTGCAGGTAGTGATCTTCGATCAACTCGTTGAAGCGGTGGAAGATCCGCAAGTCTTCATGGCGCGCCGGGCGGGCTTCCAGAGAGTTGGCGCACAGCCTGAGCAGACTGATCATGATCAATCGCGTCAGGTTATCCAAAGCCGAACCCCGCCCCGGTTTGTCGGCGTTGATCTCGTTGCAGAGTTCCTCGAACAGAAACTCGAGTCTCCTGACCTCGGGCTGGAACTGTGGTGCCAGCCCCGTCAATGCTACGCAAGCCGCCGGCAATTGCGAGCCCGGCGCCAGACTCGGATCGGCATCGATCAACTGCCAGACCAGTTGCTGGCGCACCGTCAGCACATGCCCGTCGGCGTCCGCTTCGGTGACGAAGGAATGAGCCACCGTCGGTGGCGTGAGGAAAAACATCGGTCCCGACTCGAGGTATTGCTGGTCATCCAGATAGACCCGCACCGCACCGCTCTTCACGTAATGCACCTGGAAGAACCGGTCGTGTCGGTGCACGGGCATATTGCGGCCGAAGAACTCAGCCAGATTGCCGAGTTTGTCGTAGTGCACTTCGGCATCGCTGTAACGCTGGTCGTAGACCTGACCGATGTTGATATTGGGGATCGGCTGACGATCGATCATCGCTCGGTTCTCTTTCTTGTTTGCGTGTTGGCAGTGCAAGGACTTTCATCCTGCGCCGGTTTGCGGCGGCTAACCACTGCCAGCGCATTTTGCCACGCTTGACGATTGTTAACATATTAATTATAACGTTAACAGGTTAACGAATATTTCGCGAAGCAGTCACTGCTCCGCCATTGCCAGGAGAAAAAGCATGAGCCGTGCCCTGCATGATGTTGCGAACGGCACCCTGTTCGGCGTTGCGCTGAACTATCAAGGGTTGCTGAACCAACGTATCGCCGAATTCGGGCAAGCGCCTTACCAGAAACCGCCGGTTAAACCGGTGCTGTTCATCAAGACGCCCAACACCCGCAATGGCCATGACCGCGCGGTGATTCATCCGCAAGGTGAACGCCTGCAACCGGGGCCTGCACTGGGTGTGGTGATCGGTAAGAGCGCCAGCCGGGTCAGCATCGAGAATGCGCTGGAACATGTGGCCGGCTACACCATCGTCAATGAGTTCAGCCTGCCGGAAGACAGCTACTACCGCCCGGCGGTGAAAGCCAAGTGTCGTGACGGCTTCTGCTCGCTGGGCCCGGAATTGGTGGGCCGTGACCAGCTCGCCGATCCGCATCAGTTGAGTCTGAAACTGTTCGTCAACGGTGAACTGCGCCAGGAAAACTCCACGGCCAACTTTGTCCGCAGCATTCCCCAGTTGATCGCCGAAATCAGCGAATTCATGACCCTCCACGAAGGCGATGTGCTGATCACAGGCACCCCTGAAGGCCGTGTCGATGTCCAGCCCGGTGACACCGTCGAAGTCGAAATCAGCGGCCTGGGCCGCCTCGTCAACCACATCGTGGCCGAGTAACAGGAGCTTCCATGAAACACGCCCGTATCCGCTTTGAAGGTGAAGTCCACCTCGTCCATGTCGAAGAGCACAACGCCGTGCGCCTGGCCGACGGCCGCCTGCTGGCCGAAGAACAAGTGCAATGGCTGCCACCGGCCACCGGCAGCATGTTCGCCCTGGGCCTGAACTACGCCGACCACGCCGCCGAGTTGGCCTTCAAGCCGCCCACCGAGCCCCTGGCGTTCATCAAGTCCCCGGGCACCTACACCGGCCATAACCAGGCTACATGGCGCCCGGACAACGTCGCCTATATGCACTACGAGTGCGAACTGGTCGCCGTCATCGGCAAGCCCGCGCGTAACGTCAAGCGTGAAGACGCCCTCCAGTACCTGGCCGGCTACACGGTGTGCAACGACTACGCGATCCGTGACTACCTGGAAAATTACTACCGGCCCAACCTGCGGGTGAAGAACCGCGATGCCACGACGCCGGTCGGTCCGTGGATCGTCGACGTCGCCGACGTGCCGGACCCGAGCAACCTGAAACTGCGCACCTGGATCAACGGTGAGTTACGTCAGGAAGGCTCGACCTCCGACATGATTTTCGACATCCCTTACCTGATCGAATACCTGTCCAGCTTCATGACCTTGCAGCCCGGCGACATGATCGCTACGGGCACGCCGGAAGGTCTGGCCGATGTGGTTCCCGGCGATGAAGTGATTGTGGAAGTGGAAGGCGTGGGTCGCCTGGTTAATCGAATTGTTAGCGAAGCGGAATTTTTCTCCGCCCGTAAAGAGGCTTGAGCAGCATGATCAAACACTGGATCAACGGCCGTGAGGTCGAAAGCAAAGACGTTTTCGTCAACTACAACCCGGCCACCGGCGAAGCCATCGGTGAAGTCGCCAGCGGCGGCGCCGAAGAAGTCGCTCAGGCCGTAGCCGCGGCCAAGGAAGCCTTCCCCAAGTGGGCTAATACGCCAGCCAAGGAACGTGCCCGACTGATGCGCAAGCTCGGTGAGCTGATCGAGCAGAATGTCCCGCGTCTGGCCGATTTGGAAACGCTGGACACGGGCCTGCCGATCCATCAGACCAAAAATGTGTTGATCCCCCGCGCTTCGCACAACTTCGATTTCTTCGCCGAAGTCTGCACCCGCATGGACGGTCACTCTTACCCCGTCGACGACCAGATGCTCAACTACACCCTGTATCAGCCGGTGGGTGTTTGCGGTCTGGTGTCACCGTGGAACGTGCCGTTCATGACTGCCACCTGGAAAACCGCGCCGTGCCTGGCACTGGGCAATACTGCGGTGCTGAAGATGTCCGAGCTGTCCCCACTGACGGCCAACGAACTCGGTCGTCTGGCTGTTGAGGCCGGCATTCCCAATGGCGTGCTCAACGTCATCCAGGGTTACGGCGCCACCGCCGGTGACGCGCTGGTTCGGCACCCGGATGTGCGCGCAATTTCGTTCACCGGAGGTACCGCCACCGGCAAGAAAATCATGCAGACCGCCGGCCTCAAAAAATACTCCATGGAACTCGGCGGCAAGTCACCGGTGCTGATCTTTGAAGATGCGGACCTGGAGCGCGCCCTCGACGCCGCACTGTTCACCATCTTCTCGCTGAACGGCGAACGCTGCACCGCTGGTAGCCGGATCTTCATTCAGGAAAGCGTTTACCCTCAGTTCGTCGCCGAGTTTGCTGCCCGCGCCAAACGCTTGATCGTCGGCGATCCACAGGACCCGAAGACTCAGGTCGGCTCGATGATCACTCAGGCCCACTACGACAAGGTCACTGGCTACATCAAGATCGGCATAGAGGAAGGCGCCACCCTCCTCGCCGGTGGTCTGGAACGTCCGGCCAACTTGCCGGCGCACCTGAGTAAAGGCCAGTTCATTCAGCCGACGGTGTTCGCCGACGTGAACAACAAGATGCGTATCGCCCAGGAAGAGATCTTCGGTCCGGTGGTGTGCCTGATTCCGTTCAAGGACGAAGCCGAGGCCCTGCAACTGGCCAACGATACCGAGTATGGCCTGGCGTCTTACATCTGGACCCAGGACATCGGCAAGGCCCATCGCCTGGCCTACGGCATCGAAGCCGGCATGGTGTTCATCAACAGTCAGAACGTGCGGGACTTGCGTCAGCCGTTCGGTGGTGTGAAAGGTTCCGGTACCGGACGCGAAGGCGGCCAGTACAGCTTTGAGGTGTTCGCCGAAATCAAGAACATCTGCATTTCCATGGGCAGTCATCACATCCCGCGTTGGGGTCTCTGAACAAGCGATGGTCGCTGCTGAAGGCAGCGATGGGCCGCGCATCGGCTCATCGCAGCCTTCACTGGCCACCAGATTGAATCGAATAACAACAATTTCAGGAGAATCATCATGGGCGAAGTCGTCCTGGCCGCGAAAATCTGCCATGTACCCTCGATGTACCTGTCGGAACTGCCCGGCAAGCATCACGGTTGTCGCGAGGCGGCAATTGCCGGACACAAGGAAATCGGCCGTCGCGCCCGCGAGCTCGGTGCCGACACCGCCGTGGTGTTCGACGTGCACTGGTTGGTCAACAGCGGCTATCACGTCAACTGCGGCGAGCATTTCAAGGGCATCTACACCAGCAACGAACTGCCGCACTTCATCAAGAACATGGAGTACGAGTACCCGGGTTGCCCAGCGTTGGGCGAGCTGATCGCCACCGAGGCCAATCAGGCCGGGGTGCGCACCATGGCCCACAACATCCCGAGCCTGGAGTTGGAATACGGCACTCTGGTACCTATGCGCTACATGCACATGGGCGTCCCGGACGAGCAGAAGTTTGACGTGATCTCCATCGCCGCCTGGTGCGCCTGGCATCGCCTGGAAGACAGCTTCGCCTTCGGCGCTGCCGTGCGCCGGGCCATCGATAGGAGCGACCGCAAGGTGCTGGTGCTGGCCTCCGGCTCGCTGTCCCACCGTTTCTCCGACGACCGTGAAGCCGAAGCCAACATTCACAACTGGACCCGTGAATTCGACAAGCAGATGGACCTGCACGTGGTCGAGATGTGGAAGCAAGGTCGCTTCAAGGAGTTCTGCGCAATGCTCCCGGACTACGCCGAGCACTGCTTCGGCGAAGGCAAGATGCACGACACCGCCATGCTCCTCGGACTGCTTGGCGGGCCCGAGTACAACAAACCGGTGGAAGTACTGACCGAGCCCTTCGGCAGTTCAGGCACTGGCCAGATCAACGCCATTTTCCCTCTCTGAGGTACCAGACAGGAACTGGCGTAGCAGCTGTCGAGCGGAGCGAGGCGGCGTCCGAGGACGTAGTCCTCGTAAAACCGGTGCTCTCGATTTACCTGAAACACAGAGGTGTATGGGGTTACGACTGCTTCGCAGCCGGACGCTGCCTCGCTCCGCTCAACAGTTGCTACGCGATGCGAAACATCAACGTTACGGGAGACTCACATGCCTCATTTCATTGCTGAATACACCGACAACATCGAACAACAAGCCGACTTGCCCAGCCTGTTCGAAAAAGTCCACGCCTCCCTCGGCGACAGCGGCGTGTTCCCCCTGGGCGGCATCCGCAGTCGTGGAGTGCGCCTGGACACCTGGCGCATGGCTGATGGCAAGCACGATTACGCCTTCGTCCATATGACCCTCAAGGTCGGTCACGGACGAGATCTGCCGACCCGGCAGACAGTCGCACAAACACTGTTCAACGTAATCACCGAGCACTTCGCCGAGCTGCAGTCGCAACGCTTGCTGGCGCTGTCGTTCGAGATGATCGAACTGCACCCGGAACTGAACTTCAAGCAGAACAACGTCCATGCCTTCTTGAAGAACCAGGCGGGCTGATTCACGCCCTCCTTCCGCCAACGGCCACTCAAACAAAAAGTACAACATCATGAGCACAGCCAATACCGCTGACAGCATCACCCTTGCCGAGCACGATCGAACCCACAGCACCGTTACCTGGCGCCTGATGCCATTGCTGTTGATCTGTTACCTGTTCGCCCATCTGGACCGGATCAACATCGGCTTCGCCAAGATGCAGATGAGTACCGACCTGCACTTCAGCGACACCGTCTACGGCTTCGGAGCCGGACTGTTCTTCATTGCCTACGCGCTGTTCGGGGTACCGAGCAACATGGCCCTTGACCGGGTCGGACCACGGCGTTGGATCGCCAGCCTGATGGTGGTCTGGGGCGTACTTTCTGCCAGCATGTTGTGGGTCGAAAGCTCCAGCGGTTTCTATGTCCTGCGCTTTTTGCTGGGCGTAGCCGAAGCCGGCTTCTTTCCCGGGATCCTGGTGTTCCTCAATCGCTGGTACCCGGCCCGGCGCCGGGCTCAAGTCACCGCGCTGTTTGCCATTGCCGTGCCGATGGCCGGAGTCATCGGCGGACCGCTGTCCGGGGCGATTCTGGAAAACCTCCATGACTTCGGTGGACTGCGCGGCTGGCAGTGGATGTTCCTGATCGAAGGGGCGCCGGTGGTCTTGCTGGGCCTGGTGGTGCTCAAGTGTTTGCCGGATAACTTCGAAGTCGTGAAGTGGCTGAACCCGGCGCAGAAACAGCAACTGCGCGCGCAACTGAGCAGCGAAGAACAGCGTAAATCCATCACCTCCTTCGGTGGGATTGTGCGCGACCCACAGGTCTGGCTGCTGGTGGCGATCTATTTTGCGGTGATGCTGGCGGTCAACACCCTGGCCTTCTGGATGCCAACACTGATCCACGGCGCGGGAATTGGCAGCGACGGCAAGGTAGGCCTGCTCAGTGCAGTGCCCTATCTGGCCGGGTGTTTCTTCATGATCGGCTGCGGACGCTCGTCGGACCGTAACCGCGAACGCCGCTGGCACCTGTGTGTGCCGCTACTGATGGCCGCCGCCGGTATCGCAGTGGCGGGCCTGGCGCCGGGCAACCCGCTGTTGGTGATGGGCGGGTTGACCGTCGCTGGCATGGGTGCCAGCGCCGCGTTGCCGATGTTCTGGCAACTGCCTCCGGCCTTTCTCTCCAACTGCACACAAGCCGCCGGCATTGCCCTGATCAGCTCGTTCGGCAGCATCGCCTCGTTCCTCGCGCCTTACCTGATCGGCTGGATGCGCGACACCACTCAGAGCGCCAGCCTGGCCCTGTATGTCCTGGCGCTGTTAATCGCTCTCGGCGGCTTCCTGGTGCTGCGCACCAATGCGGCCATCGTCAATCCACAATAAGAGATCTTCGTCATGCTCGATCAACAGCAAATCCTTCACGCCGCCGCACAACTGGATCGGGCTGAACGCTCCAGGGAGCAGGTCCGGCAATTTTCCCTCGATCACCCGGCTATCACCATCGAAGACGCGTATGCCATCCAGCGCGCCTGGGTCGCCCAGAAAATCAAGGACGGGCGCAAACTGGTCGGGCACAAGATCGGTCTGACCTCGCGGGCCATGCAAGTGTCCTCGAACATCACCGAGCCGGACTTTGGTGCCTTGCTCGATGACATGTTCTTCGACGAGGGCACGGACATTCCGTTCGAGCGCTTCATCGTGCCGCGGGTGGAAGTGGAGCTGGCGTTCATCCTTGGCAAGCCGCTCAAAGGTCCGAACTGCACGATCTTCGACGTGCTCGACGCCACTGAATGGGTGATCCCGGCGCTGGAAATCATCGATGCGCGAATTCAGCAAATCGACCCGCAGACCAAGGCGACACGCAAGGTGTTCGACACCATTTCCGACAACGCCGCCAACGCTGGCGTGGTCATGGGCGGTCGTGCCGTGCGGCCGACCGAGATCGACCTGCGCAAGGTGCCTGCGGTGCTCTACCGCAACGGCGTGATCGAGGAGTCCGGGGTGTCGGCCGCCGTGCTCAATCATCCGGCCAAAGGCGTGGCCTGGCTGGCGAACAAACTGGCCGCCTACGACGTCACCCTGGAAGCGGGCCAAATCATTCTCGGCGGCTCCTTCACCCGCCCGGTGGCGGCCGACCCCGGTGATACCTTCCATGTCGATTACGACATGCTGGGTTCCATCTCCTGCCGCTTTGTTTGATCCCTGGAGGACTGTTCCATGGACATGCCCATCAACCGTTTCAAACAACGCCTCAAAAGCGGCGAAGCTCAGATAGGCCTCTGGCTCGGTCTGGCCGACGCCTACTGTGCCGAGCTGGCAGCCAATGCCGGTTTCGATTGGCTGCTGATCGACGGCGAACATGCACCCAATGATCTTCGCGGGTTGCTCGGCCAGCTTCAGGCAGTGGCGCCCTACCCCAGTCATCCGGTGATACGCCCGGTGATCGGCGATATCGCGCTGATCAAGCAGGTGTTGGATATCGGCGCCCAGACCCTGCTGGTGCCGATGGTTGAAAGTGCCGAACAGGCACGGGAACTGGTGCGTGCGATTCACTATCCGCCCCAGGGCATACGCGGTGTCGGCAGTGCGCTGGCCCGTGCGTCACGCTGGAACAGCATTCCCGGTTATCTCGACAAAGCGGATGAACAAATGTGCCTGCTGGTACAGATCGAGAACCGCGAAGGCCTGGTCAACCTGGATGCCATTGCGGCGGTCGAGGGCGTGGACGGGGTGTTTATCGGCCCGGCGGATTTGAGCGCGTCCATGGGCCATCGCGGCAATCCGGGGCATCCCGAGGTGCAGACGGCCATCGAGGACGCCATCGTGCGGATTCAGAAGGCCGGCAAGGCCGCAGGCATTCTCAGCGCCGACGAGACACTCGCCCGGCGCTATATCGAGTTGGGCGCGGCATTCGTTGCCGTGGGTGTCGACACCACCGTGCTGATGCGTGGCCTGCAAACCCTCGCCGGCAAATTCAAAGATGCTCCGGTGCCCACCAGCTCCGGCGGCGTGTACTGATTTTTCGAGAAGCCCGATGAAACTTAACGATTTGAAACTGCTGCGCGAGCAGGCTTACATCAATGGCCAATGGGTCGACGCCGATGACGGTTCACGCTTCGCGGTGACCAACCCGGCGGATGGCGAAGTCATCGCCCAAATCAGCTCCCTCGGCCAAGCCGAAACCGCCCGCGCCATCGCCGCGGCCCAGGCCGCCCTGCCCGCCTGGCGCGGCAAAACCGCCAAGGATCGCAGCAAGGTATTGCGCACATGGTTCGAGCTGATCATGGCCCATCAGGAAGACCTGGCCCGCCTGCTCAGTTGGGAACAAGGCAAACCGCTGGCCGAGAGTCGTGGCGAAGTTGCCTATGGCGCGAGCTTTATCGAGTGGTTCGCCGAAGAGGCCAAGCGGGTCTACGGCGATGTGATTCCTCATGACAAGCAAGGTCGGCGGCTGGTAGTGATCAAGCAAGCCATCGGGGTGGTGGCGGCCATCACACCGTGGAATTTTCCCAATGCAATGATCACCCGCAAGGTTGGTCCAGCGCTGGCCGCCGGTTGCACCGTGGTGCTTAAACCGGCTTCAGAAACCCCATTGTCGGCTTTGGCCCTGGCTGAACTCGGCGAACGCGCCGGCATTCCGGCGGGCGTGCTGAACGTCGTCACCGGCACCCGCTCTCGAGAAATCGGTGCGGAGCTGACGGGTAACCCGGCAGTGCAAAAACTCTCGTTCACCGGCTCCACCGGCATCGGCAAATTGCTGATGGCCCAGTGTGCGCAAACCATCAAGAAAGTCAGCCTGGAACTGGGCGGTAACGCGCCCTTTATCGTCTTCGAAGACGCCGACCTGGATGCCGCCGTGGAAGGTGCGATCGGCTCGAAATTCCGCAACAGCGGCCAGACCTGTGTCTGTACCAACCGCTTGCTGGTACAAAACAGTGTCTATGACGAGTTCGCCCGCCGCCTGGTGCTGGCAGTCGACGCCCTGAAGGTCGCCCGGGCCGAGACCGAAGGCGCGCAACAAGGGCCGTTGATCAACGCCAAGGCGGTGGCCAAGGTCGAGGAACACATCAACGACGCACTCGCCCAGGGCGCGAGGCTGCTGGCCGGCGGCAAACCCCACGCACTGGGCGGCAACTTCTTCGAACCCACGGTGCTCGGCGACGTCACCCCGGCCATGCTGGTGGCCCGGGATGAGACCTTCGGCCCGCTGGCACCGCTGTTCCGTTTCGACACCGAAGCCGAGGCCGTCGCCATGGCGAACGATACCGAGTTCGGTTTGGCGTCCTATGTCTACACCCGCGACCTGGGCCGGGCCTGGCGCGTCAGCGAGGCGCTGGAGTACGGCATGGTCGGAGTCAACGAAGGACTGATCTCCACCGAAGTGGCGCCGTTCGGCGGGATAAAGCAGTCAGGGTTGGGCCGCGAAGGTTCCAAGTATGGGATCGATGATTACATCGAGCAGAAGTACATGTGCCTGAGTATCAAATAGTCCGGCTGACCTCCGATTTGGGGAGCTGCAAGGAGCAAGGTCCTGCGCGGACCTTGTGGGAGCCTGGCTTGCCCGCGATGAACGATAGCGCAGTGGGCTGGATACACCGCGGCATCTGCTTTGCGAACAAGCCCGGCTCCTGCAGGTTCAGGCTTTCAACGCTTGATGGTCTTCAATTCATCGAGCAACCCAAGCAACGTCTGCAACTTCTCCTCTCCCAACTGTGCCTGCAACCGTTGGTAGTTCTCTTCCATGCACTGGCTCATGGACTCAAAGCACGCCTCGCCCTTTTCGGCCAGGGTCACCAGCACCCGTCGCTGGTCCTGCTCGGCCTTGCGCCGATGGACCATGCCGGCCGCCTCCATGCGCACCAGCACACCGGTCATGCTCGGTTTGAGGATGCACGCCAGTTCCGCCAGCCGGTAGATTTCCAGCTCGCCGTGCTGACTGAGAATGCGGATAACCCGCCACTGTTGTTCAGTCAACCCGTGCTGGTTGAGCGAGGGACGAAAAAAACTCATGGCTGCTTCACGTGCTTGCAGCAGGGTCAAGGTCAGGGATTGCCGGGGTTTGAGCATCGGAGTCAGGATCACGGTTGATTTAGTTAATAATTTAACGAAACTCTATCATCCTGTCCTCCCGAACGCGCCATAACTTCTTATCGCAAAGGCCTTCTGGCGCGCTGAATCAAAAATCCCGGCATAGAGAATCAAGACATCCACCGAGCCAAGGCTCTTAATAGGAGTCATCCGGTACAGAGCTAATCAAAGGCCCTGCGTTGAGTTTTTCTTCACTTTTTCAGGCTGCGCCATGATCAATATCGAAACGCCCACCTATTACACGGCCACCAAAAAATACAATCTCAGCTTCCCGACCCTGGAACAGGATGTGGAAGCCGACGTTGTGGTCATTGGCGGTGGTTTCTCCGGCATCAATACCGCGCTTGAGCTCGCCGAAAAAGGCATCACCAACATCGTTGTACTGGAGGCGCGTTACCTGGGTTTCGGTGGCACCGGGCGCAATGGAGGGCAGATCATGGCCGGCATCGGTCACGACCTGGAGAAGATCAAGAAGGACGTGGGTGAGGACGGTCTGCGCCAGGTCTTCGAGATCAGCGACCTGGGCGCGGACATCATCAAGGACCGCATCGCCAAGTACAACATCGATGCCGACTTCTGCCACGGCTACGGCTACATGGGCTTCAACGCTCGCCAGGAAAAGACCCTGCGCGCCTGGGAAAAAGACTTCAAATCGATCAACAGCAAACACGAGATTCGCTTTCTCGGTGGTTCGGACGTCAAGCAAATCATCGGCTCCGATGCCTACAGCAGCGCATTGCTGCACATGGGCGGCGGTCACGTCCATTCGTTGAACCTGCTACTCGGTGAAGCCAAGGCACTGGTTGGGCACGGCGTGCGGATTTTCGAGAACAGTCCAGCGCTGGAAGTCAGCTATGGCGAGCGCATCACCGTGCGCACCGGCCGTGGTTCAGTAAAGGCCAGCAAGCTTCTGTGGGCCTGCGACAGTTTCCTCAACAAGCTGGAACCTGAGCTGCACCGCTCGACCATAAACACTTACGCTTTCCAGATGATGACCGAGCCACTGTCGGACGAGTTGATCAACCGCATCAGCCCGATTCGCGGCGCCTACAGCGACATTCGTCCGGTGATCGACTACTACCGCGTCACCAACGAAAACCGTCTGTTGTTCGGTGCGGCCACACCGCTGGTCGAGCACATTCCCCTGGACCTGAAAGCCTGGAACCGCAACCTGATGCTGAAGATTTTCCCGTACCTCAAGGACGTGAAAATCGATCTGGCCTGGGGCGGTCCGATGGCCTGCAGCCCGAATCTGTTCCCGCAGATCGGCACCCTGCCCGGTCGCAGCAACGCCTTCTTCGTTCAGGGCTATTCGGGCTTCGGCGTCACCCCCAGCCACATCATCTGCAAGGTGCTGGCCGAAGGCATGAGTGAAGGCTCGGCGCGCTATGACCTGGTCAGCTCGATCCACCGCCCTACCATCCTTGGCAAAGATGCGTTTCGCCCACTGTTGCTGACCGCCGGCAAGTCCTGGCACCAGCTGTCAGGTTATTGGAACGGGCGTCGGTAACTGCCAAGGCGCTCTTCCCTTTTCTGTTTTTTTACTCATCAGGAGCAACTGCCATGACCCTTACCACCCTCAAGAAAGACATCCAGCTGTCCGAACTGGACGCCTGGGGCTCCGTTGCCGACCTCGGCTCGGAAATCCTCGAAGGCGAAGTCAAAGCCTTCGGCAAAATGACTTTCGGCGCACCGACCGACCCGGTCAGCAGTGCCTATTTCGGCACCACCCAGGGCAAGTTCCGCATGGTCTATCCGTTCGCCGAACAAGCTACGGTGGTTACCGGCGAAGTGGTCCTGACCAACGAATCCACCGGCCAGAGTGCTCGCTACAAGGCCGGCGACAGCTGGTTCGTGACCAAAGGCACTCCCGTGCTGTGGGAAGTGGTCAGCGAAAGTTTCGTCAAACACTACTTCGCTGTCGCTTGACCGATTCGGGTTGCCGGCGAACAGCCGGTAGCCCCTTGGCGAGGTACCGAACATGAATGCCCTCCCCACCCAGGAAATCGCCGGCCATTGCCTGCAAGCTTTCACTCAACTTGTACCTGCCAGTCAGGCGGCGTTCTACTGTGTCGACCGGCAACTGCAAGCCCGTGACTTCCGGCTGCATTGCATGAGCGATGAGATGCATCGCGACTATCTGGACAACTACCGTCGGTTCGACCCTTTGCAACCGCGAAATTGCCTGTCCAGCGGGCGAGCCGTGGTGCCTCTGGGTTTTGCCATGGCCCGACAGCCGACACGGGACAGTCGGCTCTATCGGGACTTTCTGCAGCGCTATGGCATTGTCGATGTGGTGGAAATCCTCGCCCATCGCGCCGGCCAGCCTCAGGCCGCGATCTCGATGTTACGCACCGCCGAACAAGGCGCCTTCACCACCGACCAACTGGCCCAGCTCAATGCCTTGCAGTCCCTGCTGCAACTCGCCGTCGCGAACATACAGCCCTGCGAAGATCCGCTGACCGGCCTGACGCCCAAGGAGCGGCAGATCGCGTTGTTACTGCGCCAGGGCGCCAGCAACAAGCAACTGGCCCTGGAACTGAAAGTCGGTCTGCCGACCATCAAGACCCACCTGATCAACCTGTTTCGCAAGACCGGCGTCAGCAGCCGCACCGAGCTGGTCGGAACCCTGTTTCTCCAGCTCTGATTTTTTAGCCCGGCTCAACCATCCGGTTGATAGGCGAGCTTGTTTGCGAACCGCATGCTCCAGATTGTTATTTCACTCAACTGGAGCATTGCAATGACAACATCATCCGACTGGATCACCGTTGGCGCCCTGGCCGACGGCTTCGCCCCTGAAGCCTTCATCCTGCCGAACCTGGCCGACCTGAACGGCAAGGCCTTCACGCTGAACTTCGCCAATGGCTGGCAGATCGAACATCGTTTCGACACCGAAGCCCTATCCTGGACCGCTGCCGATGGGCACTCCACAGGCACTGCAAACTATCGAGCCACCTCAGTGCGTCCAGGTCTGTACCTGGTGGACTTCATCAAGCACGAAGGTGGTCAAGCCTGGTCGATCAGCCTGGTGCTCGACACCGTTAGCGCTGCATTCACCGCCGTGATCGGCCGCATGCCGACCCAGGATCAAACCCGTGAAGGCCTCTACAGCCGTGCGCTGGCGGGCAAGCACCTGACCTCGGTCGAAGTCGAGTTTTTGCATGGCAGCCTTGATCGTCCGTGGCAGGAAGGCCAATGCCCTCACGCACCGACCAGCGAACTGACCGGCCTGCGCAACCTGTATCGCTACAGCCCAAGTGAAGTCTACGAACACATCTACCTCAACGATCAGTTCTATTCCTGGCAGTGCCTCAAGGGCGTCGAGCAAGGCCTGTGCGACACCGACCGCTGCCACTACTACAAGATCGCCGATCAGCTGTACCTGTTCGTCTGGCGCGAGAAGATCATCCCGACCCTCGGCCTGGTGCTGATCGACCTGCAACAGCACCGCAGCGACGGCAAGATCTTCGGTTATGCCGGGTCGTCCTTCGATGAACTGTCAAACTTTCCGATCAGCTCTTACTGCCAGGTTCTCAACCGGACGGAGTATCCCAATGCCTGAGCCACGTACCGTTGCAATCACCGGTGCCGGGACGGGCATCGGTGCTGCCTGTGCCCGGCTGTACGCAGCCGAAGGCGCCAATCTGGTGTTGATCGGCCGCCGCCGCGAGCCCCTGGAGCAAATTGCCCGGGAAACCGGCGGGCTGGTTTTGGTCGGCGATGCCGCCTGCCCGGACACCTGGGAAGGATTCGTGGCGCAGATTCGTCAGCGCTACGGGCGCCTTGATGTACTGCTGGCCTGTGCCGGCGGCCTTGGCCTGGGCAGCGCCACCGACACCAGCCCGCAGACCTGGGAAGCGGCGTTGCGCAGCAACCTGGACAGTGCCTTCTACAGTGCCCGGGCCTGCCTGCCTCTGCTGCTGGAGAGTACCGGCAACATCGTGCTGATCGGGTCCATTGCCTCACTGGCGGCGGGCCCCGAAGTCTGCGGCTACACCACCGCCAAGCATGCGCTGCTCGGCCTCAATCGTTCGCTGGCCAGAGATTACGGCCCGCGCGGTGTACGAGTGAACGCCGTCTGCCCCGGCTGGGTGCGCACGCCCATGGCCGATCAGGAGATGCAGCCGCTGATGGACTTTTATGACGAAACGCTGCAGCAAGCCTATGACCGGGTCTGCGCCGACGTGCCGTTGCGACGACCGGCCAGCGCCGAGGAAATTGCCAGGGTTTGCCGCTTCCTGGCCTCTAGCGAGGCGTCGATTATCACGGGCGCAACCGTGGTGGCCGACGGCGGCTCGAGCATCGTCGATGTGCCGACCCTGGCCTACACCCACATGGAGCAAACTCATGTCTGAAGGCTGCGCTTTCAAAGATCTTGATTTCAGCGGAAAAACCGTCCTGGTAACCGGCGGAGCACAAGGCATTGGGCGGGCGATCGTCGAAGCTTTCGCCGTGCGAGGTGCTCATGTGGTAATCGCCGACCTTCAACTGCCGCTGGCCCAGTCGCTGGCTGTCGAATTGTCCGCGCAATCGTGTCAGGTTGAAGCCGTGTGCGTCGACCTGGCCGAATCCAGGGCGGTGTTCGAACTGATTCAGGCGCTTGAACAGCGTTTGGGGCAACTGGACGTTCTCGTGCACAACGCCGGGTATTTTCCGCTGACACCGTTCGCCGAGATTACCCCTTCCATTCTCGACCGAACTCTGGCGGTCAACCTCTCGGCGCTGTTCTGGCTGACCCAGGCGGCCTTGCCGATGTTCCGCCGTCAGGGTCAGGGTTGCGTGCTGGTGACTTCATCGGTCACCGGCCCACGAGTAGCCTACCCGGGGCTGAGCCATTACGCGGCGTCAAAAGCCGGGGTCAACGGTTTCATCCGCAACGCGGCACTGGAACTGGCCGGACACAACGTGCGGGTCAATGGCGTCGAGCCGGGCATGATCGCGACGCCAGCCATGGGCAATCTGGGGGACGACCAACTGAACGAAAATATCGCCAGTCGAGTGCCCCTGGGACGGCTTGGCAAGGCGGCGGATATTGCCGGAGCCATGCTGTTTCTAGCATCGGATCTGGCAACTTACATCACCGGACAGACGCTGGTGGTCGATGGCGGCTCGACCTTGCCAGAGGTTTGATATAGCGTTTTTTCATGCTGAAAGGGGGCTTTGAAAAGCCCCCTTTTTCATCCAGAGAGTCAAGCCGCCCCCACCGCCTGTTGCAAATGACTGGAACGAAAATCCTTGGGTGACAACTCGAACTGCTTCTTGAACGAGCGGCTGAAATGCGCCGAGTCGGTGAAGCCCCACTTGTAAGCGATGGAGGTGATCGATTCGCTACGCAAGAACGGATTGGTCAGGTCATCGGCGCTGCGCTTGAGCCGCGCCCGTTGAATGTAGCGACAGACGCTATCGTCCTGCTCTTCAAACAACCGATACAAATGCCGCACTGAAATGTTCAATCGATTGGCCAGCCCGACGGGACTCAAGCCCGGCTGGGTCAGGGACTCGTCGATGACTTTCTGCACATAACTGCGCAGGTTGTTGCCCTGCAACGAAGTAACGTCATCCCCCGACACCTGATCCTGATCGAATGCCGAACCCAGCAACGATACAAAAGCCGATTGCAACGCCTCACCCTCACCGACTGCGCCCTCGCCCACCCACGCGTCCTTGCACAGCTGATCCACCAGCACATGCAGCATCCGCCCACAGGCCTTGCTCGAGGAAATCTTGCCGAACGTCCGGGACTGGCTGCCAAGCTGTTTGCACACTTCGTTGCGGGACAAGGAGACCGAGACATGCTCGATCAGCCCGAATGGGCTGATTTCAATGGAACCTGCCGAGTCCATCAGCAGCAGGTCCCCGGGAGCCAACTGGATGCTCTGTCCGTACTGGGTGATCTGGCAGTAACCGCTGCGCTGGCTGACCAGGAAACAATCCTGTTCGTTGTCGTGATCGGCGTTGGGCTTGTCGCGCTTGATAAGCCCTGCGTTGGTACGCAAGTTCGCCAAGGACAGACCGCCCCGGGAACACTCGGAAACCTCACCAATGAACAGCGAACGGTTGTAGGCCAATTCTGTGTCGAAATGACCACAGGCTGCTCGCAGATCCCGGGTCCAGGTTTCCAACCCGTCTTGCACAGACTGATGGATGCTCATGGGGCTCTCCACAATGGCTTTTTGTTTTTGTTGCGCAATAGTTAACATGTTATCTATATGCGCGCAACAAGTACGTGTCTGCCAAAGTGGGTAGCACTAATGATGCCAAAATCGCGAATCAGAACGTGCGCAACAGGCGCTGCAATCCAGTCAACGTGTCAAGCAGCCAAGTGCGTTGATCACGGCTCAAAGCGATGTAGCGACGAAAGGCCGGCATGCGGTTGACCACCTCGCTGCCACCCATATGCTCCAGCCGTACGCACCACTGATGCCCTTGCAGATCGATGCGCAAGCGTTTGAAGTCCAACGGCATCAAGGCCTGGTGCAGCGCACTGTCCTCCTGCAACCTGGCCTGCAACCTGGCTAATAGCGCGGCGTCTCCAGCACGCTGCCGACAGCGGATCCCGGTCCGTCGAACAGCCCCGCTATGGTGCAGTTCGAAGCTCGCCGCGCCCTCAGTCGAGGCAGGCACCCGGATCACGAACTCGGTCATGACCAGGTGCATCAACAGCTGCGACTCGGTGCGCTCGACGATCTCCAATTGCAGGCTGCCATCGTCCAGCGAAGCCCGGGCCGCTGTCGGCTCTGTCTGCTCGAAACTGGCCAGACCGAGGTTGCGCCGCAGGTGCTCGAGCGTCACCCCAGGTCGATAACCGGCTGGGGCGCGTCTGGCGCTGAACAGCTCAGACAGTTTTTGCAGCATGGTCGATATACCCGTTGTCAGGGTGCCCCGGTTCATTGGAGAACTCCTTGGCCAGCACTTCTTCCACCGAAGCAGGCTTGAATGGATTGATCTTCTGCACGACTAACGTCCAGAACAGCGCGTACACCGCGGTGCCACCAAGCATCACCGCGAACGGGACATAGATATCCGCGGGGTTCATGCCGGGCGGCGTGATAAACCACATGCCCAGCAGGATGCCGACGCTGGAAAGGATCTGTGGCAACGGGAAGAAGGGCGAGCGATAGGCCCGTGGCAGATCGGGACGACGGATGCGCAGCATTACCACCGACAGCGTCACCAGCAGATAGGCAAAACTCCAGGCACAAACGGCGGCCAACACCAGATGCATGATGTTGTCAGTGTTACCGCCCAGATACAGCGCATGCAGGCAAGGAATCAGCATCGCCACCAGAATGCACAGCAGCGGCGTCTTGAAGCGTGGGTGCAAGTAGGTGAAGACCTTGGGCAATGCGCCGTCGACTGCCATGCCGTAAAGAATCCTCGGCACACCCGCCATCAGCGTATTGATGGTCGCCGCCCCGGCAAACAGAAAGCCGATCCCCAGCCACATCGGACCGATATTGCCCATCACCTGCTCGGCGAACTTTGGAATGGCCATCGGTGTATCGAGCAGATGCACGCCACCGGCGGCATCAAGCAACACGTTCTCCACTTGACGCTTCATTGCCGCGCCATAGATGAACATGCACGACGCAACGCTCAACAACCCCAGAATCATCGCCTTGGGCATGACCTTGGCCGATTGGCGCAAGTCCGGCGCCAGAGGGGTGACGAACTCACAACCGACGAACATGAACATGGCCATGCCCACCAGCGACAGGATGGTGATCAGGTCAGTACCCACAAGGGATACACCGAACCAGCCATCCAGTTGCACCGCTGGCGCCGCGATCAACCCCATCACGCCAAACACCATCAACGTGGTCCACATGCCGAAGGTCAGAATGATCTCTGCCCTGCCGAAGGCGCTGACGCCGAAGGCATTGAGAATCCCGAACACCACGACGAACCCAACCCCAAGCAACCAGGAACCACCGGCAGATTCTGCCAAGGTATTGAGGTGCTCGAAGTTCACCAGGGCCATGACCCCGGAAAGAATGGTCTCGGCAGTGCCTGCGAACACATGCACGATCAGGTAGGCCGACAACGTGCCAGTGATAGCAAAGAAGCGGCCCATGCCGCAATTGATGTAGTCGTAGACCGAACCGGTAGTCGGCAGGATCGATGCCGCTTCAGCGAAGGTGGTCGCCTGGGCCAACATCATCACCACGGCAATCAGCATGGCCACCGCGAAGGCGCTGCCGCCGATGCCAAAGCCCATGGTCGCGGTGAGAATCACCGGGCTGGCCATGATCAGACCAATGGTACTGGCGAGCGCAGTGGGAAAACCGACCGTGCCCCGGTTCAAATGCTCGGTGAGTCTGTCATTGATCGACATAGTGCAGATCCTCGAAAGCGGATTTTTATAGTGGATGTATCGAGCCGTTCAAGGAGCTGGCGATAAAGCCCTCCCCAGCCAGTCCCTGAGCGAAACGGCGCCGTGTGCAGAGTGACTGTGCTCCTCTGCCACCCAGATCGTCTTGCCCATGTCTGCCGCCGTTCTTGTTGCTCCCTGCCATGCTTCACCGCGTGGCTGACAGGATCAAATGCCTGGCACGCAGGTGAAAGACTTCCCCCATCTCCAGTCGCCCTAATGCGCACTCGACCTATCGAACTGTCCAACAAAAGCTGGGGAAAACAACAATGGAGCAAACACTGAAAGCACGAGCGCTGCCCAAGGCCGTTGGTTTGGGGATCGCGCTCTTGATCGCCGACTCGTCGGCCCAGGCGTACGAGCTGTATGCCGATAACGACACCAAGGTCACGGGCAACTTCCTCGCGGTCTATGGGATGTTCAACAGTCGCAAGAACTATGACGGCACCACAGGCGGGTCTAGCTGGCGCGAAGGATTTATCAAGTATGGCTTGAGTGTCGAGCAAACGCTCGGCGGCCTGGGCAGCGCCTACGGCACGGCCAATCTGGTCAGTTCCGGCACCTGGGGCGATGGCGATGCCGCGGGCATCACCGACGGTACCGAACGAACCACAAAGTTTGATGAAGCCTTCGCCGGCTGGCGTTCCGGCGACCTGTTCCCGGTACTTGGCAAGGATGGCGTGGATGTGTCGTTTGGGCGCCAGGTCATTACTCTCGGTGACGGTTTCATCATCAACGACGACGGCCTGAACCTGGGTAAAGGTGTGGCGGATGGTGAGTTCAACCGAGGTGGTGCCTATTATCTCGCGGCGCGCCACGCATTCGACGAAACGGCCGTCCTGCGCCTGGGCGGCAAGGAAGGCGTGCACGGCAGCCTGATGTGGATCAAGTCGGACAACCGCGCCCAGGCCAAGACCGAGATGGCCGCCAGCACCCTGGAATACACCGCCGCGCCAGGTACCCTCGGGCTGACGTATATTCACGGCATTGACGTCGATGATCGTTATGCCAGCGACTTCCAGAAGCAACGTGAAGGCATGAACATCTATAGCCTGCGGGGCGCTGGCAATGCCGGAATAGAGAACGCTCACTTTTCCTTCGAATATGCCTGGCAGGACAAGGACGCCGGCCCGGAAAAAGCCTGGTACACCGAAGCCGGCTACACCTTTGCCGACCTGCCATGGTCGCCGGACCTGACGTACCGTTACAGCCGCTATTCCAAAGATTGGGATTCGATGTTCAACGGTGTCAACCGTGGCTACGGCACCTGGTTCCAGGGCGAAGTGGCCGGTAATTATTCGGGCCCGTTCAACAGCAACACCGCGATCCAGCATGTGGCGCTCAAAGTCAAACCACTGGAGCCAGTGACCGTTGGCGTGCTGTTTTTCGACTACAAGACCCTGCACAAGAACAATGCGCTGGACCTCGATGGTCGTGAACTGGACCTGTATGCCGAATGGGCGGTGAACGAGCACCTGATCGTCACCCCGTTGGTGGGCCTGTATAAGCCGGAAAAGGATGAAAGCAACGGCGGTAATCAGGTTGGCGGCAACGGCACTAATGTCTACAGCCAACTGACCGTGGCCGTGCCTTTCTAATCCATGTCAGGAGCTGCCTGGCGCAGCTCCTGACGCGGTTTACTGTTTGTGCTGATGCAACATCGTCTGAATCTGATGAGTCGCCTGGCGGGTATTTTCCGCCAGTTTGCGCACTTCATCGGCCACCACTGAAAACCCGCGCCCGACCTCCCCCGCCCTGGCCGCTTCGATGGCGGCGTTCAAGGCCAGCAAGTTGGTCTGGTCGGCGATGCCTTTAATGACTCCTACCACCGTCGCGATCTGGCCGTAGGTCGCCTGATTCTGCTCGAGCATTCGTTGATGGGTGGCCTCGGCTGAACGCTCATCGCTAATGTCGCGCACCGCGCCGATCACTCGGGTCAAGCGGGCCTGCTCGTCACGGGCTGCGCGACCACGCTCGCGACACCAGATGTAACCTCGGGTCTTGTGGCGCATCCGGTATTCAAAGACGTATTCACCACTGCCGTGGGTTGCGAGGATTTCCCGATCGAAGATCGCCATGATCTTCGGCAGATCGTCAGCATGGGTGATGTTGACTTGAGCATCCCAACCGTCGGGCAGCTCGTGCGGGGCATACCCCATGAGGAGGCGGAACTGACTGGAAAACCGCATGCAACTGGCTGGATCCTGCACATCACCGTTGACCACGGTGATGTCCCAGCAACCCTCGGTCAGCGTCGACTGCAACAGCTCCCAGATCTGCTCCTCCTGCCGGTGCTGGTGGGACAACTGCACGTGCAGGCTTAACTCGGCCTCCAGCGCCTGCTCGCGGAGCCGGGTCTGTTCCAGCTGTTGGCGAAGCGTTTCAAGCGCCTGCTCGCTGCGCTCCAATTGGCAGGCCTGGCCCTTGGACAGCTCCTCGGCGACCCGCAGACGTTGCACGATTTGGTTTTTTTCTTGTGTAAACCGTTCCAGTTGCAAGGCCTCGGTGAGCGCCTGCTGCTGTTTATGTTTCTTGAAGAACATCAGCCTGTCCTTTGTTCATCGAGTCGAGACACTGGATCTGATAGCAAACGGGAGATGATTGCTTGTACGTGGCTGCTGAGGCGTTTGCTCCTGTCTGCCACACACAAAAGGCCTTCCTGTAGCAGCCATCGTGCATCTGTAGGATAGCGATACTCTCTCAACCCGCCGATACTCGTCCTCAGGCCCTGCCCACGTCAAAACGACGTTTCGGTCCTTAATGACTTCGTGACGAAAACAATAAAAATGTCGCACAGAGGTACATACGAATGAGCCGTCATGATCATGGTCACGCCAGCCTCCTAGAGGCGTTCAGTGCAATGACACTGGAGCTTCAGCGCCTGGCACAGGACAAAGACATCGAGCATTTCCACCACGCCGCGCTGGGCTGCATCAACCAGTTGTTACCCTTCGACAGTGCCTGGTGGGGGCGTGCGGCGCTGATTGAAGGGTTGCCTGAAGAACACAACTCCTATCTCTACAAATTGCCCCGCAGCTATCTGTCGGACTGGCAATCGATTCGCCACATCGACGTGACCGTCGGCAGGGTCCACGACATCCCCGGGCAAGCGGTCATCGTCGACATGCGCGACCCTTCCAACGGTTCCGGACTCAACTGGCTCGGCGAATCCTATGGTATTGGCGAATTGCTGTGCATTGTGTACGTCGACCCACAAACCCACCTCAGCGATCACCTCACGGTGTATCGCGCTCCCGAAGCACCGCGCTTTTCCGATCAGGATTGTCGGTTGCTGAACAACCTCATGCTTCATCTGGTTGCTGCGGTATCGGCCAACCAGATCCGCACCCTTGTGGCCATGCGCGAAACCCTCACCCGCCCGCGCAATCTGGCGCTCGCCGTATGCGACCAGCGCGGCACACTGCACTGCGCGGAACGTGGTTTCGTCGACTTGCTGCTGACCGAGTGGACGGACTGGACCGGCCCTTGCCTGCCGGTGGCAATGGACGCTAATGGGTATGAAGGCAAGTATCTGCAGATCGAGGCCTCGACGGTCGGTGATCTGTTCTTGCTGGCAGCCCGCAGCCGCACTGTGCTGATGCAATTGAGTCCACGAGAAAACGATGTGGCTCAAGGCTTCGGCGAAGGCAAGACCTACAAGGAAGTCGCCCGCGATCTGGGCATGTCACCCAATACCGTGCGCCACCACATCCGCGCCATCTACAGCAAACTCGGGGTCAAGGACAAAGCCCGAATTGCCCATCTGCTGCACGCCCCGCCTGACTGATCTACCCCGCTGACTCGCGCTGACTTTTTAGCTGCCTTTTTGACAGCCACGGGACACTTTTGCCCTTTTTTCCCTATGCCACGTAGGGGCGATCCGTTCGCCGCACAACAACTCAAAGAAGAGACGCAATGCCCATGACCAGTACCTTCAACCGCAACACTGCACTGGCTCTTATCAGTGGTCTGTCGAGCCTGCATGCTGGCGCCGCCGACCTCAACGCCCGGGATTTTTTCGGCGCCCCTTCGGGCACCACCCTGGGCGTGCTGTATTTGCCGGCAAGCCGCGCCAATGATTTCCACGGCCCCGCCGACAGCACGGGCAAGGCCGACCTTAAGGTCAACGCCGTGGCTTATCGCCAGGTCTTTTTCACCGACATCTGCGGCACCCTCTGCACCCCACAATTCATCGTGCCCTTCGCCGACATCAGCGCCCACCTGCCAGGTGCCAGTCAGCACACCGGAGAAAGCGGTTTCGGTGACCCTCAGGTCGGCGGCACCCTGTTCTTCATCAACGACCCCACCTCGCGCACCTACAGCGGGTTGCTGACCCTGATTACCCTGCCGGTGGGCGAGTACCACAGCACAAATCCCGATGTGTCACCCGGTGCCAATCGCTGGGGGGCAACCTTCGTTTACAACTACACCCAGGGCATCGGTGAAAAATGGGTGCTGGAAGCCAACCTCGAAGCCCAGCTCTATGGCAAGAACGACGACTACTTCAGCAATGACCTCAAACAGGACCCTCTGTATCGCTTGCAAGCTTTTGCCTCTTATGACTTCACGTCGAGCACCTATGGCGCGTTGCGACTGATCCACGCCGATGGCGGCGAGTTGCGGATCAATGAACAACGCATCGATGACACCCACAAGCGCTACACCCAGGTGGGTTTCGAAGTCGGTCACTGGCTCGATAAACAGAATCAGTTGATGTTCAGCCTCTCGCAGAACGTCGTCACCGACAACGGCTACCACGGTACCGACGCATTGCTGCGTCTGGTCCATGTGTTCTGAATTCATTCATCGGAGCTTGAACATGAACACCCAGACCAAACCGCTGACCAATCACCGCTCGCTCGCATCATCCCAACTGGCATTGCTGGCAGCCATTGTGTTGTTCGCCGCCATCACCCCGACCATCCTCATGACCGCACCGGCTGTGGCGGCGCAACTGGCAACTCAATGGCAGCTGAGCCCGTCACAGATAGGCAATCTGTTCTCCACCGAACTCGGTGCCATGAGCCTGGCCACCCTGCCCGCTCTCTGGTGGCTCAAACGTATCGACTGGCGCCGCGCCGCATTGCTGGCCGGGATACTGTTCATTGCAGCCAACCTGCTCTCGATGCTTGCCCACGATTATTCGCTACTCCTGGCATTGCGCTTTTGCAGCGCCCTGGCCGGCGGTTCACTGATGATCATCTGTCTGTCCAGCGCCGCCTCGACGTCCAACCCCGATCGCGTCTATGGCTTATGGGTGATGGGGCAACTGGTGGTCGGGGCGATTGGCTTGAGCATCCTGCCACGCCTGTTCGAACACTACGGGCTGTCAGCCTGCTACTTGATCCTTGCAGGGCTGATGACGGTCTTTTTGCCAATGACCCGTTACTTTCCCCAAGGCAGCCCGCCGACTGAGAAAACCGCCGAGCGAGTAGCCCTCGCCTCGAAGTGGAAGGCGGCACTAGGCATTCTTGCCATCCTGAGTTTTTACATCAGCCTGAGCGGCGTCTGGACCTTTATCGGTTCCATCAGCACCCACGCCGGCCTCTCTGTCGAGTCCAGCGGCGAGATTCTTGCCGTTGCTACGGTGACAGGCATTGTCGGTGCGGGTTGTGCCTCGCTGATCGGCAATCGTCTGCCACGCCTGCTGTTGTTGCTGCTGGGTTACGGGCTGATGGCAGGCTCGGTGCTGCTGTTGCTGGGCCAACCTGAAATGCTGCGCTTTGCTTTGGCTGCGCTGCTTTTCAAGTTCACCTGGACCTTCATTCTGCCGTTGATTCTGGCCTGCCTGGCCGACCTCGACCGTTCCGGAAAACTGATGAATGCCTCCAACCTTGTGATCGGTGGTGGCCTCGCCATCGGCCCGACAGTGGCTGGCCGGCTGATCGAAGCCAGCGGCGGTTTCCAATCGCTGCTTATCGGAGGGGCCTGCATCACTTTGCTGTCCCTGGGGTTGATTCTGAGCTGCCGCCCTAGCGCGTGAGTGGTCCTTTTACCCTAAAGAAAATGGAAAGAACGATGAGCCGAAAAAGTGCGTTTTTCTTCGACGAACTCAGCCTCTGGCACAGCGCCGGACTGCACGCCTTGACCTTGCCGGTGGGAGGTTGGGTGCAACCGCCTGCCGCTGCCGGCCACGCAGAATCGCCGGAAACCAAGCGCCGTCTGAAGAGCCTGCTGGACGTTTCCGGCCTGACCCGACACTTACAGGTACGAAGCGCCAATGCGGCAGCAGATGAGGATCTGCTACGGGTTCATACGCCTGACTACCTGCAACGCTTCAAGGCCATGAGTGATGCCGGCGGCGGCGAATTGGGGCCGAACGCTCCCATTGGGCCCGGCAGTTATGAAATAGCCAGGCTGTCCGCCGGACTGGCCATGGCAGCGGTCGATGCCGTACTGTCCGGCGAGGTCGACAATGCCTACTCTCTGTCACGCCCACCGGGTCACCACTGCCTGGCCGACAGCGCCATGGGTTTCTGCTTCCTGGCCAATATCGCCATCGCCATTGAAGCCGCAAAAGCACACCGTGGCCTGGGCAAAGTCGCGGTGATCGACTGGGATGTGCACCACGGCAACGGTACTCAATCAATCTTTGAGGAACGCGGTGATGTGCTGACCATTTCGCTGCATCAAGACAGCTGTTTCCCCGCCGGTTACAGCGGTGAAGCCGATCGCGGCCGCGGCGCGGGATTGGGAGCGAATATCAATATTCCGTTGCCCCCAGGCTGCGGTCATGAGGCTTATCTCTATGCGATGGAGCGTATCGTGATTCCGGCGCTGGAGCGCTTCGAGCCCGAGTTGATCATCGTTGCCTGCGGTTACGACGCCAACGCCGTCGATCCCCTCGCCCGGATGCTGTTACACAGCGACTCGTACCGGCAGATGACTCGCTGCGTGCGCGAAGCCGCCGAACGGTTGTGTCAAGGCCGTCTCGTTCTGGTGCATGAAGGCGGGTACTCCGAAGCGTATGTGCCGTTTTGCGGGTTAGCGACCATTGAGGAATTGGCTGGCATCAGGACTGAAGTCACCGACCCCATGTTGGAGTTTGTGCAGCTGCAGCAACCGAAGGAAGCGTTTGCGGCATTTCAACGGCACTTGATCGATGAGTTGGCCGTAGCACGCTGAGCCTTGGCGCTGACAATGTTGCAGCGCAGTTCAACGGCCCGAGCGTGACGCAAAAAAAAAATCCGATGCCATTACCGGCATCGGATTTTTTTACCCCAAGATCAAACGGTCAGCAGTTGCTGATCAGTCGTTTCAACACGGTTTTGAACGTTTCTATCTGCGTCTCGCTGAATTCGGCAAAGACTTTCTCTTGTTGCGCCTGAGCGATCGCCCAAAGGTCTTCGGTCTGCTCGATACCGGCAGCCGTCAGACGTACACCGTTGTCATCGTCGTTCACCAACCCCTTGCGTTTGAGGTTGGCGACGGCCTCATCGATTTCCCGAACAGGCATCGCCACCTCACGCAATAGATCGTTGGGGTTCAGCCTTGCGTCACTTTCCAGCACCATCAGCATGCGCGCCTCGCTGGTGCGCAGGCCGGTGGACAGTTGCCGTGGCTGGTAGCTGGACTGGTAGGCCCGCACCGCCTGGGTCATCAGGTAATACAGATTATGGCTGAGGCGCCCCTGAAAATGGCTGCTCGGCGGCTGGCTTTCATCGCGTTTAGTCATGCGGGTATGGGGCAAGACCATGGAATAGGCGCCCTGGTGATAGAGCAAGGGCGAGCGACCGAAATCATCGAACGCCACCACCTTGCCGATCATGATCCAGTGATCGCCGCCATCCACCTGCTGGTACTTCTCGCAGTGAAAACGCGCCGAGCAATCGGCGAACACCGGTGCCCCGCCCTCGCCCGGTTCGAACTCGATCTCGGCGAAACGATCTTCCTTGGGCCGGGCGAAATTATTGGAAAGGTCAATCTGGTCCGCCGCCAACACGTTGACCGCGAAATGGCTGGCCTGCTCGAACACCTCGTGGCTGTTGGAACGCTTGTCGATGCTCCACAGCACCAGCGGCGGATCGAGGGATACCGAGTTGAAGCTGTTGGCGGTCACCCCGACTTTGCGCCCGGATGCGCTGGCGGCAGTCACCACCGTCACCCCGGTGGCGAAATTGCCCAGCGCCCGGCGAAAGGCCCGTGGGTCGAAGGTCGTTTCAGTAGCTGCACAAACGCTGTTATCAGACATGCAAGACTCCCGGACTGCTTTCAGGAGCAGTCCTGATTGTTGTTATGGGGACGCGGTGACGATCTGGTTCAGATCATGCTCGGGTCGGGCTCCAGCCCCATCAGCTCGCGGCCGAGGATCTGCGCGCAGACGTCGTAGTCGGTGTAGGCATGGGCCCCGGTCATGTGCGAGTCGCGGAACAGACGTTGCATCTCGTTGTGCTCGAACCAGGCATTGCCGCCGGCGGCCTCGAACAGACGGTCCACTGCCTGGATGCACATCTTGGTGGCGTAAGCCTGGTTGGTGCGCCAGAACGCCAGGGTTTCGCGGCTTGGGTATTCATGTCGTTCGCTGTGCTCGGCATGCTCCTGCCAGGTTTTTTCGAGAAAGGCCCGGGCCGCTGCAACCTGATGGGTCGACTCGGCCAGGCGCATCAATGCCGGGGTCGCGGCACCGACCGCCGCACCGGTGTAGGCACGCACGCGGGTTTTGGTTTTTTCACGGAACACCTCCAGCATGCGCTCGGCGACACCCAGGCTCACCGTGGAGAAACCGCTGGCAAAGTAAGGACGGTATGGCGAGTAGAAGATCTTGCTGTCCGGGTACAGACCGAAACCGGCGGACTTGCCTTCCATCATGTCTTTGGCTTTCTGGATGCGATGTTCCGGTACCAGCACATTGTCGATGATCAAAGTCTTGGTGCCACTGCCTTTCATGCCAGCGGCGAACCAGTCGTCACGGATCTGGTAGTCGCTGCGCGGCAGCACCGCGAAACAGTAATCCTGGGTCCCCTCGGCATTCTTGCGACGGAAACCGACAATCGCCCACTCGGCGTGATCGCAGCCACTGCTCCAGCCCATTTCACCGCTGAACAGCACGCCACCGTCGGTCTCTTCGGTACGGCCGAAAGGCGCGATGCTGCTGCTGGCGGTGGCATCCGGGTCAGTGCCCCAGACTTCCTGCTGCAATTTGGCTGAGAACATGGCCAGTTGATGACTGTGAGTACACAGCAGACTCATGGCCCAAGCCGTGCTGGCACAAGAGCCTGCAAGCAAGGCAATGCAGTCGGCGAATTGCGGTAGCGATATTTCCATGCCGCCGAACTTCTTCGGCTGAAAGGCACGGTGCATGCCGATGCTTTTGAGCAGCGCAATGTTCTCGTCGGGGACCTTGCGGTTCCGCTCGGCCTCAAAGGCATTGGCAGCGATGGTTGGCAGAATGGACTTGAGGTCTTCGAGGAGCGGGTTTGGCTTTTTCATGGACGGCCCTGCTTATTATTGGATGTCCGCCCGGTGCCCCGAATCGAGGCACGGCGCCGGATACAGGGCCAGTATGGAACCCGCCATCGCGGTAGAAAATGCACCTTCCAGAGCCAAGATTGTACTTTTCAAAGGCAACGATCCAATCATTCTGCCCACACTTGAAGCCGTTCTGGCACCCACGGGCATGTAGCACGGCAGGCACAGTCAAGCCACGCATGCCCCCACGGATTAACCTCGGGTTTTTCTCTTGTTCGCGATCAGGAAAACCCCCATGAGCGATATTGCGCTGCTGCCTCAAGTTGAAGCCTTCCTCCGTCGAAGCCATGCATTGTTTATCGACGGCGGCTACGTCCAGAGCCGTTCCAGCCAGACACTGGAAGTGATCAACCCTGCCACTGGCAAGGTCATTGCCCAGGTCGCCAATGCCGATCCAGCCGATATCGACGCGGCGGTGGAATCGGCCAAACGTGGCTTCAAACAATGGTCCCAGGCCACACCGGCGACGCGGGGCAATGTGCTGCTGAAACTGGCGGACTTGCTGGAGCGCAACCGCGAAGAACTGGCACAGATCGAAACCTGCCAATCGGGCAAGATCATCCAGATTTCCAGGGCTTTCGAAGTCGATCAGGCCGCTCACTTTCTGCGTTACTACGCTGGCTGGGCGACCAAGATCAGCGGCCAGACCATCACCCCGTCATTGCCCTCCTTCGCCGGCGAACGCTATACCGCCTACACCTTGCGCCAACCCGTCGGGGTGGTGGTCGGCATCGTGCCGTGGAACTTCTCCACCATGATCGCTATCTGGAAACTCGCCTCGGCGCTGGTGACCGGTTGCAGCATCATCATCAAACCCAGTGAGTTCACCCCGCTGACCATCCTGCGGATCGCCGAACTGGCCATTGAAGCCGGTCTCCCGGCCGGCGCACTGAACGTACTGACAGGGGGCGGGCTGGTTGGCAAAGGGCTGATCGAACACCCGGGCACCGACAAGGTGTCGTTCACCGGCTCGGTGCCGACCGGCATTGCCGTCGGTCAGAGCGCCATGGGTGCCGGCCTGACCCGCGCCACCCTGGAACTGGGCGGTAAAAACTCGGCGGGGTTCCTGCGCGACGTCGATCTGGATAAAGCGGTCAACGGCATCATCGAAGCCGGCTTCCTGCATTCCGGGCAAATCTGCGCCGCTGCCGAACGGTTCTTCGCCCATCGCTCACAGATCGAGCCAATCATGGACAAACTGGCCCAACGTTTGAGCACGCTGAACATCGGCTCGCCCCTGGACGAGCGCACCGAATTCGGCCCGGTGACCAACCGCCAGCATCAACTCAAGCTCGGCGCGTTTTTCGACAAGGCTCGTGCTGAAAACAACACCATCATCTGCGGTGGCAACCTGATCGACCGCCCCGGCTGTTATGTCGAACCGACGGTGATCCTCGCCAACACCGTCAACGACTCCCTGCTCAACGAAGAAACCTTCGGCCCGGTCGCCACCTTCTACCCCTACGACACCGAAGACGAGCTGCTCGAACTGATGAACAACACACCATACGGCCTGAGCGCGAGCCTGTGGACCAACGATTTGTCCAAAGCCATGCGCATGATCCCGAGCATCGAAGCCGGCACCGTCTGGGTGAACATGCACACCCTCCTCGACCCGGCAGTACCGTTCGGCGGCATCAAGTCTTCAGGCATCGGCCGTGAATTCGGCGGCGCGTTTATCGACGACTACACGGAGCTGAAATCCGTGATGATCCGCTATTGATTCGGAGGATTCCAAAGTCACCAGTGGATCCACTAAATCGTTAATAAACAGAATCAGTTTGACAAAACCTCAATAAATCACCATTAATGGATCCACTAAATAACAACAAACAACCTTGGAGAATCTCCATGTACCCCAAGAACACCTGGTACGTCGCCTGCACGCCCGATGAAATCGCTGGCAAGCCATTGGGCCGTCAGATCTGCGGTGAAAAGATGGTTTTTTACCGCGGCCACGAGGGTAAGGTGGCGGCTGTCGAGGACTTCTGCCCTCATCGCGGCGCGCCGCTGTCCTTGGGCTATGTGGAAAACGGTAATCTGGTGTGCGGCTATCACGGCCTGGTGATGGGGGGCGACGGCAAGACTGTGGAAATGCCCGGGCAGCGGGTTCGCGGCTTCCCGTGCAACAAGACCTTTGCCGTGGTCGAGCGCTACGGCTTTATTTGGGTCTGGCCCGGCGATCAGGCGTTGGCCGACCCGGCGCTGATCCATCACCTGGAATGGGCCGTCAGTGACGAGTGGGCCTATGGCGGCGGCCTGTTCCACATCCAGTGCGACTACCGCCTGATGATCGACAACCTGATGGACCTGACTCATGAAACCTACGTTCATGCGTCCAGCATCGGCCAAAAGGAAATCGACGAAGCGCCGCCGGTAACCACGGTCGAAGGCGACGAGGTGGTCACCGCCCGCCACATGGACAACATCATGGCCCCGCCCTTCTGGCGCATGGCCCTGCGCGGCAACAACCTGGCCGACGATGTGCCGGTGGACCGCTGGCAGATCTGCCGCTTCACCCCGCCCAGCCATGTGCTGATCGAAGTCGGCGTGGCCCATGCCGGCCATGGTGGTTATCAGGCTCCCCAGCAGCTCAAGGCATCGAGCATCGTCGTCGACTTCATCACGCCGGAAACCGAGACCTCGATCTGGTACTTCTGGGGCATGGCGCGCAACTTCAATCCGCAGGATGAAGCCTTGACCGCGAGCATTCGCGAGGGACAGGGCAAGATTTTCAGCGAGGACCTGGAGATGCTCGAACGCCAGCAACAGAACCTGCTCAGCCATCCCGCGCGCAATTTGCTCAAGCTCAACATCGACGCTGGCGGCGTGCAGTCGCGTCGCGTTCTGGAGCGCCTGATCGCCAGGGAGCAAGCCCCGCTGGAGTCAATGGCATGATCGAAGTGCTGGTGGTATCGCGCAACAACGAAGCCCACGACATCTGCAGCTATGAGCTGGCCAGTGTCGATGACCGACCGCTGCCGGCCTTCAGCGCCGGTGCGCATATCGATGTGCACCTGCCCGGCGGCTTGATCCGGCAATACTCCCTGTGCAACCACCCCGAAGAACGCCATCGCTACCTGATCGGCGTGCTCAAGGACCCAACCTCCCGCGGTGGTTCACTGGCCATGCACGAGCAGATCCACCCCGGCACGCGCCTGCCGATCAGTGAACCGCGCAACCTGTTCCCGTTGGTCCATGAGGCCAGGCGCAGCCTGCTGTTCGCTGGCGGTATCGGGATCACGCCGATCCTGTGCATGGCCGAACGCCTGGCACACAGTGGCGCGGATTTCGAGCTGCATTACTGTGCCCGATCACGGGACCGTGCAGCCTTTGTCGAACGCCTGCAACGCTCGCCTTTTGCCGACCGGGTGTTCCTGCATTTCGATCAGGAACCCGACACCGCGCTGGACGCGGCCAAGGTTCTGGCCACGCCGCTGAACGACGTTCATTTATATGTGTGTGGCCCCGGCGGCTTCATGCAGCACGTGTTGGACACGGCCAGGAAGCAGGGCTGGCAGGAACAATACCTGCACCGCGAGTACTTCGCCGCCGCGCCCGTCGACACTGGCGCCGATGGCAGTTTCTCGATCAAGCTCGCCAGTAGCGGTCAGGTCTTCGAGGTGCCGGCCGACAAGAGCGTGGTGCAGGTGTTGCAAAACCAAGGCATCGAGATCGCCATTTCCTGTGAACAAGGCATTTGTGGCACTTGCCTGACTCGGGTTCTGGAGGGGGTGCCGGAGCATCGCGACCTGTTCCTCACCGAGGATGAACAGGCCTGCAACGACCAGTTCACCCCTTGCTGCTCGCGCTCGAAAACGCCGCTGCTGGTACTGGATATCTGATAAACCGCGCTTATTCCGAGCGGAGAATGACCTTCATCCGCTCCTCGGCCGTCGCTGAGCCGAAGACCTCGGCGTAGCGCAACGTGGCGTTGGCGTGTTCGCGCATGATCGCTTCGGCACGCGCGCCCTGGCGGTTGACCAAGGCATCGAACACCGAATGGTGTTGCATGTGGGCATAGTTGAAGCGTCGGTATTCCCGGACCATATCGTTGCGGTCCACAGCCAGGGCGGTCACCGAAGCGAAGGGCAAATGATCGTTGCGCGCCAGGGCATCGGCGATCGCCGGGTTATGGCTGCCTTCGACGATCACCTCATGAAAACGCATGTTGAGGTCGTGATAGACCTCCAGGTCTTCTATGGTCACGTACCCTTTATCGAACAGCTGATCACCCTGCATCAGGCACTGTTCGAGGGTCGCCCGGGCTTCGTCCGAGAGCCCGCGCTCGGCGGTCTGACGCGCCGCCAGGCCTTCGAGTACGCCCCGTACTTCGACCGCACCGGCAATGTCATCGGGGCTGACCGAACGCACCTGAAACCCGCGCCCGCCAAAACGCACCAGCAAGCCTTCCTGCTCCAGCGTGCGGAACGCCATGCGCACCGGCATCCGCGAAACACCGAACAGCTGCGCCGTGGGGATTTCCATCAACCGCTCGCCCGCCGCCAGTTCGCCCGAGGCGATCATCTTGCGCAATGCGACCAACACCGTTTGACCGGGCTTACTCATCCAGGCAACTTCCAGAAAGGTGGGCCTGCATAGTAACGCAAGAGAGAGACGCCAGGTTTGGGCAGAGGTCGCGGTGTTCAGCCTTGATAGGCAGGATTCTCGATCAGCAGCGCCATACCCTGCCCTCCGCCAACACACGCGGCGGCAATGCCATAACGCAGATTGCCCTCGCGCAGTTGCCTGGCCAGGGTCAGCACCAGACGCAACCCGCTGGCGGCCAAGGGATGCCCCAGGGCGATGGAGCCGCCCCGCCGGTTGAGGCGGTCGCCATCCAGTTCCAGCACCTGCGCCACGGCCAGCACTTGTGCCGCCTGGGCTTCGTTGATTTCCAGCAAGCCGATGTCCTCAAGGGCCAGACCGCTGCGTTGCAGCAGCAACTGGATCGCCGGCGCCGGGCCGATGCCCATGAACTCCGGTGCCACGCCCACCACGGCACTGGCCAGCAAATGGGCCAACACCGGACGCCGCGCCGCAGAAGCTCGCCCCACCAGCGCGGCCGCCGCACCATCGACCACCGCGCAACTGTTGCCGGCCGTTTGCACACCGCCGGCATGCACCGCGCGCAAACGGTCCAAAGCGCTCAGCTCGGTAGGTCGCGGATGGCTATCGCGCGTCACGCGATCCACGCCCCGTGGCAACTGAATACTCCGTGGTTGATAGCCAGCCAGCTCAAAACGCTCATTGCCGATCGCTACCAGTTCCGGTTCGAACCAGCCATCGGCTTGCCCCTGCAATGCCAGTTGATGACTGCACAGAGCGTAGCGATCCACTTCGTCGCGGCTCAGGCCATGCCGCCGGGCCAGGTTGTCGGCGGTGGTGATCATGTCTACGCCTGGGGCCGGGTCGTAGAGGGCTTCCCAGAGAAAGTCCTTGAACGCCACCTCGGCACCGAGCCGGAAACCGCTGCGGTGGGTGTAAGCGGCAATCGGGTTGCGTGACATCGATTCGGCTGCCACACACAGGGCCAGCTGCACGCCGTCATCCAGCTGCCTGGCGGCCTGCCGCAAGAGTTCGAAACCGGTGGCGCAGATGCGCTGCACCCCCAGCGCCGGAGTCTCTTGCGGCACACCACTGTAAAGGCCGATATGTCGAGGCAGCAGGTACGCATCAAAACTGGCCTGGGCCACGGAGCCGGCGAGCACGCTGTCCACCGAGGACGGATCGAGAGCAGCGCGAGCCAATACCTCGCGCCCGACCTTGATCCCCAGATCGATCGGCGAGACCTGAGCCAAGGCCCCGCCAAGGTCGACCCAAGGCGTGCGCAGGGCTTCGAAAATCGCCACATCGCTAAAGCTCGAATACTGCCCCGCACCGTTCATGGCAGAGGTCCGGCGCGCAGGATGGAAGGCTCTTCACCGCGATACAGCGCCTCGACTTTGTCGGCACGCCACTGCAACACCGCACGCTGATTGATCGAGCCCTTGTCGGTGATTTCACCACGGTCGATGGAAGCTGGTTCGTCAAGCAGCGCGATCCATTCCAGGCGGCTGGCATTACCGGTGGCGTCGCGGTTGAGCCGCTGCAGCCAATCGCCGAACCACTGACGCACCTGCGCGCTGGCCAAAACCTCGGCATCGCTGGCGTGGGCACTCAAACCCGCCAGACGTCGGCATTCATACAACCGGGGAAAGACCAGCGCCCCCAGGCACTCGCGGTCCGGTGCGGCCACCACCAGGTCCTGAACATAAGGAGAACCTTCGAGCACCGCACGATTGCGTAGCGGACCGACGCTGACAAACACGCCGGAGCTGAGCTTGAAGTCCTCGGCAATGCGCCCGTCGAACATCAGCCCGAGTTGCGGATCACGGGGGTCAGCCAGTTTCAGCGCATCGCCAGAACAATAGAAACCCTGTTCGTCGAACACCTCGGCGGTCTGCTGCGGCGCGCGCCAGTAACCGGGCATGATGTGCGGCCCGCGAAAACGCCCTTCCAGCTTGCCGTCCACCGGCACCAGCCGCACTTCGCAACCGGGTGCCGGCAGGCCGATGTAGCCGGCCATGGACAGCGGCCCGGTGGTGAACGTGCAGGACGGCGACGCCTCGGTCATGCCAAGCCCGGCCATCATGCGAATGCGTTCGCCACAATGCTGTTCGGCGACCCGGTCCAGGCGATCCCAAACCCGTTGCGACAAACCGGCGGCAGCGAAAAAGAACAGCTTCATGCGCGAGAAGAAACGCTCGCGCAACTCGCCATCCTGCTCCAGAGCGTTGACCAGCTCTTCCCAGCCCTTGGGTACGGTCAGGTAGGCGGTGGGCGATACTTCCTTGAGGTTGCGCAGGGTTTCAGCAAACCCCTGAACGGTCGGCTTGCCGTCGTCCAGGTAAAAAGTGCCGCCGTTGTACAGCACGATGCCGACGTTGTGGCTACCGCCGAAGGTGTGATTCCACGGCAGCCAGTCCACCAGCACCGGAGGTTCTTCACCGAACACCGGGAAGGTTTGCAACAGCATCTGCTGGTTGGCGCAGAGCATGCGCTGGGTGGTGACCACCGCCTTGGGCAGTTTGGTGGAACCGGAGGTAAACAGGAATTTGGCGATGCTGTCTGGCCCGGTAGCCGTGAAGGCGCAATCGGCCTCGGCACCGCCGGGCCGTTCCAGCAGGCTGGCAAAACTCGCCTGACGGCGGCCCGGTACTTGGCCATGCACGGTAACCAGCGGCGTTTCGGCCGGCAGCACCGCGTCGATCGCCCGCTGATAGGTCGCGGCGTCGCTGACGAACACCAGCCCCGGTTGCAGCAGATCGCAGACATGCCGCAGCTTGGCGAAATCCTGGGACAACAACGAATAGGCCGGGGAAATCGGGCTATAGGGAATGCCGGCATACATAGCGCCCAGGGCAATCTGCAAATGCTCGATGTCGTTGCCCGAGAGGATCACCAGCGGTCGATCGGCCGAGAGCCCGTAACTCAGCAGGCTCTGGGCAATGGCGCGGACGCTGTTCAGCATCTCGGCGTAACTCACCCGGCGCCAGTCACCACCGTCCTGGCGAGCGGCGATAAAGGTCTGTTGCGGACGCACCCGGGCCCAATGCACCAAGCGATCGAGCAAGCGTACGGGCAACTCGGCCAAGGGTTCCAGGGAACGCATATGCAATATGCCCTGCTCCTCGCTGACCTCGACCGCAGGACGGCCTATGGATACCTGGCGATAGCGCGGCGCACTGGCTTCGGTCTGGGCTGGCGATCTGAATTCGGAACTCACGTGCTTGTTCTCCATCAAGGCACGCCACCGGTCCGCTGGAAAGCGGTCAACTGGGGGCATGGCAGCCTTGTTATTGTTATATCTGGCCTGCACGCGGGCGATGAGCGCTCTCAAGCGTACGTCGCCCGACGCTGCAACAGCTGCTCAGATCGGGTAGTGCCGCGGTCCGTTCTGCAAGGTCACCCAGCGCAATTGGGTGAAGTGCTCGATGGACGCCTTGCCGCCAAAACTGCCATAGCCGCTGGACTTGACCCCGCCGAAAGGCATCTGTGCCTCGTCGTGCACGGTCGGGCCGTTGATATGGCAGATGCCCGACTCGACTCGCTGAGCCAAAGCCAACGCGCGACCGGTGTCACGACTGAAGATCGCCGCCGACAAGCCGAACTCGGAATCATTGGCCAGACGCAGCAGCTCTTCATCGCCCTTACCGCGCAGCACCACCGCCACCGGGCCAAAGGATTCTTCGCGGTACAGGCGCATGGCATCGGTGACGCTATCGAGCAAAGTCGGCTGCAGAATACTGCCCTCCAACCGGCCACCCGCGACCAGGGTTGCGCCCTTGTCGAGAGCATCGTCGATCATCAGTTTGATCCGTTCACCAGCATTGCTGTCCACCAGGGATCCGAGCACCGAACCTTCCGCATTGGGGTTGCCGGCGGGCAAGGTGGCGATCTTCGCCGCCAGTTTGGCGACAAAGGCATCGGCCACCTTGGCATCGACGATCAAGCGCTCGGTGGACATGCAGATCTGTCCCTGGTTGAAGAAGGCACCGAAGGCTGCGGCCTCGACTGCCGCATCCAGGTCGGCATCTTCCAGCACCAGGAACGGCGCCTTGCCGCCCAGTTCCAGCAACGCCGGCTTGAGATGACGCGCCGACAGTTCACCGACGATGCGCCCGACATGGGTCGAGCCGGTGAAGTTGACCCGACGCACCGCCGGGTTGGCAATCAGCCGTTCGACAATCGCCGCAGCATCCTGGGGCGCGTTGCTGATGACGTTGACCACACCATCACCGAGGCCGGCGTCCTGCAATACCTGGCCAATCAGCCGGTGCACCGCTGGGCTCAACTCCGACGCCTTGAGCACCACGGTGTTGCCGCAGGCCAGCGGCATGGCGATGGCGCGGGTGGCGAGGATGACTGGGGCGTTCCACGGCGCGATGCCGAGCACCACGCCACACGGTTGACGCAGGGCCATGGCGAAGCTGCCGGGCACATCCGAGGGAATGACTTCGCCGGTGATCTGGGTGGTCATGGATGCCGCTTCACGCAGCATGTTCGACGCCAGATGCACATTGAAACCGTACCAGTTGGCCATGGCGCCGGTCTCGCCGGCGGCGGCGATGAATTCTGCGCTGCGGGCCTGCAACTGCTCGGCGGCGCGCAGCAACCGGGTGCGTCGTTCATTGGGGGCCAGGGCCGCCCAGGTGGGGAATGCCGCTTTGGCCGCAGCCACGGCGGCGTCGGCATCTTCCAGGGTGGCGGCGGCAACCCGCGACACGATTTCGCCGGTCACCGGATTACGCCGTTCGAAGGTTCGACCGTCTCGGGCGGGGCACGACTGGCCGCCGATCAGCAGGGGCACGTCCAGCATGGTGATTCCTCTTTATTGTCTTTATCGGGAATACAGTCGAGGGGTTCACAGTAGCGCCTGGGCGCCGGGGCGAACAGCTGGCGGACGCTCGATCGCCCGGCCAGCTCGCCTGATGCAACGCCAGGCTTCAGCGTTTGTAAGCCTGCAAACCGGGCTTGATGCTCTTGTCGTCGAGGAACTGCTTCATGCCCTGCTCGCGGCCACCTTCGGTGTCCAGCAGGCGCGACTGATCGAGCTTGGCGTACAGGTAATCTTCGTTCTGCTCCCAGGTCAGTTCGCGGCAACGCTTGAAGCCATGCTTGGCTGCGCGCAGCACCACCGGGTTTTTCTCCAGCAGGTTACGCGCCAGTTCGATCGTCACCTCACGCAGTTGCGCCAGCGGCACGCTCTCGTTGACCAGGCCCATCTCGGCGGCTTTCTGCCCGCCGAAGGTCTTGCCGGTCATGATGTAGTACAGCGACTGGCGATGGCCCACGGTGTCGGCCATGGCCTTGCTCACCAGGTTGCCCGGCGGAATGCCCCAGTTGATTTCCGACAGGCCGAAAGTCGCTTCATCGGCGCAGATCGCCAAATCGCAGGCCACCAGCGGGCTGAAACCGCCACCGAAGCACCAGCCGTTGACCATGGCGATGGTCGGCTTGGCGTACATACGCAGCAGTTTCCATTGCCATTGAGAGGCTTCGCGGCGGATTTTTTCCTGAAGGATTTCCGGGCCGGCGTCCACTTCGCGGAAGTATTCCTTGAGGTCCATGCCTGCAGTCCAGGCTTCGCCCGCCCCCGTCAGCACCAGGACACCGGCGTCCGGATCCTGCTCCAGGGTTTCCAGAACGTCGATCATCTCGCGGTTCAGGGTCGGGCTCATGGCGTTGCGTTTTTCCGGACGGTTGAGGATGACCCAAGCGATGCCTTCCTCGATTTCCACTTTGACCGTTGTCCAGCGACCTTCGTAATTGCTCATGGCGATGCTCTCTTGTTCTTGGCTTGACGATGGGTAAAAACTAAACCGCAAATATAGTTATGTCAATTAACTATTAATAAAATTAACCGAGTTGTTTTCGTGCCTGAAACGGGCGCAGCGCCTAGAAATCTGAAAGAGGTCGTGGCTATCCCCGGGCAATCTCGGCAAACTAGATAGCCTTCTTAACCGCCAGCCCGAGGATTCACCCTGCAATGGCCAAGTCTTCCAAGATTGCCGCCGCCCCCGAGGCGCCTGCCGACAGCCCCGAAACCCAGGCGTCGCTGGACGCAGCCCTCGACGACCTGATCGGTTACGCCATGCGCCGGGCGCAACTGAAACTGTTCCAGAACCTGATTGGCCGGCTCTCGGCCCACGACTTGCGCCCGGCGCAGTTCTCGGCCCTGGCGATCATCGACCAGAACCCCGGGCTGATGCAGGCCGACCTGGCCAAGGCACTGGCCATCGAGCCACCGCAAGTGGTGCCGCTGCTGAACAAACTGGAAAGCCGGGCGCTGGCGGTGCGAGTGCGCTGCAAACCGGACAAACGCTCCTACGGGATTTTTCTCAGCAAGACCGGCGAAACCCTGCTCAAGGAGCTGAAACTGATCGCTGCCGAGAGCGACATGGATGCCACGTCCGCCCTCGACAGTCAGGAACGCGAAGAACTGCTCAGGCTGCTGAAGAAGGTCTATCAGGCCTGAAACGACTTACCAGATCGGCACGGTGTAGAGCACCAGAAAGCGGGTCTGGTTTTCATCGCGAAACGCCGCGCCGGTGGGGAAGTCATTGCGATAGATCGACTTGCGCGCCATCAGCCCGACGTTCTTCAGCGGGCCACTCTGGATCACATACCCCAGCTCCATCTGGAACTCCCGCTCCTTGCGGTCGTCGGCGTTCAGCGCCGCCAGTTCGATATGGTCACCGCGCACATAACGCAGCCGGCTCTTCAGGCCGGGCACCCCGGCGGCGGCAAAGTCATAGTCGTAGATCGCCTGCCAGGTTCGCTCCTTGGCATTGAGAAAGTCCGAGCTCATGGTCAGCTCACTCATGCCCATCAACTCGGTGCCCGACACATAAGGCGTCGCGGTGTCACCACTGGAGTGCATATAACCCAAGCTCAGGCGATGGCCGCCAAAGCGATAGCCGAACAACGCCGAGAGGTTGCGGTTGTCCACCTTGCCGGCCTTCGCGCTACCGTCCTCGTCGCTGAAAAAACTGCGCAAGTCAGTGGTCAGCGTGCCCTCGCCCACCTGCAGCGTGTGCAGCAAGGCCAGGGTGTTCTGCTGGTAAAGGTCCGCCACTTCGGCGTGATAGGCACGCAGGCTCAGATCCTTGTTCACCTGGTAATCGCCGCCGACATAGGCCATGTGCGATGAGGTGGCCGCACCGTTGAAACGTCGGTTCGGCGAGGCGATGCTCATCGGCTGGTAGTTGGTGGAGTCGCGCTTGTTGATGCGATCGATGTAGCCAGTGTTGAAGGTCAGCCCGTCGATGTCCTTTGAACTGAGGGTGGTGCCACGAAACGTCTGCGGCAGCAGCCGTGACGGACTGGCGAAAGCGAACGGCAGGAAGATCGATACATCGCCGGTCTTCACCGTGGTCTGGGCAAAACGCATCTTGGCGGTCATGGCCAGGCGCGAATACTCGTCCGCCGCACGCTTGTCGCTGGCGGACACCGGCAACAACTCGGTGCCGCTGCGGTCCGGCGACGAATCCAGCTTGACCCCCATCAGGCCGCGAGCATCAAGGCCGAAGCCGACGGTCCCCGGGGTAAAGCCCGACTCCATATTCATGATGAAACCCTGAGCCCATTCCCGGGCCGCGGTCTTCGCCCGGTCATCCTTGTAGTCCCGATCCAGGTAGTAATTGCGCAGGGTCAAGGTGCCGTGACTGTCATCGATAAAGCCTTCGGCCAGCGCCGGAGTGGCAATCACACTCAAACCCAACAGGGCCAGATGACGTGCGCGAACAGGTAAGGTTGAGATCGCCACGAGGGCGTCCCGAGGGAGATTTGGCATGTTCGATGTCCACTTATTGTTGTTGTTTTTTTGAACGGGATCGTCGGGTTGCCCCAAGGATCTCCGGTCAGAGAATGGAAACGCCTGAGAGTGGAGTCAATCCGCAATGACCGATAATCGAACATTAATATTATTATCTATTTTTTAAATACATCCTAAACCCTATGACATCACATTGATTTAAATGAATTTAATGGAATTTTTCAGCAAAAAACCTAGGCCATTCATTTTTTAGTTATCTTTGTTAATCTTAATTTCAGCCTGTTATCGCCTACAGCAATCAGGCTCGCGTTCCCCCGTAAGCCCCAACAAAAACAATAATGAGGTTCGCCATGGACACCCCATCACGTCGCACGACGCTGACCATCGCCCTGTGTTTTATCGTTGCACTGATCGAAGGCTTCGACCTGCAAGCCGCTGGCACTGCCGCCGCAGGCCTGCGCCAGACCTTTGCCCTGGACCCGAAAATGATGGGCTGGGTATTCAGCGCCGGCATTATCGGTTTACTGCCGGGCGCCTTCTTCGGCGGCTGGATCGCCGATCGCATCGGCCGCAAGAAAATCCTCATCGGCGCGGTGCTGCTGTTCGGCGTGTTCTCCCTCAACACGGCCTATGTCAGCAGTTTTTCCGGCCTGCTGCTGGCGCGCTTCATGACGGGCCTGGGCCTGGGTGCCGCCCTGCCCAACCTGATCGCGCTGTGTGCCGAAGCCGTGGGTGAGCAACGTCGCGGCACCGCGATCAGCATCATGTATGCCGGCGTGCCGTTGGGCGGCGCACTGGCGGCGGTGGTCGCCATGCTGTTCGCCGAGCATTGGCAGATGACCTTCATCATCGGTGGTCTCGTGCCCTTGCTGGTGGTGCCGTTGATGGTCCTGCTGCTGCCTGAGTCCAGCGCCTTTCGCCAGCAACAAGGCAGCGTCAACGTGGCGCGTGCGTCAACCGGCCAGGCGCTGTTCGGCGAAGACCGGACCCGCGTCACCCTGGCGTTGTGGCTGAGCTACTTCTTCACCCTGACCGTGATGTACATGCTGCTCAACTGGCTGCCATCGCTGTTGCTGGAACAGGGTTTCAGCAAACCCCAGGCAGGCCTGGTGCAGATGCTGTTCAACATTGGCGGCGCCCTCGGTTCCCTGCTCGGCGGGCTGCTGCTGGATCGCTGCAACGGCATCAAAGTGGTGCTGTTTGTCTACGCCGGGTTGCTGGCGGCGCTGGCTGGAGTCGGCCTGTCGGTGGGCATCGTCCCCATGGCCATCGCCGGTTTTTCCGCCGGGTTGTTTGTGATGGCCGCGCAGCTGGTGCTGTACGCCCTGGCACCGCCGTCGTACCCGACCTCGGTGCGCGCCACCGGCGTCGGCGCTGCGGTGGCGATCGGTCGCCTCGGATCAGTAGCCGGGCCGTTGGCCGCCGGGCAGATTCTGGCGGCTGGGGCCGGCACCACCGGAGTTTTGCTGGCGACCTCGCCCGGGCTGCTGATTGCAGCACTGGCAATCATCAGCGTGATTGCCCGTTCGGCCGAGCCGCCGTTGCGTACGGCGAACCCGATTGCGGATAAAACCTGACCGGGGCGCCCTCCTTGTAGCAGCTGCCGAGCCTGCGTGACCGCGTTCGGCCGTAGCAGCTGTCGAGCTTGCGAGGCTGCGTTCGGCTGCGAAGCGGTCGTCAAACCAGAACTTGCGGTACGTCTGGCAGACCGCATCAGCCGGATTCACGACTGCTACGCAGCCGAACGCAGCCTCGCAGGCTCGGCAGCTGCTACCAATCGTGTTACGGCGTGGTGCGCAGGCACGCATTCACCGGCGGTACGCGCTGCCGCCAGGGCTGAGCCTGCTCCAGTTGTGCGGCCAGGCTCAGCAAGGTCGCCTCTTCGCCGAAGCGGCCTGCGAAGTGCGCGCCCATGGGCAAGCCTTGCGGGCTCCAGTGAAGCGGCACCGACATTGCCGGTTGCCCACTGGCATTGAACAACGCGGTAAACGGCGAGTAACTGTGGAAGCGCTCGATCAATTCATCGAGACTCAAGCGGTCGTCCCGCAGGTCCAGCTTGCCGATCGGTACCGGTTCACGGGTCAGGGTCGGGCTGAGGATCAGGTCGTAATCCTGCATGAACAGCGCCAGTTGCCGGCCCAGGGCATGAATCCACTCCACCGCTGCCGCGTATTGCGCGCCACTGACCCCGCCCTTGTCGCGCAGAATGATCCGCGTGCGGGCTTCCAGCTCCTCGGGCTGTACAGGCGCGCCACGCAATTGGCCCAACAGGTCGACGTAGTTTCGCGTGCTGGCACCGATGATAGTGAACACCTGGTCAAGAAACTCAGGCAGCACCACCGGTAACCGGGCGGGTTCTACCCGATGCCCCAGCGACTCACACAGGCTCGCAGCCTGACGCACCGCCTCCAGGCTTTGTGTGGAAGTCGGCCAAGACCCGATCTGCTCCACCAGGGCGATACGCATTGGCCGCGGAGTCTGTTGTACAGCAGTCACATACGGTTGCGCCGACAGCGGCGCAGCATAGGGCGCACCCAAATCGATTCCCGCCGTGGCGTCGAGCAAAGCCGCGCTGTCACGTACCGATAAGGTGATGCAGTGGTTGGTGCCCATGCCCGCCCAGCCCTCGCCTATCATTGGCCCGGAGGGCAGCAAGCCACGGCTTGGTTTGAGGCCAAAGACTCCGCAGCAGGACGCCGGCACCCGCAACGAACCACCGCCGTCATTGCCATGGGCAAACGGCACTACCCGCGCAGCCACCAGGGCCGCCGCCCCGCCGCTGGAGCCGCCAGCGCTGTGCTCGGTGTTCCACGGATTGCGGGTGGCGCCGAAACGTGTCGACTCGGTGGAATAGGATGTGCCGAACTCTGGTGCCGTGCTGGTGCCGACGATCAGGCAACCGGCGCGGCGCAGGCGGATCACCACCTCGGATTCGAAATCGGCGCGGGCCCCGCCCAGCGCCAGCGAACCATTGGTCATTGCGGCACCCTGCACCGGCGCGAACAGGTCCTTGATCAAGGTCGGCACACCGGCAAACAGTCCGTCCCGAACCTGAGGTTCGAGCGCTGCCTCGCGGGCCTTGTCGTACAGCCGCTCGGCCACTGCGTTGAGTTGCGGTTCAACCCGCTCCAGTCGCTCGATCACTGCGTCGACCAGCTCCACGGGCTGCACTTCACCACGCCTGACCCAAGCGGCCAGGCCGGTGGCGTCTTCCTTGTCCAACAACTGCTGGATGTCTTGCATGTTTGATACTCCGGATCTATTTCAATGACGAATGGGTGGATGGCACGGAAGAGTTCGAGCGGCGGCGCGATAACCCGGCGATCGCCCAAAGCAGCGCGGCAGCAAGACTGGCGAAGGCCAGCCATTCGATGGCGTGACGCAGGTCGCCGGCAAACGCACCCAGCACCGCCACCACCAAGGGGCTGACGAACTGACCGAAATACAGGCACGCGGTGAAGCCTCCCAATCCCCGACCACGGGTTCGAGCACTCAAGGCCTCCATCATCGGCGCCATGACATTGGGCACCAGCAATCCCGCGCCCAGGCCATGGATCACCACCGCCAGCACCACTTGGTTGTAGCTTTGCCCGCGCATCAGCAACCACAACCCGAGCGCCAGCAACAGCAGCAACACCGCATTGGTACCGGCGATCCCCAAACGTCGACGCAGCAGCGGCCAGGCCAGGGAACCGCCCAGGGTGGCCAGCAGGCTCAAGCCGGCGGACAGGCCAATCAGGGTGCTGGATGTGACCCCGAGACCCACCAGCAAAATGGGCGTCTGTACCGGCACCACAAAGCTCAGCACCATGCCCGCGAGGATCAGCAGATAACCCAACACCAGCGGCAGAATCGCCACCCGCTCCGGTCCCTGAACCTCAACGGACGGCTGCGTACGAACCGGCTCCCAGAGCACCTTCACCATGGCCGGCACCAGCAGCAGCGGCAGCAAATAGAGGAGGAACGGCAAGCGCCAGGAGTGCTCGCCCAAAGCGCCACCAACGACGAAGAACAACGCACCGACCAAACCGATGGTGACCACCTGACGATTGATGTAGCGCAACCGTTCCTCGCCCTGCCAATAGTCGCCGATCAGGGTCGCGCAACAGGTCATCACCGCCGCCTCGGCCACCCCGAACAGCAGGCGCACGGCGACGATGGACTGCAGGTCTCCCAGCACCGCCGGCAACGCGCCGAGCAAGGCATAGAGCAAGGTGGCGATCACCAGCAACGCCTTGCGCCCGACTCGATCGGCGAGCCAACCGGCCAAGGGCGCGCACACGGCAATCGCCAGCGCCGGTCCGGTGACCGCCAGTGGCACCAGCAGGTCGGCCCGGGAAGTGAGCGGCCCGAACTCGGCACCGAGTTTGGGCAGGATCGGCGCGATCATCACCGAGCCCATGATGGTCAGGCTGCTGCCCAGCACCAGCACCAGCCCTTCGCGGCGTCCCGTGGCCTGACGCACGACAGGCGTCGCCAGGGTTGAAGCGCAATGCACAGAAGTCATGGTCCGGTCCTCAGAAACTTTGGGAAACGCGCAAGGCGACGGTGTAGCCCTCGGCGCGGTTGCTCGCGCCCTGCTCTTTGTAGAGGTGCAGCCAGACCGGCGGCAGGCCCGGTTTGACGTAGCTCACCGCCGGTCCCACGGCCAGCACCCTGGCGCGATTGCCACTCGTCAGGCCCGGGGCGTCGTCATCGGTGAACTGACGGTAGTAGTACCCGCCGATACCGGCGGTCCAGGGGCCGAAGTGCTGGCCCACGGCGAACTCATGCCGGTACTCCACGCCGTTCTTGTAGTCAGTGGCCGGGTTGCGCGTGTTGATGTCCACCTCGAAGCTCGATGACACCTCGAAGCCGGTGTCACTGATGTAAGTGGCATTGACGATGGGGGAAAAAGTCCAGTGATTGAGCCCGGGGGAAATCAGCCGGTTCTTGTCGTAGTCGCCGGTGGGGGTCTGGATCTGAAACTGGGTGTTGACGAACAGGTTGGGCGACAGGTTCCACTGCAGGATCAGCGGCAGAAACTGCACGTCTGCCAGGCGGAACGGATCGGCCTCAAGTTTCAACGGACCGCCCGGCGTCGGCACCTCCAGGGAAGCATCCATCTTGAAGAAAGGCACCACCGTGCCGAAACCGTATTGGGCGCCGAGGACGGTGTAGTCCGTCATGCGCATATAGGCCAGGCCGATGGACAGCACGTCCAGGGAGAGATTGTTGTCCAGAGAACGACCGTGGCGGTCCTTCTGCACGTTGGCCGAATAGAAGGCCGTGCGCAGGCCCAGGGTGCCGAATGGCGTGGCCGGCGGCATCATCCCGGCGCCGAAGTCATAGACGCCCACTGCGGTGGTCGGCGCCCCGTTTTCAGTGGCCTGTGCGCCAGCGCACAGGCCGAACAGCCCCAGGGTGAATACAGTGACGCGGCTGATGCTTGAGTTGTTGTTCTTGTGATTCATCGAATGCCCCTCCCAACCAAATGGTGTGGGCCATCCTAGTAACGACTCCGGTAGGCGGGTTATCCGTTTTCAGCACAGTTAATGGCGACGCAAGGTCTGTGAGGGCGTCTCTCCGAACAGTGTGCGGTAATCGCTGGCAAAGCGACTCAGGTGCCAGAAGCCCCAACGCGCCGCCACCTCTTGCACTCCATGTTCATGGGGGCTGTCACGCAGTTCACGACGCACTGCATTGAGGCGCAACGCCCTTAAATACGCCACCGGATTGATACCCAGGGTTTCCTGGAAACAGTACTGGAGTTTGCGTCGGCTGGCGCCGATGTGATTGCACAGATCGAGGATCGATAATGGTTCGTCCAGATGCCCCAACGCATATTCCCTGGCACGATCGACCATGCGTTTGCGCGCCGTCGGGTTAAGGGGCGCGGCCTGATCCGGCGCGACCAGTTCCAGCAGTTGCACCATCACGGCATCGCGAATGCCATGACGGATCGCCTCATAGCCCAGCAGGCTGTCGTGGCCTTGATCGGCAGCGGCCAGCTCGTCGAACAGCGCCGCCAACTCAGCCTGCACCGAGGAAGCCCCCAGACGGTAACACTTGGGAAGATCGGTAATTTGAAACCGGGCGCCCTGGCGCTCCAGCACATGTTCAAGGGCCTGGACATCAACCGCCACCCCCAACAGATCCAGATGTTCGGGCGTGCGCAGATCGGGCAAGTGATCACCATGGGCCACCAACAGGCTCGCCTCATGAATCGGATGCCCCGCACAAAACACCGCCCCCTGAGCGCTCAGCGGCACGCTGAAGGTGATGGCTCCCTTCCAGGCGCTGCCACTCTTGAGCATCGCCTGATTAGAGCGGTCGCGCGCCAGTTGCATCCATCCGGCGCGAAACTCGATCAACTCGCCTTCAAAGCGCCCGGGCGTCAGCTGGTCATAGCGTACCTGCCAGCCGTCCATGTTCTGTGCGTGCTGATCGATGTCGTTGGTGCGATAACGATGAATCGCCGCAGTCATGTCCGGCGTACCGGTGGCGCCATCCACGCTTGGGTTATTGTTATTCATGGACCTTTCCTGTTGGGCACACAAGGCTTGCAGGCCGTTGGGGAGGCAAGTTCCATTCCGCCGTAACAGGCATTGGCGTAATTGTGCCGAAAACGGCTAGTCGGTCCTCACTGTCCCCGTCCTCGTGTAGCGCTTGCCGAGTCCTCAGCCCTCCTTGAGCAACAGCCCATGCCGGCTCGCTTCAGGCTTTTTTGCGAAGACCTTCTGCGGCAGCAGCAGCCAGGCCAGGGCCGGCAGCAGGATCAGGGCACCGAGCATGTTCACCAGGAACATGAACGCCAGCAGAATCCCCATGTCGGCCTGGAACTTGATCGGTGAGAACGCCCAGGTCGACACCGCGACCGCCAGGGTCATGCCGGTCAGCAACACCACTTTGCCGGTGAACAGCAGCGCCTGGTAATACGCCTGTGCCAGGGTGTCGCCGGCACGCATGCGGGCCAGAATCACACTCAAGACGTAGAGCGCGTAGTCGATGCCAATGCCCACGCCCAGTGCGATGACCGGCAGGGTCGCGACTTTGACCCCCATGCCCAGCCCCACCATCAGCGCCTCGCAAAGAATCGAGGTGAGCATCAGCGGCAGCATCGCGCAAAGGGTTGCGCGCCAGCTGCGGAAGGTCAGCAGGCACAACAGGCTGACCGCGCCGTAGACCCAGAACAGCATCTCGCGCATGGATTTTTTCACCACGATATTGGTCGCGGCTTCGATCCCGGCGCTGCCGGCGGCGAGCATGAATTTGACCTCTGGCATCTGATGCTCGCTGATGAATTTCTCGCTGGCCTGCACCACCCGATTCAGGGTATCGGCCTTGTGATCGGCCAGGTAAACGTACAGCGACAACATCGAACAGCCCTGATTGAACAGCTCCCGCGGAGCACGGGTTTGCACGGCGCCCAGCGCACCGTCATTGGGGATCAGCTCATACCATTTGAAGTTGCCTTCGTTGTAACCGGCCGTGGCGATTTTGCTCAGCGCCGCCATCGAGGTGGTCGACTCCACGCCGGGCAATTGCTCCAGCCGCCAGGCCAACGCATCCACTGCCGACAGGCTCGCGTAACGGGTGCACTGATCTTCCGGAGTCTTGATCATGACCACGAAAATATCCGAGCTGGCCGCATAGTTTTGGGTCATGAACAGCGCGTCGCGGTTGTAGCGCGAGTCAGCCCGCAACTCCGGGGCGCCGGGATCGAGATCGCCGATCTTCAGGTGCAGGCTCACGGCAAAACCGAACGCTGCCAGCAGCAGACCGCCCAGCATGGCGCAAATAGCCCAGCGCCGCTGGGTGAACAAATCGAGCACGCGCCACAACGGATGCTTGATCTGTGCCTGCAGTTCGGCGTTTTCCGAACTCAGGCTGCGTTGCGCCGCTGCCGGGCTGACACCGATATAGCTGAGCAGGATCGGCAACAGAATCAGGTTGGTGAAAATCAGCACCGCCACGCCGAGGCTGGCGGTGATCGCCAGATCCTGAATCACCCGGATATTGATCAGCAGCAGCACCGCGAAGCCCACCGCATCACAGAGCAAGGCGGTCATGCCGGCCGCGAACAGTCGGCGGAAGGTATAACGCGCGGCCACCACCCGGTGGGTGCCGCGACCGACGTCCTGCATGATGCCGTTCATCTTCTGCGCGCCGTGGCTCATGCCAATGGCGAACACCAGAAACGGCACCAGCGCCGAGTAGGGGTCCAGCTCATAACCGAGGACGGCGAGCAGACCCAGCTGCCAGAGCACCGCCACCAGCGAACACGTCACCACCACCAGCGTGCTGCGCGCGCAACGGGTGTAGCCAAACAGCACCAACACTGTCACCAGTACCGCCACCACGAAGAACAGAAGCACCTGGGTCAGCCCCTCGATCAGGTCGCCGACAATCTTGGTGAAACCGGTGATGTGAATTCGCAGGTCGTCGCTCTGGTACTTGTCCCGCAGGGCTTCCAGTTGCCGGGAAAACTCGCCGTAGTCCAGAGCCTTGCCGGTCTGCGGACTGATGTCCAGCAACGGCACGAAGATCACGCTGGACTTGAAGTTGCCGGCCACCAATTGACCGACCTCACCGGAACGGGCGACGTTGGTCCGCACCTGTTCGATACTGGCTGCCGAGCCATCGTAGTCGTCGGGGATCACGGTGCCGCCATCAAGCCCCTCCTCGGTCACGGCGGTCCAGCGCGTGGTCGGGGTCCATAACGATTTCATGTAGGGCCGGTCGACACCCGGCAGCAGATAGAGCTCGTCGTTGAGCCTGGCCAAGGTGTCGAGATAGTCCTTGGTGAAAATGCTGCCTTGTTTGACCTCCACGGCGATCCGCAGCGAGTTGCCCAGGCCGCTCAACTCACTGCGATTCTCCAGAAAGTTGGCGACATAGGGATGCCCCGTGGGAATGGTTTTCTCATAACTGGCATTGATGCCGATGCGCGTGGCTTGCCAGCCGAGCACCAGCGTCACCAGCAGACACAGCAGGATCACCAGCGGTCGATGGTTGAAGATCGCCCGCTCGGCGAAGTTGCCCGACGCCTGGTCGAAGTCTGCCAGGCGGCCGATCACGGTTTGGGTTTTGTCGTCTTTCAAGTCTGACTCCTGTTGCACGGGCCGTGGCCCGATAGCGCTGCACCGTGAAGATTCAAGGTTTGCCAGAGGCTCGTGGATCCTGGTCAGCGGCCACACCGCTCAAACCAACGCTGGCCAGGCTGCCATCGGCCGCCTGTTGCACGGCAGCGACAGTCCCGCCGCTGCGGCTCTGGCGTTTGTCGAAGCTACGACCCTGGTCATGGCTGAATAAAAGCTCGCCGCCCTGGCTGGCCAACAGCAGGCTGCCATCGCGCAGTTCGATGGCGCTCGACAGTGTTGATTCGATGCCGGTGTCGAGGCGTCGCCAACTGCCGCCACGGTCGTCGGACCACCAGGCGTTACCGCGCAAACCATAGGCAATCAAGGCGCCGCCGTGAGTGCCGAGCAAGCCGAAAAAGCTGCCTTCATAAGGTGACTTCAAGGCCTGGAATGAATGCCCGGCATCGGTCGAACGCAACAGCAAACCGCGCTCCCCCACCAGCAGCAAATCGTTGCCCGAGACGCGAATGCCATACAGGTTCAGGCCCTGCGGATTGTCCACATGCTGCATCCACGGCTGCCAGCTTCGCCCGCCGTCGTCGGTACGGTAGATCTGGTTGTAGGCGCCAACGACGTAGCCGTGCAGGTGGTCACTGAAGTACAGGTCGAGAAACGGTTTGTCCGGTCCGTCGTCGAGCATCTGCCGGGCCTGCGCCAGGTTGCCGGCACCGCCCGGTTGATCGGCATCGCGCTCAGCGGCCTGCACCGCCAGCGCGGCGGCGCGTTCACCGTCGAGTTGCTTGTGCCAGGTTTCACCGCCGTCCTCGGTGTGCAACACCACGCCCAGATGACCGACCGCCCAACCCTGCTCGGCATCGACGAACTGCACCGCCGTCAGGCTGACGCTGACCGGCACACTGGCCTGGCGCCAATTGCTTCCAGCGTCATCCGAGAGCAGCACAATCCCGCGCTCGCCGACCGCCACCAGCCGCTCGCCGGCCCGGGTCAGCCCGAGCAATGCCGCGCGCTGGGCCTTGGCGGTCGGCAGTGCCGGCTGCTGCAGTACTGCAAACGTGCTCGCCTGGGCGTTGAACATACACGCCATCAAACCCAATGCCAGGACGCAGGCGCCCCGGCGCAGGCCGAAGCCCGCATAGCGTTTTTGCCCCATCATGTCGGTATCCCACTCGCAAAGTCACAGGCGACCGCAGCGCGCACCCTCACCCGCCGCGGCCTCCCTCAGGTTCAACGCATGTTTTCGTTGGCCATGGCATCCGGCGTGAAATAGGACGCCGAAGGTTTCGCGACTTTCTGGTACTGGACCGCCAGATCGTTGCTCGAGGAGTTGAGGAAGTAGGCGCCGGTGTCGAGGTTGTAGCTGCCCCACATGACCTGCGCGGTGAGGGCCGGCAGGTCCGGCGCCAACAGCGTCAGCGAATACATCTGCCGTCCGAGCTTGCCCTGCGCGTCATACCCGTCGGCCATCAGGATCTGCCAGGAGTCTTCGTCGATGTAGTAGGTGCGACGCGGCACCACATGGCGCTTGCCGGATTTGAGCGTGGCCTCGACCACCCAGACCCGATGTTTCTCCCAACGCACCAGGTCAGGATTGAGGAAGTTCTGCTTGACCAAGTCGTCGCTCTTGGCCAGGCCGGCGCGGTTATTGTTGTAGGCGACGATCAGTTCTTTCTTGCCCATCAGCTTGAGGTCATAGCGATCGGTAGGCCCGAACAGCATGAACGCTTCGTCGAACAGACCGACCCCCGAGGTCACGAAGTCCGGGGTGTCGTAGGCAATGTTCGGCGCCCGACGCACCCGGCGCTGGCCGACCAGATACTGCCAGGCCGCACGGTTGGCCGGGTCCAGGTCCCAATGGGTCATCAGGCCTTCGCCGGCCTTGGACGACGGCAGTTCGGTCAGCAGCTTGCCCACCAGGTACTTGCCGGAAAAGTTTTCCAGGCTGCCGCCTTCAACGTAGTAGGGAAACTGGTAGGTGTACTGGGCGCGGGTCGCCTGGACTTTCTTGCCGCCGGCGGTCATCAGCCAGGTATCGAAAGGCGAACTGATGGTGTCGCCACCCTGCCAGGACAATCGATAATTCCACAGCACTTGCGTACCGTTTTCCGGGATCGGGAACGGAATGCCGCCATAGGCGCCGGTGACTTTCTCGCTCGCCACGTCCAGCGTGGCGCGGGTGGCATTCTTGCCGGTGTTGTCATACACCCATTGCGGGGCTGCCGCCGAGCGATGGGTCGGGTAGACGTCCAGGCGATAGTCCGGGTATTTCTTCAGCAGCAGTTTGGTGCCTTCGGCCAATACATTGGCGTACTGCTCCATGTTCGAGGCCTTGATCGAATACAGCGGTTTTTCACCGGCGAATGGATCGGGACGTTTGTCACCCGGTTTGTAGCCCGGCGCGACCTTGGTGTAACCGCCCAGCCAGGCCGGGATGCTGCCATCGGCGTTGCCGGCGCGCTCGCCACCAAGGGGTGTCAGTTCAGTCTTCAAGCGTACAGCCTGCTCAGGCGACACGGCCGCCTGCGCCAGGCTCATGCCGGCAAGGGCCAGGGTGAGGACGCAAGTGTTGAGAAATGCTTTGTTCTGCATGGCGAATCCACCTTATTAGAATGAGGTTTTCACGTAGAGCGAGACGAAGTCGCGGTCGGCCAACGACTGCCCGTAACTGAAATTGCCGTCCTCGCGCAGCCCGGCTTTCGGGGCACCGAAGAAGTTCACGTAGTTCAGGCCGACATCCCAGCGCTGCAGGTAGGTGGCCTTGAGCCCGACACTCCAGTCGCCGGAATGGGTATTGCCGAAGCCCGATTTGTTGACCGCCGAAGAGCGCCCATCGAGTACCACACCCATGCCGATCGGCACGGTCAGGTCGATCCCGTCGACAATCTGGAAGTACGCCGGCTCCACCAATACCCGCAGTGCCGTAGCATCGCGGGTGGTGTTGGCATCCAGCGCGGCGGCGTTCTCGGTCACGCTCAGGGTGCGGTTCCAGGCCAGCTCGGCCAGTGCCGAGCCGCCATCCCAAAATGCGGTGGGCGATAACAGGTAAATCGCCGACAGGTTGGCGTGAGCGGTTTTGCCCCTGGCAAACAGTGAGTTATCGTCGCCATCGGCCGCCACGCCAGGGGCCACCACTTGCAGATTGCTCACCAGCGGCGCGTTCCAGCGCACGGAAGTTTCACCGGCAAAGTTGAACGGCCCATAAGCGGTGGAGAAGCTGACGCCAGCAGTCTTGATGTCTTCGGCGTAGACCTGACGATAGGAACTCAGGATCGGCAACCCGGTGGCGGCCGCAGCCGCACCGTCGAGGTAGGCGTACAGGCCGGTCGGGGTTTTGTCGTGATACTGCGCAGCGTAGAAACCCAACTCCAGCTCGGTGCCGGTCGGCTTGAAGCGGATCTGCATACCGCCCTGCCCCGAATTTCGCGGTTTCAAATCGCCGCCATTCACCGTGTCGTTGCCGAACACTTCGCGCAGTGAACCGCTGCCGTAACCGATGGCATCGATATCGCTCAGGTAGCTGCCGGCGCCGGGCACATTGGAGCGTTCCCACTCAAACTGGTAGTAAGCGCCCACCGACAGCTGCGGGTTGATCTGCAACTGCCCGGAGATCTGATTGACCGGACGCAGGATCTCCTTGAACTGGGTCCCCGGCACGCTCAGCAACTTGACCACATCGGTCGGGCCCTGGGCATTGGCAATGCCGTTGCCACCGTAGAACAGGCTTTCGCCGTAGATCAGGCTGTGTCGGCCCAGACGCACCACGCCTTGGGAGTCTTCACCGAGGTCACCGCGCAGGAACACGAAGGCGTCGAGAATTTCCGCGTCGCGACCGTGGAGCTTGCGGGTTTCGCTGAGGAAATGCGTTTGCTCGCTGCTGTCGGTGCCCTGGTTGTAGATATCGTCGTACCAGGCTGCGCCGCTCACACGCAGGCCATAGTTTTGCCGGCTGAGGTCCATTTCAGAAAACAGGTCCAGACGATTGGAGACCAGGCCACTGCTGAAGTTTTTATCGCCCTGACTCTGGATCGACGGGTACAGGCCGTTGGCGGTCGGTGCGTTGACCAATCGGCTGTCCTGCCCCTGAAGACGCCAGGCCTGGCTGTACTTGATGGTGTTGTCCCAACGCAGTTTCCAGTCGGAATCACCAAGGTCCATTTGCATGGCCTCGACCCTTTCGACCATCACACCGGCGCTGCATAACGCCAGAAACAGGGCGCAATGCTTGAAACGAAAGCAACGTTTAACGTTGTCCATGGACGCTCCTCATTATTTTTATTTTTTGGCATGGCTTTGCACTTGTGGCGAGGGGGCTTGCCCCCGCTGGGGCACGCAGCGGCCCTAAAATCAGCCGGTTTACGACTGCTTCGCAGCCGAACGGGGGCAAGCCCCCTCGCCACATGGTTTCAGATGTAGGTAGAGGCCAATCCGCCATCGACTGCCAGGTTGACGCCGTTGATCCAGCGCGACTCGTCGGCACACAGGAAAGCGATCACCGCCGCTACCTCATCGGCATAAGCGGGGCGTTTCATGCGATGGGCATCGGCCTGGGTTCGGGCCTCACCGAGCATGCTCACGAAGTCGCCGAGGATCGGTGTGAAAACCGGACCTGGCGCGACGCTGTTCATGCGCACTGAATGTTCGAGAAACCAGGGTTGGGCCTGCAGGTAATTCCAAACGATCAAGGCTTCCTTGAAATACTGGTAGCAGGTCTGGTCCGGTACCGGGTGCTCGGCCAGCCAGGCCTGCCCGGCGGCGAAACCTTCGATGCGCGCCAGCGCCTTGTGCTGTTCCAGACGTAACGGCCACTCGGCGCCGAGGATCGAGGCGATATTGACGATGCTGCCGCCAGCGTTGATGCGTGGCAGCAACGCGCTGCTCAAGTGGCGCAATCCCAGGTAGTTGACCCGCGCCAACAGTTGCGGGTTTGCAGTGCCCGGCACCCCGGCGATATTGCACAGGCTGTCGATCCGCGCCGGTAGCTGCGCCAGCAACCGGTCGATGTTCTCGGCACTGCTCAGATCGCCCTGAACAAAACCATCCAGGGTCATGTGCGGCGCCTTCAGGTCCACGCCAATCACGTGGGCGCCGTGGCTGCGCAGCAGGCTTGCCGTGGCCGCGCCGATACCCGAAGAGACGCCAGTCACCAGCACAATCTTGTTGTCGAGTTTCATGTTGAGTCCTCTTATTATTTTTGTGTACTCGGTGAGCCGACCTACCTTGTCGGCCCGGCAAAACCGGCCCGTCAGAACGGGTAACGCGGCGCCTTATCCTTGACCGTCACCCATTGCCATTGGGTGTATTCATCCCAGTCGGCCGGGCCGCCTACGCTGCCGGCATTTCCTGAGCTGCCGCGTCCGCCGAAGGGGTTGATGCATTCGTCGGCCACTGTCTGGTCGTTGATGTGCAGCAGCCCGCAATTGAGTTGCTCGCCCATCGCCATCGCGTGCCCGACCGAAGGCGAAATGATCCCCGCGGACAAGCCATACTCGGTGCGGTTGGCCAGGTCGATGGCCTCATCGTCGCTGGCAAAACTCACCACCGTGGCCACCGGGCCGAAGATTTCCTCGTCGAACGCGCGCATGCCCGGGCGCACACCGGAAAGCACCGTGGGTTGGTAGAAGAGCTGCTCATACTCGCCGCCGGCTTGCAGAGTTGCCCCGGCCGTCACACTCTCCGTGACGATTTCATGCACTCGCAACAGCTGGCGTTTGTTGATCAACGGCCCCAGCACCGCCTCACCGCGAGCGGCATTGCCAACCGTGATTGCCCGTGCCTTTTCTGCCAACCGGCGGACCAGTTCTTGTGCAATCGACTCATGGGCCAGGATGCGTCCGGTGGCCATGCAAATCTGCCCCTGATGCAGCCAGGCACCCCACGCGGCGTTGCTGGCCGCCAGTTCGAGATCGGCGTCTTCGAGCACGATCAACGAGTTCTTGCCGCCCAGCTCCAGGGCGACTTTTTTCAGATGACGCCCAGCCAGCTCCGCGACTTTGCGCCCCGCTGCGGTGGAGCCGGTGAACGCGATCATCCGCACATGCGGATCGCGGCACAGCGCTTCTCCGGCTGGCGCTGCACCCGGCAACACCTGCAGCAAGCCCTTGGGCAGACCGGCCGCCTCGAACAACCGGGCAATGATGAAACCGCCACTGACCGGGGTCTGCGGATCGGGCTTGAGCACCACGGCGTTGCCCGCCGCCAGCGCCGGCGCCACCGAACGCAGGGACAACACCAAGGGAAAGTTGAACGGCGAGATCACCCCGACCACGCCATGGGGCAACCGGCGTGCATAGGACAAGCGCCCCGCTTCGCTCGGCAGAACCAGACCATGGGGTTGCGACAGCAGCCCGGCCGCCTGATGCAGCAACACGATCGCCTCACGGACCTCATGTTCACCCTTGAACAGACTGCCGCCACTTTCCCGGGCGATGTACAACGCCAGTTCGGCAAAGTGTTGCTGGGCCAGTGCGGCAGCTTTACGAAAGATCTCTGCGCGTTCCCGTGGCCCCAATGCCGCCCAGGCCGGTTGAGCACGAGCGGCGTTCAGGCTGGCAAACGCGATGTCCGCTGCATCGGCCAAACCGGTGACGGTCAACACCTCGCCGGTGGCCGGTTCAATGACGCTATGGCTGCCGCCCAATGGACGTAGCCAGTCACCATTGAAGATGCGTTCACGCCATGGCTCGTCCCGCAGAAAATCAGATGGTTCACTTACCGACATTTCGGTCTCCCGGCTCTTGTGTTTGTCATTGCCTGACGCGGCCTTGCTAAAACGATGCAAGGCGTCTGCGTGGTGAAAGCGCTAGAGCAAGGGCTGTGCCGACTTCCTGCGTCGCGCCGCATTTCAAGTGGCGAAGGCTCTGGCTTGCGGGCTGTAGAGGGGTGTTTGCGAATAGGACAAGGTGCTTGGCGTACAGCCGGCAGCTCGCCACTTGTCCAAATGATAAAGTTATGTTTAATAACTGTTTTGCTAGTTGATCATTTCGATCAGTCGACTCGCTCAGGGGCATAACAATGAACAATCCCCATTCGCTGCTTCCTCATCTTGCCGTGCAGGAGGAGCATTTCTCGCCCCGAGGTGACAGTACCCAACTGGCCGAAGGCAACTCACCGACCCTGGCCGAGTTGACCGAATGCCTGTTCTTTTCCCCTGTTGACGGACGTATCTGGCTCAACGACCAGCGCATGCTGCTATTGCACAGCTCATCCTTCGGCGCGCTGCGACGAGAAATTATCGAGCGCCAGGGACTGGAACAGAGCCGCGGCCTGTTTACCCGCACCGGCTATCTCTCCGGCGCGCGCGATGCGCGGCTGATCCGCGAGCGCTGGCCAGACGCCGACGCCGCGGCGGTTTTCTCGGCCGGCACGCGTCTGCATACACTCGAAGGCATGACCAAGGTCGAACCCCTGCACTTCAAATTCGACGCCGACTCAGGCTTCTATGAAGGTGAATTCCTCTGGCACCACTCCTGTGAGGCCGACGAACATATCGCCGCCTACGGGATCGGCCAGGATCCGGTGTGCTGGACCGAACTGGGCTATGCCATCGGTTATGTCAGCGGGCTGTTCGGTCGTCTGGTGATCTTCCGCGAAACCGAATGCCGGGGCATGGGCCATGAGAGCTGCCGGGTGATCGGCAAGACCGCCGAGCAATGGGGCGATGTCGAGCAGGACCTGAGTTATCTCACCGCCTCGCCCTCAAGTGCCGCACCCAAACAGCCTCAAGCCCCGGCGCCCGCCCCCCAGGATGACGACAGCGAAAAACCCGGCGGACCAAAACCGATTGGCGCCAGCGCGGCCTTCAATGCCGCGACCCTCGCCTTGCAGCGCGTGGCGCCGACGCCCGCCACGGTGTTGTTCAGCGGTGAGTCAGGGGTCGGCAAAGAGTTGTTCGCCCGTCAGTTGCATCAGTTCAGCCCACGCCATCAAGCACCTTTCGTGGCGCTCAACTGCGCCGCCATCCCGGACAATCTGATCGAGGCTGAGCTGTTTGGTGTCGAGCGCGGCGCCTACACCGGCGCGACCCATTCGCGCCCCGGACGCTTCGAGCGCGCCCAGGGCGGCACGCTGTTTCTCGACGAAATCGCCAGCCTCAGCCTGCCGGGTCAGGGCAAGTTGCTGCGTGCATTGCAGGAGCGAGAGATCGAGCGCATCGGCGGTGGCCAGCCCATCAAGGTCGACGTCCGGGTGGTGGCGGCCACCAATGTCGACTTGCGCAAAGCCGTGGCGGCCGGAGAATTTCGCGAAGACTTGTTCTACCGGCTGAATGTCTACCCCATCGTGCTGCCACCGCTGCGCGAACGTCGCGACGACATTCCGTTGCTGGTCAACGCGTTCCTGCGGCGCTTCTGTCAGGCCTACGCCCGCAAACCCGCCGGCCTGACCATGCGCGCACTCAAGGTGTTATTGCGCTATGACTTCCCCGGCAACGTACGGGAACTGCAGAACCTGGTGGAGCGCGGCCTGATCGCCAGCGAAGACGGCCAAGCCATTGATCTGATCCACCTGTTTCGCAACGAACCCATGCCGCAGGATGCGTACTCTCTGGACGACAATGGCAGCCTCGCCGCAACCGACCAGAGTCCCGCCGGCACACAGCCTCGCCCTGCCTTGCTGGAGACCCTGGCTCGCCTGGAACACGGCTTCTCCATTGAAGGGCTGGAGTCGCGCCTGATCGATGAAGCGCTGCAAAAAAGCCAAGGCAATCTGGCCGCTGCCGCGCGACTGCTGGGTTTGAGTCGTGCGCAGTTTGCCTATCGACTGAAAAAATACCGACAGGCATCGGCTTGATTCAGGCGGGTCAATGAATGGTGAACAGCGCTTAAAAGATTAATGAAATTAACTATTAAGCCTGAGGACTCTCGCCATCAGCCAACGAGACTTTTCGCTTCCGGGATAAACGCGCACTACAGAAATTAGCGCTTTAAAAGTTTTACCCGATTAAGTATTTTGCATGGATGATTGGGCGACATGCGCCCCCTTTATTCATAGCGACAAGGGATCAACCGTGAGCGGACTGCGTGAACGTCAGAAAGTCGAACGACGCCAAGCCATCAGCAAGGCAGCGATCGAACTGTTCGAGCGTCAAGGTTTCCAGAACACCACCATCGAACAGATCGCCAACCAGGCTGGGGTGTCGGCGCCCACCGTGTTCAAGTACTTCGGCAACAAGCAGGAAATCATCCTGGAAATCCTGCACGACGCCGACCAGCGCGCCCTCAAGGACACCCGCAACCAGATCCCTGAAATAGAAGATCCGGTCGAGGCCCTGTGCTACCTGGAACGCCTGCTGACCGGTTACGCCCTGGAAGTCATGCATCCCAGTCTCTGGCGTGAACTGCTGCCGTTGATTCTATTTGGTGGTGATAACGGACTGCCCGAAGGTTATCGCGCCATGAACGATGCGCTCAGGGCCGAAATCAGCGGTTTGCTCAGAGAACTGCAACAGGCCGGCAAGCTACGCGCCGACCTCAACGTCGACCTGGCCGCCTTCCTGTTGAACGACTACTCACACCTGCAGTTGTTCAGGCTGGTCAACCAGGAGCAGCCGGACATCGAGTCACACTCCGCCCAGGTAAGGCGTATCACCGAGCTGCTCTTTTACGGAATGCGGGCCTGAGAACGCCAGCCTCCTCCCAGACTGGCTGCATGCTATAGCCCAGACGCGTCATTGCTGGCGAGCCCGGCGTCACGACGCCGGGCCACGATGATCAGCGGTTGGTCTTGATGGTGGTCCAGGTGCGGGTGCGGATCCTCTCCACGGCTGCCGGCATGGGCTGCAGAGCGAACAGTGTTTTGCGCGCTTCGTCCGGCACATACATGTTGGGGTTATTACGGATCTCGGCGTTCACCAGTGCAGTGGCGTCCTTGTTCGGATTGGGGTAACCGATCTTGTTGCTGATCCGGGCAATGACGTCAGGGCGCAGGATGTAGTTGATGAACTCATAGGCCTCTTTGGTATGGGGGGCGTTGGCCGGCACCATCATCACATCCGACCACATCGGTGCGCCTTCCTTGGGTAACGCCATCTCCACCCTGACGCCCTTGCCGGCCGCATCGGCCAGTTGCTTGGCCAGCGCCACACCACCCGACCAGCCGACAGCTACGCAAATGTCACCGTTGGCCAGGTCCATGCCGTAGCGTGAGGAGTTGAAGTAGGTGATGTGCGGGCGAATCTTCATCATCGCCGCCTGGGCCTGCGGGTAGTCCTCGCGCTTCTGGCTGTTGGGGTCGAGGCCCTTGTAGTGCAAGGCGATGGGCACGATTTCATTGGCCGCGTCGAGGAAACCGACACCGCAACTGGCCAGCTTGGCGAGGTTCTCTTCCTTGAAGATCATGTCCCAGGTGTTCATCTGCACATTGGCGCCCAAGACTTGCTGAACCTTGTCGACGTTGTAGCCGATCAGCGTGGTGCCCCATAGGTACGGTGCCGCGTAACGGTTGCCCGTATCACCGGCAGCTTCCAGGGTTTTCATGAACTCCGGGTCCAAGTGTCGCCAGTTCGGCAGCTGGTTGCGGTCCAGCGGCTGGACGGCACCGGCGGCGATCAGGTGACTCAGGTTGGCGCTGCCGGGGTACACCACGTCATACCCGGAATTGCCGGTCAGCAGTTTGGACTCCAGGGTTTCGACACTGTCAAAAACGTCGTAGACCGGACGGATGCCCGTTTCTTCCTGGAAGCTCTTGAGCACCTCAGGTGGCAGATACTCGATCCAGTTGTAGATCCGCACCGTGCGCTCTTCAGCCAGGCACACACCGCTGGCCAGCAACGACACTACAGCGCCCAACAAGGTGTTACGCAAAAACGTGTTCATGGTGAAGCACTCCTGCGCGGCCGCGAAGGCTCGCGGCACTTAATAGCGGTAGGTGAAGTACAGTTCCAGCGCACTGAATTTCTGGTCATCGCCGAACACCTGCTTGGCAGCGGCCAGCGGCTTGACCCAGTTATAGGAGAGCGACGTATAGAACGACGGCGTCGGGGTCCAGTCGAGGAAAACCACACTCTCGTCCGCAAAGCGCCGATCGCTGACCTGCGCACCCATGTAGTTTTTCTCGTCCAGCCAGAACTGATAGTGGATCGCGCCGAGGGTCAGCGTTTCATTGAGGTGGGTCTTGAGCGAGAACTGCTGGACGTTTTCGTTGCTGTTGAACAGCAGGTAGTTGCCGACGACATCCCCCACCAGCCAGGTGCTCCAGTCGACGAAGCCCTTGCTCAGTGACTCCCAGGCTTTCTGCCGGTTGTCGGCGAGGTTGTCGTCGCCGGAAAAACTGGCGTAGCGATAGCCGATCACCGGGGTCAGCGGCAACGTGTTGAAGGCGTAATCCGCCTGACCGTACCAGGCGTTGGCATCGTAATCCACGCCTTCACCACTGCCCCGTTCCACGGCGTATTCGGCATTCAGGGTCAGGTCCGGCACGCCCGGTACTTTGGCCTTCAACGCACGCACGTTGTACACCTGCATCCCGTCCCGGCGTCGTGGCAGTGTACTGCCCTTGGGCCCCAGCGCATTGACCTTCATCGCCATGGCCCCCAGTGTCACCTGGTCGTCGAGGTTGTAGTCCAGGTTAGCGCCGGTCATGCGGAAGTCACCCAGATCGTCATCGACCCGCAAGGTGAAGGCCTGGGTTTTCAATGCGCCATGATCCCAGGCCAGAATGGCCGAATCCTTGAAGGCGGTTCTGGGGCCAAGCCAGTAGGCGCCGTCCTTGAGTTGGTCGAGGTTACCGTCCATGACGATGAAACCCGTCCCGATCATGTAGTTCTGGCGACCGGCTGTGAGCGTCCACTCCCCGGCCCGGAAACCACCGTAGAGTTCTTCGGTGGCTACATCACCATCAGAGCTGCGGGTGAAGCCGCCGGCATCGCCGTCGCCAAAGGTGGACGCCGCCACCAGCGAGCCACCGGCCAACAGGCTGAAGTCTGGCTGCAGGGAGTATTCCAGCTTGACGCCGGGCTTGACGTAGAGCTCCTGCCAGTCGATTTTCGTACCGCCATTCTTGCCACTGCGCGCATCGACGCGGCCGCTGCCGAAGTTGACGTTACGGGTGGACAGGGTCGCACCGCCGGCAGTGAAGTTAACCTCACCCTTGAGGTTGCCATCCTCGAAGGTGTAGCCCGCCAGCGCGACTTGGGCGGTCAGGGGTAAGCCGACCGCTAAGAGCGTTCGAGAGAAACGCGTCATGAGAACCATATGAAGCTCCTGTGTGATTATTGTTGTTACAGGGCAGTGAATGGCGGCGCAAAGCGCCGCCAACACCTGGTCGAGCCAGGCGAATAGGTCGCAAACTTCTTGTCGTTATGAGGCGTTTCAGTGAGTAAGGTGCGCGGCGATGGCACGCAGCAGGCGCACGCTGTCAGCATCGAACGGGCTGACAGCCTCGGTCAGCGATGACTGCTTGACGATCACCACACCGGACGGCTTATCGACGAACAGGTATTGGCCGTGGATACCACCGGCCATGATCGCCTGGCTGTGGTCGTTGAAGACGTACCACTGGCTGCGGTAGGAAGCGTCAGGGGTCCATTGGGAGAACTCGGAGTTTTTGGCGTAGATCGCTGGATCGGAGCCGGCGCAAATGCGTGCAACCGTCTCGGTCGACAGCAATTGCAGCCCATCATGGCGACCGTCGTTGGCCAGCAGCCGACCGAACCGCGCCATGTCTCGCAAGGTGGCGTTGAAACCGGCACCGGCAACACTACGCCCCCAAGGATCGGCCATGAAGTAGCCGTCGCGCTCACACCCCAACTGGCTCCAGATGTCTTGCAGCAATTGATTGCAAGCCTTGCCCGAAGCGCGCTCCATGACCCAGGCCAGGGCTTCGGTGGTGGCGGTCACGTAATGGAAAAAGCCGCCGTGACTGCCGCGTTTTTTCAGCGACGGCAGGTACTGATACAGCGACTCGAACTGAGCGTACTGCGCAGGTGCCGGCTGGAAACCGCAGGCATAGCCGTACTGCGAGCTCTCGGAGTTGGGATCGTCATAGACTTCGCTGTAGTCGATGCCCACGGCCATGTCGAACAGCTGGCGCACCGTGGCATCGCCAAACGCGCTACCCAACAGTTCGGGCACGTAAAACGCCGCCGGCAACTCCGGATTGAGGATGCCATCGCAGACCAGTTGCTCCCCCAGGGTGCCGATCAGCGACTTGGTCACCGAGAACATGACGTGCCGGTCCCGGGGACGCTGGCCGTTGAAGTAACGCTCGAACAGCACGGTGTCGCCCTGCATCACCAAAAAGGCGTCGGTCTGACTGACCACCAGATGATCGATGACACTGACGCTCAAGCCACATTCACTGTCGAAGTGCAGTTGATCCAGCGCTTGTGGCGCTTCCTTCAAGACGCTGACCGGTCCGCCACCCGCCTCCACATCAATGGAGGGACGCAGGCGCGCCAGATTGCGGAACCCCCACTGATTGAACGGTGGACGCATCCAGTTGTTCCAGGTGACGCGGCGTTTCGGCTCGGCCGGAGAACCCTGCATAAACAAAGGCGCCAAGCGCCTGTGGAGTGACGATTCATTCGTCTCGATGTAAAGACTGGCCAGCAACGGCACGGTGTTCTGACTCATCGGGTTTCCCCTGCAAAATGACTCTGCGTGAAAGCAGATGCAGGGAAATAATTACCCGGTATTTTTTTTTAGTCAATAAAACATTTATCAGATAAAAATATTTTTAGCGCTGTGCTTTGATGGGGGGGCAAACACGGCGTTCAGCGCCCGTTACTCCTGCGACAGCCCTGCCAACCGGGGGGGTAATTGGGTGCTAAATGCCCTCGCAGGGTGCTGATACCAGGCGTAGGATCAATACGATGACTGCTTATCACGCATCGTTGGAAGGTGACTTCCAACCCATCTGCATTCACGCGCAAACGCAAGACATTTACCGCCGCACTGTAAGGCCGCGCGACCCTTCGCAGTACAAGGGCCGTGTTCTCACAACAACAAAAGCGAGGTGAAATCATGTCTGGTAATCGTGGTGTCGTGTATCTCGGCGCAGGCAAGGTCGAGGTGCAGACCATCCCCTATCCGAAAATGGAAGACCCGCGCGGCAAGCGCATTGACCATGGCGTGATCCTGCGCGTGGTTTCGACCAATATCTGCGGCTCCGACCAGCATATGGTGCGTGGCCGGACCACGGCCCAGGTCGGGCTGGTGCTTGGCCATGAGATCACCGGCGAGGTCATCGAGAAGGGCCGTGACGTGGAAAACGTGCAGATCGGTGACCTGGTATCGGTGCCGTTCAACGTCGCCTGCGGCCGTTGTCGCAGTTGCAAGGAGCAGCACACCGGCGTCTGCCTGACGGTCAATCCGGCGCGCCCCGGCGGTGCCTATGGCTATGTGGACATGGGTGACTGGGTTGGCGGCCAGGCCGAATACGTGCTGGTGCCGTATGCCGACTTCAACCTGCTGAAGCTGCCCGACCGCGACAAGGCAATGGAGAAAATCCGCGACCTGACCTGCCTCTCCGATATCCTGCCGACCGGCTACCATGGCGCGGTGACCGCCGGTGTCGGCCCTGGCAGCACGGTGTATATCGCCGGTGCCGGTCCGGTCGGACTGGCTGCCGCCGCCTCCGCCCGTCTGCTGGGTGCGGCGGTGGTGATAGTCGGCGACGTCAATCCGCTGCGCCTGGCGCATGCCAAGGCCCAGGGCTTCGAGATCGCCGACCTCACCCTGGACACTCCGCTGCACGAGCAAATCGCCAACCTGCTCGGTGAGCCGGAAGTCGATTGTGCGGTCGATGCGGTCGGCTTCGAAGCCCGTGGCCACGGCCATGACGGCGCGCAGCACGAGGCCCCGGCCGATGTGCTCAACGCGCTGATGGGCGTGGTGCGGGTCGCCGGCAATATCGGTATCCCCGGTCTGTATGTCACCGAAGACCCGGGTGCGGTCAACAAAGCCGCCAAGCATGGCAGCCTGAACATCCGTTTCGGCCTCGGCTGGGCCAAGTCCCACAGTTTCCACACCGGCCAGACCCCGACGATGAAGTACAACCGTCAGCTGATGCAGGCGATCATGTGGGACCGGATCAAGATTGCCGAGGTCGTCGGCGTGCAGGTGATCAGCCTGGACGACGCGCCGCGTGGTTATCACGAGTTCGATGCCGGGGCGCCGAAGAAATTCGTCATGGATCCGCACAGGCTGTTTACCGCAGCCTAAGGAATGGGTTGGGACAAGGGCAGCTTTGAGCTGCCCTTTTTTATGGCCGTTTATAACGTTAGAAACAGCGCCGAGGTCCAGACTCGGGATTGATCGCGCTGCCGGGCGCAGATGAACAATGGATGTTCACGCCCCTGCTCCAGATTCAATCGGGCAAGCTCGATTTGCCCTTGCAGTTCACGAGGCAGCGGCGCAGCGGTTGTCCTTTCGAGGGACACCTTCAACTCCGCGCCCGGCAGCTCTTCGGTCACTTGCGATTGCACCAGCAACTCATCGCCGGACAACTCCATCACCACCGTCGGCGCATGCACGTAAGGTTGCGGTTCAGACGGGTCGCCGACCTTGATGTAGTTATCGATGCGGCTATGAACCTGCAGCGTGGCGCCGGCCAATTGCGACAAGTCGATTTCGATGCTGTCGGTGTCGCCGTTGGTGTCGGTGCGAAAGGCCAGAACCGTTGCATCCTTGCGCCATACAGTTTGTTCGGGGTGATCGAGACCCAAGGCGCGAAAGCCGTTGATGACCGCACCCGTCACGCGAATCTCGCCGGTCCAGTAGGCGCCGCGATAACGGTCCTTGATCCTTGCGCCGCCCAGGCGCAGACGAATACGTTGGCTGGAAAAACCCAATTCCTGATGCAGGTTGCGCGACCAGATCAGCTTGTCGCCATCGAACAGATCGACCTGCTCCCAGCCCGCCTCTCCGAGCAGTCGATAGTCCAGCGTGGCATTTGCATCGGCGGTGAACACTTCACCCATGAAATGCTGGCCCTGGCGCAGGCTGGCAAATGAACGCTCGCCGGTGGTGGCAAAAGTGCGACGGGCGCGAAGTGCCTTGCCAACACTGGCTCGATCGAAGGCCTCGGCCACCACGCCAGTCAGCCCGCCGCGAGAGCCGAACACCGCCGTGGCCGGAACACCACCGCCACAACGCCCCTGATGCTCATCGCTGTTCGCCGCGGCACCCACTCGATAGCCACGCTGAAGCGCTTCGGCGTAGACCCAATGGAACTGCCCCCAGGCCGAGCCGACCTCGATCAGGCGCTCCAGCTCCGGATGGTGCCAGTCGAGGTTGCAACGGCGCCCACCGACGTGAGGCATCATCAAATGCCCTTCGGGGTCCTTGGCATAGGCGGCATACAACTCATCCACCGGCCAGGCACCCGGCTTGATGGTGCCGGCGGTGAATTCGTTCCATTCGAAGGAACGCACCAGCCGACCTTGATTGTCGAAGGGAAACTCGGGTTTGCGGTCATGCAGGAACACCACATTACGGTCGCCGCCCGCGCAAGAGTTGCCGCACCATTCGGTGCCGGGATAGCAAACAAATCGTCCTGGTTCATTGAGTTCGTGAATCAGGTTGACCGCCTGATCCCAGCGCTGCTCAGTGATATTGAAATCATTGGCGGTGTAACCGAGGACATCGAGCCCGGCGACATCGCGACCGTAGCTGAGGTTGTACAAGGTGTCGTTGGTGCCCACCGTGTCATCGGAGTGCACATGCAGGTCGGCGTACAGCGGGCGCAATGCAGTGCCGGCCGGATCGACAGTGACAAACGCCCGAGCGGCACGCACAAAAGGTGCCGCCACCTCGGCCGACAAGCGCCACTCCCCCACCGCACCGAGATCAAAACCCTCAAGCCGGGCAGTCGCCCAACCTTCAGCCGCCAGGGTGAACGGTTGTTGTCGCTCCCCCCCTTCGGGATCAACCAGAGTCAGGACACCTTGGAGCGGCAAGTTGCGGCAGGTGTTGCCCCAGGCATCATCCACCCTGAGCAGTACGTCGAACGCCTCACCCGCGCTGACCAGGCGAGGCACGATCAACTGCACGCTTTGCGCCGGTCCCGGCACGATGTTCAGCAGCGGGTCACCCGGCACCTCGGCAAATTTCGAGCTGCCCAGCGGGTCGATGAACAAACGGAAACGGAAGTCCTTCTCGACAAAACTCTGCACCCGCGTACCCGCGCCGCCCTGACGACGATCGCCCAGGCGAATGATTATTTTGTCTCCCGGATTCAGGTAACCGTCGATGATGTCGATGATGATCGCTTTCTGAAACGGCCGTTCATGCCCCTTCTGGTCGAAGCGCACTTTCAGATGCTGCACAGAGGCCTGGCTCTGGCCAGGGACCAGCTCGCCTGCCTGATATTCGGCGCTGACATAGTTGGGGCCAGTCGGATTCGAGGTCTGGAACAAGGCCCAGTCGGAGTAGAACTTGAAGGCCAGTTTCAGCCAGGCGCCGTCCGCAAGGCCGCTGCCGCCGACCTCGTAGACCAAGGTGATTTCATCCCATTGGCCAGCAATCAGCGTGTCACGATCACAGTGGATGCTGCCCAGAAACGGGCGTTGTTTGTTGCGTTCGTAGAGGCCTTGAGGGGCAATGTAATACCCGGCTTCGCGGGGATCGAAAACGTTACTCACATGACACCTCGTGCAGTGGTCCACTGAAGGTTTGAAGGGGGTTGAAGTCAAATGACGATGCTTACTGCACTCGCCATTTCTGGTAATGACGCTCGATACGCCTGAACACAAAACTCTCCATCAGCCAGGCAATCAGGCCGATCACGACAATGCCCAGCAGCACCTGACTGCTGTTGCCGATCTGCCCACCCGTCGACACCATCCAGCCGATGCCCTGGGACGCACCGATCATTTCCGCCGCGACCAATGCCCTCCAGCCCTGGCTGAAGCCGATGCGCAACGCCGCCGTCACGAAGGGCAGCGAGGCCGGCAGGTAAACGTGGGCCAGCAGTTGCCAGCGGTTGGCGCCCAAGGTGCGTGCCGCACGGACTTCACCGCCGCGGATACTCTGCACGCCCTCCTGAATGGTCACGGCCATGGGGAACATCGCGGCAATGAAAATCACCAACACGATGGAGACATAGCCCAAGCCAAAAATGATCATGATCAGCGGCGCCCAGGCGATCGGCGGGATGGCCATGAACAGGCTGTTGAGCGGCGAGATGAAATCGCGAAAACGCGAGGACAGGCCACCGGCAGTACCCAGCAGCACCGCAACGACCACCGCCGCGCAAAAGCCGCCAACCTCTTCAAGGACGCTGGCCCGCAGGTGCTGCCACAGCGAACTGTCGCCCAGCCAGCGCACAGCCTCGCGGGCAACATCCCATGGCTGCGGCAGGATGTAAGTGGGAAAGCGGCTGGCCAGGGCCATCCAGATCAACAGCAGGAATGGCAGAGACGCCCATCCCCAATTCGGTTTTGGCAAGGACATGACAGACTCAGCGCGAGGCTTTTTGCAGGTAGGAGGTATCCACGATCTGTTCGGTCTTGAGCGTGGTATCGATAAAGCCCAGGTCGTGGGAGTAATTCATCAGGCGCTGGATGAATTGAATATCCGCAGACTGCAAGTCCGCTGACCAGCCCAACCGGGTACGTGCCTGGGCGACGATGGCTTGCGGGGCGATAGTCTTGCCGTCTACGCCTTGCACCGCTTCAAGCTTGAACGCCTCGGCGATGATTCGATTCGACTCATCGGGGTGCTCGTTGAGAAAGGCGATGGCCTTGCGGTGCGCACGCAGCAGCCTCACCACATCGTCCGGTCGCTCCTGCAAGGTTTTGGGTAAGGCGATCACCACGTACCAAGGGTAATTCGGCAGCGCCTGATTGACGTCGAGCAGGATCCGGCTCGACCCGCGCAACAACGACTGGCTGACAAAGGGTTCCCAGGAAAACGCCGCATCGACAATGCCGCGCTCCAGCGCCGCGTTCATATTGCCGGGTGGCATGTCGATGATGTCCAGATCCTTGTCAGGATTGAGACCGGCCTTTTCTTTCAGCACATAGCCGCGCAGCAGCACATCCATGCCACTGCCCTTCTTGACCCCGGCCAGTTTTTTCCCCTTGAGTTCATCCAAGGCGGTAACCGGACTCTTGGCGTCGACAATCACCGCAGCCTGACCGTAATTGACCTTGGCCAGAATCCAGCTTTGCAGCCCCCGGGAAAACCATTGATACACCGGCGGCGTACCGACATAGGCCACATCCAGCTCGCCAGCGGCCAGCGCCTGCTGGATTACCGGACCATCGCCCAAGGCCTTGAGATCGACATTCAAGCCTTCCTCGCGGTAGTAGCCCTGTTTGTCGGCGATCAACGCCGGGGCGTTGGCCATGGCGAATACGTAACCCACACGCAAGGGTTTCTCTTCGCCAGCCATGGCGAATACGCTGCTTGCCAAGGCGGCAACAGACAAGGAAAGGGCAAGCAGCGAATGTTTGATCATGCTGTCAACTCAGGTTGGCGGGTTGGGTAAGCGGAGGCTGCAGGCACTTCCATGACCTGGGAAATACGCTCCATCAGCTCATTGCGGTAATCGAGAAAGGCCGGCAACCGGCGGGTTTTGAGGTTGGAGCGAGGGCGCGGCAAATGAATATTCAGTTCGCTGTGGATACCGCCGGGGGCGATGTTGAGCACGATGACCCGATCCGCCAGAAACACCGCTTCGTCGATATCGTGGGTAATGAACAGCACCGTCTGACCCAGTTCGGCCCAGATGCGCAAGGTCTCTTCGTTCATGCTGTTGCGGCTGATGGCATCCAGTGCAGCGAATGGCTCATCCATCAGCAACACGCTGGGCTCCAATGCCAGGGTCCTGGCCAAGGAAACCCGCTGCTGCATGCCGCCAGACAGCTGATGCGGCAACCGATGCGTAGCATTCTCCAGACCGACCAGGCGAAGGTACTGCAAGGCTTGAGAACGCTGCTGCGATTCGTTGATCCGAGCCGCCATTCGCAGGCCGAAACGGACGTTTTCCAAGGCGCTCAACCAGGGAAACAACTGCGGCGCCTGGAACACATAACCCAACTCCGAACGCTCTGGACGAACCGCCGTCTGGTTGATACAGATCTGACCACTTTGCGGTTGCACAAAACCTGACAACAAGTTCAGCAAGGTGGTTTTCCCGCAGCCGGATGGCCCCAGGATCGCGACGAACTCACCGGGCCTGGCGTTCAGACTGAAAGAGGAAAACACGCGATGCCCATTGGGGTAGCTGAAGCTGATGTCATCGACCGTCAGCGCATCGGCTTGCTGCTGTGCGTAAGGGAGGGTTTTGAACATGGCAAGTGTCGTCAGGTCGTTTACAATGGGATTACCTGACATAATACGTATTAATACAAGCAGTCCCAATAACCTATTTTTATAACCTTAGAAGTGAAGGCGCACCGCCCTCCTCCAAGGCCATGGAAACCGACAGTGTCTACGTCTATTCTTCGCGACAGCACCACCTCACTCTACGAGCAGATCGCCCAGCAATTGCTGGAAGAGATTCAACGCGGCGACTTTGAGCCCAGCGGCAAGCTGCCGTCAGAAGCAGAGCTGGGTAAACGTTTTGCGGTGAGCCGCGTCACCGTTCGCCTGGCGGTGGGCAAACTCAGCGACGACGGCGTAGTGGAGCGCAAACAAGGCAAAGGCACCTTCGTGGCGGCCAAACAGGTGCGGCACGGCCTGGACGCGTTGCGTAGTTTTCATGAAGCCTTGTTGCTGCAAGGGCTCGAACCGAGCATGCGCGTCATCAGCCATACCCTGCAGCCGGTTCCAGAGGCGTTGCGTGGTTTGTTTGAAGAAGCGGACGACTGCCTGCTTCTGGAACGACTGCATTTCGTCGATGACGAACCCATCGCGCTGGGCCGCAGCCATTTACCGGCCGAATTGGCCAGCGTGGTCTGGACTGAAGTCGAGCATCAACCGATTTACTCCATTCTCGAGTCGATCACTGGCATGGCGGTCACCCGAGCCGATCTGGCGATCCGCGCGCAAGAAGCCGATAAACACCTGGCCAGTGCCTTGCACATCAAACGTGGCGCGGCACTGCTGGTCATGGAGCGCACCTCCTGGTTTGCCGACGGCCGCTGCTGCGACCGTACGACCTTCTACATCCGCCCAGAACGTTATGCCTTTGTCTTGAGTGGTGTCTTCAAGTCCAGACCCGCCAGCTGAATCAGTGCACCCGCAGGAATGCCCGCCTCAATCGCCAATTCAACCCGACGCAAGGCGGTCAATGGGGTTTCCATCTCCGGTTTGATTCTCACCGTGCCGTGGGTTTCATTGGCCCGGGAGCTCAAGACTTTTGAGAAAGCCTGCGACCAGCGCGTTGAACACCTCGCCTTGATCATCGTGTACATAGTGACTGGCGCCTGCGACCTCCACCGTCTGGACGTACGGATTGCTGGCGCTCATCGCCTGCAGCATCGCGGGTGGCAGAAAGTCCGAGCGGCCGCCGCGAATGAACAGGGTCGGGCAATCCAGCGCGCGCACCGCCGGCCATAGGTCCGTCGGCTCGATACTCAGGCGCGCCTCGGCAATACCCTGCTGATCATGGCGCCAAGTGATCACGCCATCGCTCTCTTTCATCGAATGAGTGAGCCTTGATGCCAGGCCCTGTTCCGACAACCCAGGGCGCGAAGCCTGCCAGAATGTGCGGGCCGCCTCCCAGCTATCGAACTGCAAAGGCGTCTGGCTCATTTCGCGGCGAATACGCGCGGCGCCATCGCCCTGGATTGAGGAGCCGGGGCCGATGTCCTCGATCATCAAGCCAATCAATCGCCCCGGATTTTGCCGCGCATATTCAAGGGCGTTGGCGCCCCCTAATGAGTGCCCCAGCAATACAAAACGCGACAAGCCAACATGGGCGACCAAGTCCTCGAGGTCCTCGACATACGACTGCGTGTGGTAGCTGCCGGGCGCGGCCCAGTCACTCAGTCCTCGACCGCGCTGGTCCAGGGCATAGATGCAGTAGCCTGCACCCAGAGATTGCACCAGCGATTCCCAGGTTTGGGCATAAGCCCGCAAGCCATGCAATAGCACCAGAGGCACACCGGTGGATTCACCCCAGCGCAAAAAGTGCAGGCGCAAGCCAGATCGGTTGGTAAAGAAACAGCTGTCAGAAGGCATCGTTTGGTTCCTTATATGCGTGGCTTCGACCGACCTAGAAACGATCGAACCGATAAGGGCTTGGATCAATGATCGGCGCATGACCGCTGACGAGATCCGCGGCGAGGTGACCTGCCGCCGGCGACGTGCCGAAGCCGTGCCCCGAGAAGCCGGTGGCCACGGTCAGCCCCGGAATCTGCGCGACCGGCCCAATGACCGGGTTGGAATCCGGCGTGACGTCAATAGTGCCTGCCCAGGCCTGGGCAATCCGCGCCTGTTCAAATACCGGCCAGGCCGCAATGAGGTTGTTCATCGCATCGTTATTGAGCCGCGGGTTGGCGGCCGGGTCCTGCACCCTGACGCGCTCGAACGGGCTGACACTGTCGGATTTCCAACGCCGGGCAAGCGCCAGGTCATTGAAAAAAGGCTTGCCCAACGACACGTTCAGAACGCTGCGTTGCGCACGGAACTGCGGCATGTATTGCTTGGCGAGCAACAGGTGGTCGAGGGTCAGGAAGGCATCCAGTTTGCCGCGCTGGGTAATGATGAAGCCGCCGTCCTTGTGCTTGCGAAACGAAAAATCCGGTGCGCCGACAGCAATTTCCGTCGGCCCCTCCATTGGGTGAGTACGTAGCACCGAGCAGGTCAAGGGCAAGGTCGGCAACGACACTCCGAGGTTGCCCAGAAAACGCCGTGACCACATCCCCCCAGCCAGCAGCACATGATCACAGCGAATCTCACCTTGCTCGGTGACCACGCCACTGACCGTGCCGGCGGACATCTGCAGCGTCCGTACCGCGCACTGCTCGATAATCACCACACCCAGGGCCATGGCGGCCTTGGCGATAGCGCTGCTTGCCAGCGTCGGTTCTGCACGCGCATCGGACGGCGTGAAGATGCCACCGGCCCATTCACCCACGCCACCGGGCACCAACGCGTCAATCTCGCGCTTGCTGAGCAGCCGTGAATCCAGCGACAAATGCTCCACCGACTTGAGCCATCCCTCATGCATCGCCATCTGCGATAGGTTGCGACCCACGAACATGATGCCCTCCTGGCGATACCCGACATCCGCCCCTACCCGCTCAGGCATCTTTGCCCACAGACGGTCAGCGGCGAGGGCCAGGGGGATATCGGCCGCGTGGCGGCTGGTCTTGCGTACCCAGCCCAGGTTGCGTGACGACTGCTCGCCGGCGATACGACCTTTTTCCAGCACCACCACCGCAATATTGCGTTCGGCCAATGTCAACGCTGCAGTCAGGCCGATAATCCCGCCGCCAATGATGACGACGGAGGTTGCGGAGGGAAACACGGTAGACGTTTTCACGGGCGCTATAGTGGGTGCCATGATCAAGACTCGGTAAACGAATGAGGTAGGCCACGCCTGCGCATGGCCGCGTGACAGTTACTGCGACAGTCGAATGACTTCAACGTGCGCCTTCGACGCGTTGCGATACGCCGTCACTTCCAGCTCCACCTTGTAGACCGTCGACCCCAAGGGCGGACAGGTGACGGTGCTGGCTGGATCAACGCCGCGAAACTTTTCGCCGATCAGGGCCATCACGGCAGGTACGTCCTTGGGGTCCTGGATGAACACCCGCGAACACACCACGTCCGCCAGGCTCGCATCGACCGCCGCCAGGGCCGCCTCGATGTTGGCGAATACCTGATGGGTCTGTTCGAGGATATCTTCCGGGATCAGCTTGGTTTGTGGGTTGCGGCCTGCGGTGTTGGACACGTAGATCCAGTTGTCCACGACCACCAGGCGCGAATAACTGGCCTGATCTTCAAACGGGGAACCGGTCTTGAGCTTGATGATGTTTGTCATGTGGAATGCCTCGTCAATATTAGTGATGGCTGGCTTAGCGCAGAACCGGGGTTTCCCACAGGTTCAAGGTGACGCCGATGCCTTTTTCGATGGCGTTGCGGTACACCACCGTGCCCCAGGCCACGTCTTCCACGGGCATTCCGCCCACCGACATGATGATGATTTCTTCATCGTTCCTACGGCCTTGCGCGGCCCCGGCGATGATCTTGCCAATGTCCTCGACGTCTTCGAGCCGCATCTTGCCTTCGGCAATCATGTCCATGAAGCGCACGCCAATCACCGGCACGCAGTGATGCGCAGGCTTGGGCAGTTCTTCAAACCAGGCTTGGTAGAGACCGGTGTTGTCCAGCACCTTGCGTACGTCGCGCTGTTCCATCCCGTCGTCAAGGGAGCAGGATGCAGGCATCGCGAGGAAGGCACCTGGCTTGACCCACTCGCGCTTCACAATTGGGTAGGTTGTGGGATCACCCACCTCACCGGAGCTACAATAAGTAACAAGGTCGGAGTCACGAACCACCGCTTCAAGGGTGTCGACCACTTCGATCGTGGTGACCTGCGGATAGGTTTCCTTGACCCAGGCGATAAAGTTATCGAGGCTCTTCTGGCCACGACCCTTGATCTTCAGTGTGTCGATATGCGGGCATACCGCGATGAATGCCGCCAGTGTGGTCTTGCCCATCACACCCGGGCCGAGTAGGCCGACGACTTTCGAGTCCTTGCGTGCCAGGTGGCGCGCGCCCACGCCGGGAATCGCACCGGTGCGGTACGCGGACAGCAGGTTGGCCGACATATGGGCCAGCGGTGCGCCGGTGTCGGGGTCGTTCAAGGTAAACATCAGAATCGAGCGCGGCAGGCCTTTTTCGCGGTTGGCGATATTGGAGCCGTACCACTTCACGCCTGCGGTGCAAAAGCTGCCGCCCAGGTAGGCAGGCATGGCCATCATGCGTCGGTCAGCCGTGGGCTTGGGCATGTTCGGGAAGGGTGAATCCTGCGGGAAGATCACCATCGCGCCATGGGAGTCATTGTTCGGACCGGCCATGCGATAGTCACCGGCATAGAGCAGGCCGAACATCTCCTCCATGGTGTTCACGCACGCCAGCATGTCAGTCACGCCCGCGCGGATCATGTCCTGCTCGGAGAGGTAGATGAAGTCGATTTTTGTATTTGTAGACATAGTTATTCTCGGGCTGAAGGTGATATCGCTGCGGTAGGCGCAGCTCCACGCTGTCGACCTCGAGTATCAGGGCGCGCTTTTCGGCGGTATTGTAAATTTCGGACATGCCCGATTGACCGGCGCGCAACAGTTGGCGTGATTAATGCGTGAAAACTTCCGTATCGCTGCTCATCGAAGGTGCAACCATGATCAAACAGTGCGCGCCGCCTCCCAGGCACCACACTGCGAACGAACAGCCCTGGTTCGTGCTCAACTCTTCACGGTATTCGGTCATGCCCTCCGAACACCCGGCGATCTCGCATTTCTATGCCTTCGATGTGGCTCAATCAGCCAACCTGCTGGCCGTGCCGGACGGTTGCGTGGATATTGTTTTCGACTGTGATGCAACACGCCCTACCGCCCGGATCTGTGGCACGCCGCTGGCTGCCCAAGCGGTCGAGTTACACCAGAACCATCACTACTTCGGCGTGCGCTTTTCACCGGGCGTCATTCCCGGATTTATCAATGTGCTGGCCGAGGAATTGACCGAACGGGAACTCGACCTGCTGGAGGTCTCGGGGTTCGCCCAGCGCATCTTCGAAAATATCGTTCAAGCACCACTGCTGGGCGATCAGATGCGGCTGTTCAACGACTACCTCGCCCCCCGCCTGATGGGGAGAACGTCAGCACTCACGGCCATGGTCATTCAGCAGGCGCTGCGCCACCGCGGTGATATTCGTATTCAGCAACTGGAAGAACTCAGCGGGTACACCAGTCGCACGCTGCACCGACAGTTCAGCCAGGACACTGGTATGTCACCCAAGACCTTTTGCCGAATCATCCGCTGCCAGGCAGCTCTGGACACCCTCAATACCCAACACGATGTATCGTTTTCGGAGCTGGCCCTCGACCTGGGCTTTTCCGATCAATCGCACTTCCTGCGCGACTTCAAGAAACTGGTCAGTACAACGCCTTGCGACTATCAACGCCAAATGACCCAGAACGCCTACACCGACCGGATCAACTACGCCTGACCCTCCCTTTCAAAATTTCATGAGCGCTTGAATATCAGCCTGGAAAAGGAAATCGGGTGGGAGGAAAGCGTCAGCCGCACATGAGGTCTTTAGCGCATTGCCCTGAGCGTTTCAGACGGTGACTCGCCGAACAATTGCCGGTAATGCGCGGCAAAGTGGCTAAGATGAAAAAAGCCCATCGCCATCGCGATCTCACTGATGTTGTGAGTGCAGGCAGAGGTTGTGATCAAGCGGCGTCGCACCGCGTTGAGGCGTAGATTGCGCAGGTATTCGACCGGACGCATTCCGGTCACTGCCTGAAAACTGTTCTGCAGGGTCCGGCGACTCACCCGCAGGTGCTCGCACAGGTCGAGAATGCTCAGTGGTGTATCACCACTGGCATCGATCAGCTCTTGGCAACGCTTCACCAGGTAAGCACTCACGGCGAAATTACCGCGACGACAACGTACCTCATCGGTGGCGTGGCTGAACAAATCGAGGAACGCGCCGAGCAGTTCTTCCTCCAGCATTTTCTCGGCGGTTGAGTTGATAGCGTCCGTCTGTTCCAAAAGGTGATGAAACAGCGGGTGGATACGCTGACGTATTCGCAACAGTAACGCGTCATCCACGCTGAGTTGGGACGTGGTCTTCAGGCGCTTGAGCTGATCGTCAGACAGTTCGAAGGCCGCCAGTTTGGCGAAGCGTACCGCGTCGATATTGAGCGCGAAGAAGTGCATGCCTTCAGGGGCGTGCAACACAAACTCCTCGCCGTCACGCAACAGTACCACGCTGTGAGTGCCCACCTGTTGCCCCTGCACCACCGGCGCGCAGCCTAACGACATGGCTGCGCACAGCCGACCTTTTGGCGCATAGCCGCGCTGTACCACGCGTTTGTCCAGCACTTCCTGGAAGATTTGGAAGCGGTCAGAGGACAACTGCCGCAGCTCACTGGTCAGGCAGCCACGGCCGAGTTGGTCATACACTTGCCGCCAGCCCTGGATGGAGCCAGCGTGTTGTTGAGGGTCATTGAAGGTTCGAACTTCAGCAAGCATGGTCGTCGTTCCTCGGTGGCCCCGTTTGTTTATCGGCCTGAAAGGGACTCAGTCATCCGTGACGGCAGCTATCGTTCACACCGGGGCGGCGTCCGCCGTGAAAACCAAAGCCAGTTCCATGCCAAGCATGTGCAGGCAGTACGTGGCGGGCTGGATATTCATTGGCGGCAACAACGCCCCGGACAGCACGACCTGCCCAGCCTCCACACGTTGACCGTCGGCCAACAGACGCCGAATCAGCCAGCACAGATTGGCCAGCGGGCTGTCCTCCCGATCGCGCGTATCACCGTTACCGCAGAGCGCGCCGTCGCACTCCAGGCGATACGCTACGTTGACGTGGTCTACAGGATCGAACGGGATGCGCGGTCCGAGACAATAAAGCCCCGCCGCCGCGTTATCGGCCAGAAAGGCGCCCACTCCGAAACTCCAGCCCTGCCAACGGCAGTCAGCGATCTCGAACGCAGGCGCCACGTCGCCGATGGCGGCCAGAATATCCTCGTCACGGTAGTCCCCCGGCGCCAGGGTACGCCCGAGTACAAACGCCAATTCGATCTCCAGCTTGGGCTGGATCAATCGCGAGAACGCCACCGCCGTACCCGGCTCGACAATCATGGTATCCATCAGGCCGCCATACACCGGCTCGTCAAGGCCAAAGCGTTTTTGCGCGGCGCTGCCGGCGAAGGCGACCTTCCACCCGCTCAGTCGCTCGCCTGCGGCTTGTTGGTGATCCAGCGCCTGGCGTTGCAGCGCATAACCCGCAAGCCGATCTATCGCCTCGGGGGCCAGTGGCGCAATGGCTTGCACCGTGCGCGTTGCCTGATGTAGCCGATTAAGTAGCGCGTTGCCGCTGTTCATGACAGTTGCTCCGCCAGTTTGCGCAGCACACCTTCAAGCCTCTCTGGTGTGGTAATGGCGGCGACAAACCGGTCCGGACGCACCACTACGATGCAGTCACGCACCCTGGAGAACCATTCACCCAGGCGATTATCCACGTCCTCCACGCTGATGGCGTCCGAGGCCGTCAACGGCTGGCCACGTCCGATGCCACTGCGCGAACGATTGACCTGAATAAAACGCGTGTCCCAGCGCGCCCAATAAGCGGTCATTTCCTCGCTGAGTTGCTCGCGCGGGTTCACCCGATAACCCAGCACCGCATAGGAATTGCCAAGCACTTCGTCCAGGCGACGACGCTGCCCCTGGGCGTCTTCGATATGCGGCTGTACAAACAGCTGGCCGACCAGGTCGTCCTCGCGCAACTCGGCCCGTTCGTGATAGACCAAGCCCTTGGTGATGGTGGCCTTGGGTTTGAATTTGAACTCCAGCAGGTGCGAGCGCAGATTGTCGACACTGTTCACCGCCTGGAACAGCCAGTCGCGCACGCCGGCCATCAGCGGGTTGGTCATTCCCAGTACCGCGCCCATGTTGTCGGCCAGGGCTACCAGCTCGGTGGCATGCCCACGGCGCTCCTGGTCGTAGCTGGCGAGGATCGAGTGCGAGGCACGGCCCTGGATGATCGCCGCCAGTTTCCAGGCCACGTTGGCCACGTCCCTCAGCCCGGAATTGAGGCCCTGCCCGGCCCAGGGTGGAGAAATATGCGCGGCATCGCCCACCAGCGCCACACGCCCTTCTACAAACCGCACCGCGACCCGGGAGTGGTGGGTATAGGCTCGGATGCGGATGATGTTCAACTGATCGACCGCGTTGCCGATATGCCCACGGATCAAGTCGCGAATGGTGCTTTCCTCACACATCCTCGCTTCATCTTCGCCCTCCAGGAGCATGAATTCCCAGCGGCGTTGCTGGTACGGCAGATAGATGCACACGAAGGGCCGCTCCGGGTCGGCATGCAGTGCGGTGTAGGGTGCATCGAGGGTGTCATTGGCCGTATCGACCACCACCCATTTGCGCGCATGTGTCAGCCCCGACAGCTCGATACCGAGCTTTTTACGCACAGTGGAGCGTCCGCCATCGGCGCCGATGACATAGTCAGCCCGCAGTTGATAAATCTCGCCTTGAGCATCGCGCACCTGCAATGTCACGCCCTGCCCGTCCTGCTCGAGTTCGAGCATTTCGTGGCCTTGGCGCAACACAACGCTGGCACGCTGTCCCAGGGTTTCGCGCAACGTGCCTTCCAGCAACTGCTGCATGAAGATATTACGCATTGGCCAGCCGTAATGGGCGGTACTCGGCTTGACCTCGGCGAAGCACACACCGCGTGCATTGTAATAGCGCAGCGGTACATCGCAGATCATGTCGCGTACAGCGAGATCGGCGATGCCGATCCCCTGCAGTACGCGCAGTGCTTCATCATCCATGCCCACCGCGCGTGGATAAGGCAGTACGCCGTCGGCAAGTTCAAGGACGACGCAGTCGATACCGTACATCCCCATATAGTGTGCGGCCGTGATCCCGTTAGGGCCGCCGCCGACAATGACAACTTGGGTCTTCTCCTGCTTCATCGCTATTCACCGCTTTCTTGTTGTGTTTTTAATCCGACGCCGCTAAAGCCATGCGCCTGAAATCAGTGCAGCCCATCAATACCTTTGACGTCTGCCGCCTGCAGACCGCCCAGCCGCGCATGCAAGCGCCCGCGCGTGGCGAAGGCCCAGATCACGATCACCTCATCCGGTGCGGGGCCGTCGCCAAACATCAAGGACATGCTGTCGTAATGGGAGCGTACATACAGTGCATCCTTGTGGGCCAACGGCACATCGATGGTTGAACCTGGGGCGCCCCGTTTGCCGGTGGACGGCACCCAGGATTTGCCCCCGCCCAGCGCCAGGCGCACCGGATCGGCAGCCGGGTTGGTCAGGAACGCATTGCCGTGTTCGTATTCGCCCTGGCTGCCCACCATGCAAGCTTTACCGTAGCTGACAATATCCCGCGAGCCGGCCAGCGCCTGAATGCGACGACCGAACTCTTCGCCCAGCAGCGGCGACGGTTCTACCAGCTCTGTCAGCGACTCGCTGTAGCGACCGGCATAGGGGTTGGCGATAACGGCGGCGACGGCATATTTGAACAGCGGCTCGCCATCGGCTAACTGGCCACTTTCGTTGGCCAGGGTTTCTTCGACAAAGCTGTACCACTTGCGGATGTGATACGAAGCAAAATTCGCGGTTTTCATCTGGGTGGCCTCAAAGCGGGTCTAGTGGATCTAGATTGAAATGTCGGCTTGGCGCGCCAGCGGCCTTGAACCGGGCCTTGCCGCGCGCATCGTCGTGTTCGGTCTCAAGGAAAAATTCCATGCGATTACCGTCAGGGTCGTTGAAATACACACCATGGCCGATTTCGTGATCGGTGATCTTCACCACCTCGACGCCCTTGCCCAGCAACATGCCGTAGAGCTGGCGCAAGGTGGTCATGTCCCCGGCGATTTCCAATCCATAGTGTTGCAACCCCAACCCGCCCTGATGGGCGCCGGGCTCTGCACGAAGCAAGGCGATGTCGTGATGTTTGGTGCCAAACGCCATCATGACCCAGCTTTCGCCCCGGGCACTTTCATGCATGCCCAGGATGTCGGCGTACCAGCGTGCCGACACATCAGGATCACTTACCGAGAGCGATAAGTGAGTACGAAGGATTTCGACTTTCATCGCGTGATACCTCAGCTTTTTTTGACCACGGATTGATGCCCTGCCTTGATCTGCGCCACTGCGGGGGTCCAGAGCACGTCAGCGATCTCACTGAATTCGCGCCACTGTTTCTGCCAGCCATCACCGCCATTCCCGGAGGTGAACAAGTGCCCGTACTTGGTTCCCGCAACGATCTGTCGCGGATTTTCCGGGTTGAAGGCAATGGCCCAGACGCAGGAATTGGGTTGTTGCGGCAGGGGCAGCACTTCCCAGCTGAGCGCAGCATCACGGGACACCAGGATCTTGCTGGTGGTACCGGGCGTGCCATCGGAAATACTCAGGTACAGGTCGCTTTGCGTGCCCAACGGCGCGTTCATGGCGCGCATGTAGTACAGGCCGAACGCTTCTCGACCGATAATGCCAGTCCAGGTCAGCCCCTCATCCAGGCTGCGGTAGACGGCGTTGACGCAGACCACCACGATGACTTTCTGACCATGATTGGGCAGTACCAGAATGTTGTGGACATCTGAGTTGTAGTCCCACAGCAGCCGATCATCGACGCGCGTCCAGCTGTCGCCACCGTCACGGGAGTGGAATAACCCACCCTCTTCAAGGCCGAACCATAGCTGGTTGCGGTCGGTCGGGTCATAGGCGAAAGCCAGCAGCCGTGGGCGGCTGACTCCGTCGCAGAACTCCGGAATCTCCACCGGCGCACGGTCCCAACTGAGACCACCGTCCAGAGTCCGCCACAGTACGGCGCGCGAAGGTGCACCGGTGCCGACGAAAATCCGTTGCGCGTCCTGCGGATCGACGGCGACTTTCCAGACCGTCTGCCCGTTGAACGGCGAATCGACCCGCTGCCAATGGCCGCCGGTGTCGCGGCTGACACACAAACCTACGTCCGTGCCGGCGTAGATCACCTCAGGCTCGTCGGGGTGCACGCTCAAGGATCGAGTGATCGCGTCGAACTCCAGATCCTGGCCCAGGCCCAGGCGATGCCAGGTCCGACCCTCGTCGGCGCTGCGGATCACCGCCTGCCCTACCGTGGCCACTAACAGGGTTCCGTTACTCATCGCTGGTGCTCCTCAGATGTAGATACCGCGGGTCAAACCGCCGTCGATGCCGATGGATTCTCCGGTCACCGCGCCAGCCTTTGGCGACGCCAGGAAACCAATCAGCCAGCCCATTTCAATCGGTGCCAGGGTGCGGCGAATCGGCGTCGCGTCGATGTAGGCCTGCTCAACCTGTTCCGAGGTCTTGCCTTGCTTGACCGCTTCGCGCTCGTACAACTCCTGGATGTGCGGGGTGTCAACCACGCCAGGGTGAATCAGGTTGACCGTGATGCCCGAAGGGCCCAACTGGTCGGAGAGGGTTTTGGTCATGTGGGCGATCGCCAGGTTGCGCATCCCCGAGAGGACTTTGCTGCTGCGCCCGGTGAGGCCGCCGATGTTGATGATGCGACCGAAACCGCCGGCCTTCATGTGCGGGGTCACTGCCTTGGCGCAACGGAAGTAGCCGATCACCTTGGTGTTGAGATCCGACAGCAACTCGTCGTCGCCGGCATGTTCGATGTCATTGCGCACCACTCCGGACGGCGCTGCGGCACCGTTGACCAGGATGTCGATGCGGCCGAAGTGTTTGTGCGCAGCTTCGACCATGTCAGACACGGCCGACATCTGATTGGTGTCGCAATACAGCGGCAGTACTTCGTTGCCGGTCTGAGCCGTGATCTCTTCGGCAGCCTGTTGGAGAAACTCCATGCGGCGTGCGCAGATCACCACCTTGCAGCCCTCTTCGGACAGAAAACGTGCGACTTCCTTGCCGATACCCATACCGCCGCCGGTGACGATGGCCACGCGGCCTTTCAATTCCAGATCCATAGCATTTCCTCTTGTGATTATTCGGTTCAGGCGAGATCGACGAAGACGCTCTTGGTCTCGGTGTAGGCATCGATCACGTTTTTACCCATTTCCCGGCCCCAGCCAGATTGCTTGTACCCGCCGAACGGCGAAGCCGCGTCGACCACGTTCCAGCAGTTGATCCACACCGAGCCCGCCTTGAGCTGCGCTGCCACGCGGTGCGCCGAGCGCAGGTCGCGGGTCCACAGGCCTGCTGCGAGGCCATAAGGCGAATCGTTGGCGCGCAGCACCAGGTCGTCGATTTCGGTCCAGCTCATGACGGTCAGCACCGGACCGAAGATCTCTTCGCGGGCGACACAGGCACGTTCGGCGCGATCAAGGAACACGCTGGGCGCAATGAAGTGGCCGCGCTCCAGGTGGGCGGGACGGCCGCCACCGCAGATCAGTTCGGCACCCTCCTCCTGACCACGTTGCAGGTAGCCTTTGACCGTGCTCAATTGGCGGCCCGACACGAGTGGGCCCATGCTGGTAGCCGGGTCCAAACCATTACCGAGCACGTGGGCGGTGGCATGCCGCTCAAGTTCTTCGAGCACCTGATCGAGCACACTGGCGTGTACGTATAAACGTGAGGCAGCCGTGCACACCTGGCCCTGGTTGTAGAAGATGCCGTCGGCGGCACCTTTGGCGGCGCGCACGATATCGGCGTCCGGCAAGATGATGTTCGGCGACTTGCCGCCCAGTTCCAGCGAGACTTTTTTCATGTTGCTGGTGGCCGCCTGAGCGATCAGCCGGCCGACGTGGGTCGAGCCGGTGAAGGCGATCTTGTCCACGTCGGGATGCTGCGCCAGCGGTCCGCCCGTTTCCGCGCCAAGACCGGTGATCAGGTTGACCACCCCCGCTGGAAACCCGGCGGCCTCGATCAACTGCACCAGTCGAATCGCGACCAGTGGAGTTTGCTCGGCAGGCTTGAGCACCGCGACACAGCCTGTCGCCAGCGCTGGGCCAAGCTTCCACACGCACATGTTCAACGGGAAGTTCCACGGTACGATCAGCGCGCACACACCCACCGGTTCACGCAAGGTGTAGTTGAGCATCGGCGCACCGCTGGCCGGCGATACAGGCAGCGTGCTGCCTTCGATCTTGGTCGGCCAGCCAGCGAAGTAGCGAATGATGGTCGCCGCACTGGCCGCTTCCCCTCGAGCGGCTGAGATGGGTTTGCCGTTCTCCAGCGTGATCAACTGCGCCAGCTCCTCGCGGTGCTGATCCAACAGGTCCGCCAGTCGAAACAGCAGCAGACCGCGCTGGGCGGGAGACTGCAGTGCCCAGGCGCCGTTGAACGCTGCGCGGGCTGCCGCAACGGCCGCATCTACGTCACGCGCGTCACCTTGGGCCACTTCCGTCAGGGTTTCTTCAGTTGCCGGGTTTTCCACGGCAAACCGCCGGCCAGCGGCGGCGTCCTGCCAACTGCCACCGATAAACAGGCGGCCAGGCTGGGACAGAAAGTGTTGCACAGCAGGTAGCACTTCAAACTGTTTCATCATCGACTCCTTCACAGCGCCATTTCGATCAGGCAAGGACCACCTTCGGCATTGGCGTTGGCCAGCGCCCGTTGCAGTTCGGCATTGGTGTGCACCGTGCAGGCCGGCACGCCGTAGCCCTTGGCCAGAGCCTTCCAGTCAATCCGCGGGCTATCGAGCACCGTCAGGCGCAGGGCTTCGGGCCCCATTTCAGTCATGCCGAAGCGGCGCAGTTCGTTCTGCAAAATGGCGTAGCGATGGTTGGCGGCAATCAGGATCACCACCGGCACCTGCTCACGGGCGATGCTCCACAGGGTTTGGATGGTGTACTGGGCACTGCCGTCGGACTGCAGGCAGAACACGCGATTGCCCCGCTCCGCCAAGGCGGCGCCGAACCCCACCGGAATGCCCTGGCCGATCGCGCCACCGGTATTGGTCAACACCCGGTGCCGAGCGGCGCCAGCGGAGGCGGTGAAAAACGGATAGCCGCAGGTGCCGCCTTCCACGGAGACAATGCTGTCGTCCGGCAGCGATGCGGCTAAAACCTGGCCGATGGACTGAGGTGTGAGCTCGGCATGGCCTGGCGGCAGTTCGATGCCCATCGGTGTCGGCACGTAGGCCGGTGCATTGAGGGCATCGGCCAGCGCCGTCAGCGCGCCGGCTACATCGTCACCGACATCGGCCAGCGTCAGCAGACGCTCACGCTCGGCGAGGCGCGACGGGATGCCTTCGTAGCCGAAATAACTGATGGGCTCCGGCACCCCGGCACACACGACCTGGTCGTACTGCTCAAGGATTTCAATGGCCACTTCCGGGAAGTACGGCAGGCGATCCAGATCCGGCAAACCACCACCACGGTAGCTGAGCCGTGGAAAGGTCTCGGCAAACAGGCGCACGCCAGGCAGTTGCGCCAGGCGCCCCGCTGCTTCCAGACCGGCGACCGACAACCCCTCATCCCCGACAATAAACACCAGGCGCTGCCCGTCACGCAGTGCCTGTGCCACCGTCTCGACCCGGTCACCGGCAAACCGGCGAATCGGCGCCCGCATCGGAGCGAACACACCGTTGTGCGTCACTGCGCTGGCTTGCAGGTCCATGGGCAGAATCAGGCTGGCGATCTGCCCTTTGGCCTGCCAGGCCGACCGCACCGCTTCCTGCAAATCTTCGCCGATACCCGACGCCGTGCGCGAGGTGCGTACCCAACCGGAGACAGTCCCGGCCAAGGCCTGGATGTCACTGGCCAGCGGCGGATCGTAGTTGACATGCCATGACGCGTGATCACCGATCACGTTGACGATAGGGGTATTGGCACGACGCGCGTTGTGCAGGTTGGCGATGCCATTGGCAAACCCGGGGCCCAGGTGCGTCAGGGTCATCGCCGGCTTGCCGGCAATCCGGCCATACCCATCCGCCGCCCCCGTGCACACCCCTTCGAACAACGACAACACCGGCTTCAGTGCTGGTGCGCTGGCCATGGCCGCCACCAATGGAATTTCGGTGGTTCCGGGGTTGGCGAAGCAGTATTCGATACCGCTTGCCGCTGCCGCATTCACTATCAGTTGCGCACCATTCATTTTCAGCCCTCTTGCTTGAGCATTTGCAGTGATGAGATTTATCACACACAAATACTCAATCAACAAGCATTAAATTAATGTTTGTCTCGCTTAGTGAGACTTATGCGATTTTATTTGCACCAGAAAGACTGCCGAGATTGCGTTTTTCTCTCACTGAGGTAGTGTTGCGCCAGCGCTTGGCGCTTCTGCGGGATGTCTGGTCTACGCCGGAACGAAGCACGCGCCCTCCCCCCGTCTTTAGGAACGAAATGAGTAGCCTGAGCAAATTACTGAGTGTCCTGGACCTGTTCGGTCCACAGACATTGAAGATCGACCCCGACACCATTGCCGAGCGCATGGGCCTGTCACGCGCGACCGTGTACCGCTACGTCAAGGATTTGTGCGACGCCGGCCTGCTGACCCGCGTGGACGCCGGCAGTTATGGCTTGGGGCCGCGAGTCATCGAACTGGACTGGATGATGCGTCAGTACGACCCTATCCTCGTTGCCGGGCGCGAGTTGATGCACGAGCTGTCCGCGCAAACCGGCCTGGCCGTGTTTGCGAGCGTCTTTTATGACGGTCGCATCATCAACACCTACATCGCCGAACCCACCGACACCTACCACTTTGCGTTCGGGCGCGGGCAACCGCTGCCGTTCTTTCGCGGCGCGCAATCCAAGGTGTTGATCGCCTTTCAGAAAGGTCGCCGTTTGCAACGCTTGTTCGACGAGCATATGGCCAACGACCCGGACTGCCCTTATGACTGGTCAAGCTTCTCCAAGGCCGCGAAAAAGATTCGCAAGGACGGTTACTGCCTCACCCATGATGAACTCAACCTGGGCTTGACCGGCATCGCCGCGCCGATCATCCAGACGGACATTGACGAAGTGGTTGGCAGCCTGTCCGCCGTCGGCAGCACGCAGAGCTTCAAGCTGCTGCGCCAGGAAACCGTGATCGAAATGGTCATGGATACCACTCGGCGCATCGCCGAAAACATGCGTAATCAGTCGAACACCACCACGCCCTAGCCTATGGACAAGCCGCCGGTCCCTTACCAGGGACGCGGCGGATATGCGGTCAGAACGGAACAGCCACCGTCAATTGGCTGTACAGGTTGGTGCCATTGCCGCCGACTTGATTGCCACCCGTGGTTGAGTCCTGATCGGGTTTGTAGAGGCCAATCAGCGGGGTAATGATCAAGTGCGGGTTGGCTGCCCATTCGGCGTAGATATCCAGCTCACGGGCATTGAGGTTCAGCGCGTTGTTTTTACGCACCGTGTCGAAATCGAAGTACAGCGCGCCCAAGGTCAGGTTTTCCAGCGGAGTGGCCTTCAGACCGACGTGCTGAATGCTGGTATTGCTGTTGAACGGCCCGGCGTAGTTGCCGGCGACTTCGCCCTGAAACCAGGTGCCGTAGCCCATGCTCAAGCCAGTGAACAGCGGATCCCATTTCTGTGAATAGCGGGTATAGCGATAGGTCACCTTGGGCGCCCAGGCGGTATCGGCGAAGGTGTAGCCCGCTTCGCCATACCAGGCTTTCTCAGGCCCGGCGTCCTTGTCCTGCCAGGCGTATTCGAACGCCAGGCTGACGTTCTTGATGCCCGCATCGCCTTCACCGCGAACGCTGTAGACGTTCATGCCTTTGCGCTGGCGTTGAACGTCGGTGGCCCATTGATCGCTCACGTCGATGCCGTGTACCCAGGTCAATCCGATCGTACCCGGTTGGGTGGTGTAATCCAGCGTGCCGGCGGCCAGTTCGGTTTCGGCCTGGACGCGGTTGTCGGATTTGAGCCACACCAGACTGCCGTGCAGGCCATCTTGCCCACCCAGGCGCAACAGCGCGGTTTGATCGAACGCATGCCGTGCAGCCAGGTAATAAGCGCCCCCACGGTTCATAGTGCCATTGGCCGGACCCTCGCCCAGGTTCAGTCCGTCATCGTTGATCAGGAACCCTCGGCCCAGCTTGACCACCTGGCGCCCGCCGGAAATATCAACCCCGTCCTTGCCTAACGCAGGGAACAGGTCGCCGGAGCGCCAGCCCAGGTAGGCGTCTTCGATCTTTGTTGTGCGCTCGGTTCCCAGGGAATTGCCGCCTGGGTCGCCGTCGCCCCAGGTGGCGGAGCTGACCAGGGCGAATGCCCCATATGCAGTGCCATTGCCCGCCAGGGACTGGTCACCACTCAAGCCGTATTTGATAAAGCCTTCGCGCCAGGTAGATCCACCGGGCGTGCCGTCGTAGTTCTTGCGACTGTTGAACTGGCCGAACACGGCGGTCATGTCTGCGTTGAGGTGACGGCCCTCATCACTGTACAACTCATAGGCCTGGGCCTGATTGATGGCGCATAGAACCAATGTGCACACAAGCCTGCCACCAAACACGGGATGACGTGACGGATTGCGCATGGCTCAAGCTCCTTGTGGTGCGCTTTTAAAGGGGCGGACAAACAGCAGTTGCTGGCCAGTGAACTCCAGCAGCCCCTCAAGGCCGAACTCGACGCCAAACCCGGACATCTTGCTGCCGCCAAACGGCGTATTCGGCTGAATCTGCGCGTGGCAATTGACCCAGGCAACGCCGCTTTCCAGGCGGCTGGCCAGTGCCTGGGCCTGCTCGACATCCGGCCCCCAGACCGATCCGCCCAGCCCCATGTCGCCGGCATTGGCGCGCCGCAGTACATCCTCGACATCCCGGTACGCGATCAAAGGCAACACGGGACCGAACTGTTCTTCGTCGACCAGGCGCTGGCCATCTGTCACGTCCGCGACCAGGGTCGGCGGATAAAAGAAACCGGGGCGATCCAGACGCGCGCCGCCGCACAGCACGCGTGCGCCTTGTGCCCGCGCGTCAGCGACCAGCGCGTCGACAAGCTCCAATTGCTCAAGGTTTTGCACCGGTCCAAAGGTGACGCCAGCTTCCAGGCCATCGCCCACCACTTGGCGCGTCGCAATCAGGGTCAGCGCATCAGCGAAGGCCTGGTACTGCGATTCATGGATATACAGACGCTTGAGGGCCGCGCAGGTCTGGCCCATGTTGAGAAACGCCGCCTGGAAAATCTCCTCGACCACCGCCTCAACCGGCGTACCGGGCAGAACGATTGCCGCGTCGTTACCACCCAGCTCCAGCGTCAGGCGCTTGAGGTTGTTGGCGGCGCCGCGCATGACGCTTTGTCCGGTGGCGGTCGAGCCGGTGAACACAATCTTCTGAATGCCGGTATGCGAAGTGATTGCGCTGCCGAAACCTTGCTCGCCCGTCAGGCAATTGATCACGCCGTGAGGCACATGGCGGGCGATGATCTCCACCAGGCGCAAGGTGCTCAGCGGGGTCAGGCTCGACGGTTTGCTGATCACACAGTTACCGGCTCGCAGCGCCGGCATGATGTGCCAGACGGCGATCATGAATGGCCAGTTCCACGGCGTGATCGACGCCACCACACCCAAAGGCTTGCGATGCAACTCGATCCGCTGGGTGGGGGTTTCCTCCACCAGCTCCACCGCAATCTCCTGCCCGGCCGCATAGCGGGTCCAGGCGACGGACCCCATGACTTCGGAAAACGCCAGTTCCAGTGGCTTGCCTTGTTCCAGCACAATCAGTCGGGCCAGTGACTCTGCCTCCCGCTCGATATCCGCCGCAACCGCCAACAGGCGCTCGCAACGGTCTGCGTGGGTGCTGTGCCGCCAGCTTTTGAACGCCGCCTGTGCAGCGTCGACCGCCTGGTCGAGTTGCGCCAGCGAGCCGGCGGGGCATTGGGCGAATGCAGCACCGGTGGCCGGGTTGATCACATCAAACTGGCCCTGTTCACCGGCGACCTGAACGCCATTGATGAGCATCTTGTAGTTGTGCATTTGAAACCTTCCTTTCACGCACTGACGAGCCATGCCGGGCAACGGCAGGCTGGAATTGTCTGGTTAGTCGAGCTGTAACGAGTGCGGCCTTAAAGCTTGTGGCTGCCCAAGGCGAGAAACCGTTGCGGGGAGATCTTTCGCAAGCGCGCGGCGAGCATGACGCCGATGATCAGGGCCGCGGGAATGATGGCGCAGAGTCCGTAGGACAATAGCTGGCTGGCCCCGGTCAACACGTCGAAATGCACCACCGCCAGCCCCAGCACGAGCACCAATGCCAGGGAGGAGAAAACAGGCAGGATGCGCCCGCGCCATATCCCGACGTTAAGCTCGGGATGACGCTGAAAGTAGACGCAGACCGCTACCGACGTCAGCGCCATCAGTAAAATGACGCAGAGGGTGGCGAGGTTGGAGAACCAGGCGAACAGTTGCAGGATCGGGTCCGCATCCAATGCAGCGAAAATCAGTACCACCACAGCAGCAATCAGGCTCTGCAACACCGAACCCATATGGGGGCTCTGATGCACGCGGTGAGTGGTGCCCAACAGACTGTGCAACAGGCCATCACGGCCGATCGCGTAAAAATAACGCGCGGCGGCGTTATGAAAGGCCAGGAGGCCGGCATAGATACTCACCATGAACAGCACCCGGATAATCTGAGTCAGCCAGGGGCCGACAAAGTGATCGGACATGCCGTAGATAAACGTCGTGGGATCCTGCAAGGCCTGCAGCATCGGCACGATCTTGTCCGCGCCCACGCCCACCACCATTGACCATACCGACAGCGCGTAGAACCCACCGATCAGCAACACCGAACTGTAGGTGGCAATCGGGATAGTACGCTGCGGGTTCTTGGCCTCTTCGCCGTAAATAGTCGTCGCCTCAAAGCCGATGAATGCCGCAAAACAAAACAGCAGGCCGATGGACGGGGTACCGCCGAGCACATGGGTGCGGTCGAACGCATCAAGGTTGATGCCGCTGTCGCCGCCGGATTTGAGGATGGCAAAATCCAGGATCAGGATCGCCAGGTACTCGGCGATTACCACCACCGACAGCACCCGCGCAGAAAGGTCGATCTTGCGATAGCCCAGAATCGCAATGCTCGCCATCGCCATCAGCGAGTAGGACCACCACGGCAACACCAGCCCAAATACACTTTCCATGGTGCCACTGACGACCCCACCGAACATGCCATACAACCCGACCTGAAGAATGTTATAGGCAAACATCGCCAACACCCCGGCCGCGCCGCCTGCCAGGCCACCCAAACCACGTGAGGTGAACGCATAAAAACCGCCGGCATTGGTCAGGTGCCGGGACATGGTGGTGTAACCCACCGAGAACGCGAGCAGCACCAGCAACGCCAGGATCAGCAATGCCGGAGTACCGGCACCGTTACCCAGCATGATGCCAATCGGGAAGCCGCCGGCGATCACACTTAAAGGGCTCGCCGCCGACACCACGAAGAAGATGATGAACCCGACGCCCAGGGCGCCACGCTTGAGCTCCGTGGAGCTGTTGATCGAGATAGGTACACTCATGTTGTTGACCTTATTGTATGAGGCAGTCGCTGTTGGGGTGGCCCGATTGAATTCCATCGGCACCAATTAGCGTTTTGTTTTAGTTGCGCGCTGAATTCGATCCTATGCCCGCCCCTGAACCGCTCGCTATCCCAAATCGGTAGCATCCGAGGCGCCGCCCCAAAACAGGTCGATGCGACACCCGCAATCCGCCAGTTCTTGCCGATTCGGGATAACCGGCTGGCCGTTCCCTCCCGCATGCTAGCGTCACCCGCTCTATACCCAGATGCCGGCACCGATAATAAAAGCGAGGGCCTGGTCCACAGCCCATCGCAGCCAAAGCCCTCTGCAGGAAGTCCCAGTCATGCGTTTAGCTCATCTCACTATCCAATGGCGGATCACACTCCTGAGCGGACTGTGCCTGCTGGCTGTCGTCGGCGCGCTGGTAGGCACCTCGGTGTACCAGAACCAACAAAGTGCAAAATTACTGAAGGAGCAGAGCAGTCACCTGCTCGGGCAAGCCGCCGTGGAGCGCTTGCAAGCCCAGGCCGCTGCCCATGGCCAACAGGTCGAACGCTTTTTCAACGAAACGGCGCTGTATAGCGAAGGGTTCGCGCAACAGGTTCTGCAACTGCGCGATCAAACGCTCAATGGACGCCTCACGGCTGGGCAATTGCGCGAAGCGCTGATCAGCGTGACCCGTCAGACACTGCTCAACCGCGAAAAAGTGCTCGGCCTGTACGTCATCCTTCTGCCTGACGCGTTGGCGGGCGCAGACGCTAATTTCGTCGGGCAACGTGCACTGGCGAGCAACGAAAAAGGTCGTTTTGCGCTGTATTGGTCACAGAGCCAGCCGGGACAATTGGTCCAGGATGTGCTCACCGAGGCGCAAATCTTCACCAACACAGCGCCCCCCGGCAGCGAACCGACAAACGTCTGGTACACCTGCCCTCAAGCTCAAAGGCGCACGTGCGTGGTGGAGCCCTACACCAGTGAGGTGGAAGGCCAGAAAGTCCTGATGAGCAGCATTTCTGTCCCTCTGATCGCCAACGGCAAGATCCTCGGCGTGGTCGGCATGGACATTGGCCTCGACACGCTGCAAAAGCTGGCTGCCGACCTCGGCCAGGACCTGTATCAAGGCAACAGCGAAGTGGCCATTGTGTCGGCCTCCGGCCAGGTGGCAGGACGCAGCGGCGAAGTCTCCGGGACCACCCTCGATATACGCCAGGCTCTGCAACCCGTGGCAGGCAATCCACTCTGGCAACTGGAGATCAAGGTTCCCCAAGCCCTGGTGCAGGCACCCGCCCGGCAAATGCAAAGCGAACTGGACGACAAAAGCCGCCAGGCCAACTGGCTCAACCTTTGCTTGGGGGTATTGGCCAGTTGCCTCGGCATGTTGCTGATCTGGCTGGCCGCCTACGGGGTGACACGCCCGCTGCTGAAGGTGGCAGGTCTGCTTGATGCCATCGTCGATGGCGATGGTGACCTTACCCAACGCCTGCCCGCCGGGCGACGCGACGAATTGGGCCAATTAGCCAATGGGTTCAACCGTTTTCTGGACAAGTTGCAGCCAATTATTCGCGACATTCAAACCGCCTCCCTGGATACCCGCAACAGCGCCAATACCTCGTCGGGGATCGCCCGGGAAGTCAGCGCAGGGATGCAACGCCAGTACCGCGAAGTGGAGCTGGCCGCGACCGCGCTGCACGAAATGAGTGCCAGTGCCCAGCAAGTGGCACGCCACTCCCACGGTGCCGCCGACGCAGCGACAGCCGCCGAAAGCGCGAGCCGATCAGGTCAAGCGGTGTTCTCCATCGCCGAAAGCAGCATCGAAAGCCTCGATCAGCGTCTGGACACCACCCTTAAGCAAGTGCATGCCCTCGCCGATAGCAGCACCCAGATTGGCCAAGTGCTGGATGTCATCAGCACCATCGCGCAGCAGACCAACTTGCTGGCGTTGAACGCGGCCATCGAAGCGGCCAGAGCGGGCGAACAGGGGCGCGGCTTTGCTGTGGTGGCCGATGAAGTCAGGCACCTGGCCAGCAACACCCAGAGCTCGGTCGAACAGGTCCGCACGGTGATAGAGATGCTGCAGCAGTTGAGCCAGGAGGTGGTGCACAGTACCCAACTGAGCCGCGAGCAAGCCGGCAACAGCGTGATCCAGGTGCAACAGACCCGCACGGCGCTGGAGAATATTTCCCAGGCCGTGGATGTGATCGAGCAGATGAATCAGCAGATCGCCAGCGCAGCCCTGGAGCAAAGCACGGTCGTGGAAGATATCAACCATCGGGTCAGTGGCATTCGCAGCATCAGCGAAACACTGACCAAACGGATGAGCGATGCCTCAACGGCCAGTGACTCACTCCATGAAATGGCCAACCATCAACAGCAGCTTGTCGGCCATTTTCGAGTGTAAAGGGGCACGGCAGGCTACCTGCCGGTGCTGACGTCTTGACTGAGTTACAGTTGCCGGCTTTCGACCATCGTTCATCGAGTCCCCCATGATTCCCCCACGTCGTTGGCTGATCCTGGCCATTATTTCCAGCGCATTGCTGCTGATCGTCATTGATATGACGGTGTTGTACACCGCCCTGCCGACACTGACCCGTGAGCTCGATGCCTCGGCCTCGCAAAAGCTCTGGATCATCAACATCTATGCATTGATCGCTGCCGGGCTGCTGTTGGGCATGGGCACACTCGGTGACCGCCTCGGGCACAAACGCCTGTTTATCGGCGGGCTGAGTGTGTTTGGCCTGTTCTCGCTGATCGCGGCCTTCTCGCCATCGGCCAGCGTATTGATCGGTGCCCGTGGCTTCCTGGCCGTCGGCGCAGCGATGATGATGCCGGCTACTTTGGCCATCGTGCGGATGACGTTCACCGACCCGCGCGAGCAGGCGATGGCATTCGGCATCTGGGCATCGGTTGCCTCAGGGGGCGCTGCGTTCGGCCCGGTAGTGGGCGGCCTGCTGCTGGAGCATTTCTGGTGGGGCTCGGTGTTTCTGATCAACGTGCCTATTGTGCTGGTGGCACTGGTCCTCGGCGCGGTGTTGATCCCGAATCACCCGGGGGATGCCAAAAAGCGATGGGACTGGCTGGGCTCGCTGCAGGTCATGATCGGGTTGATCAGCCTGGCGTATGCCGTCAAGGAACTCGGTAAACGGGCGCCCTCCTTCGACGGCATGCTGGTGGCGGTCGTGCTGGGTGCGCTATTCCTGACGCTGTTCATTCGACGCCAACGCCGTGCCGCACAGCCGATGCTCGATCTGGCGCTGTTCACCACGCCTGGCTTCAGAAATGCCGTCATTTCAGCAGTCGTGTCGGCCGCTGCGTTGATCGGCATGGAACTGGTGTTCAGCCAGCGCCTGCAACTGGTGCTCGGCATGTCGCCGCTGGAGGCGGCATTGTTCATCCTTCCCCTCCCACTGGGCTCCTTCGTCGCAGGGCCGCTTGCCGGTTACTACCTGCCGCGCCTGGGAAACCGGCGGATGCTGTGCTGGACGTTGCTGCTGTCGTCAGCCGCGATGCTGAGCTATCTCTTGCTGTACAACGCTGCGGTTTACCTGCAAGTCGCCAGCCTTGCCCTGTTGGGCTTGACGATTGGCGCTGCACTGACCGTTTCGTCCAGCACCATCATGCTCAGCGTGCCCGCCGATAAAGCCGGCATGGCCGCCTCCATCGAGGAAGTGTCCTTTGAACTGGGCGGTGCTGTGGGTGTGACGCTGGCGGGCAGTCTGTCATCGGCGATTTATGCGTATTCGGCGGGCCTGATGATTCCGTCATGGCTGACCCTGAACCCCGCGACATTCGAGAGTCTCGACGACGCGTTGGTCGTCGCCGAGACGTTGTCACCCGAAGGCCGCGCGATGCTGAGCGCATTCGCCCGTGCGGCGTTCGATGCAGGCTTCGTTGCCGTGCTGGCAGCGTCGGCAGTCCTGCTGTTGATCGCATCGCTGCTGGTCAAGTTGAGCAGACAGGCGCAGCCGCGTGAGGTCGCAGACCATCCTTGGTAAGCAAAACGCAGATTTGGTTGAACGGTTCTGCGTGGGGGCCTTAAAGCTTGTGGCTGCCCAATGCCTGGTACCGTTGCGGCGACGCCTTGCGAAGTCGAGCCGCCAGGAACACGCCACCCAGCAGGGCCGCGGGAATGATCGCGCAGAGACTGTATGACAAGGCCAGGCTGGCGCCCGTCAGTACATCGAAATGCACCACCGCGAGTACCAGGACCGCCAAGAGGGCAATGCAAGAGAAACCGGGGAAAATCCGCCCACGCCAGATCCCCACCTTGAGTTCGGGGTGACGCCGGAAAAAGAAGATTACCGCTACGGACGTGAGCGCCATCAACAAAATCACGCACAGCGTGGCCAAGTTGGACAGCCAGGCAAACAGCTGCAGGATCGGATCGGCATCCATGGCGGCGAAAATCAGTACCACCACCGCCGAGATAAGGCTCTGCAACGCCGACCCCATATGAGGACTCTGGTGCACGCGATGGGTAGTACCCAAGCGGTGCGGCAACAGGCCGTCACGCCCAATCGCGTAGAAGTAACGGGCCGCGGCGTTATGAAACGCCAGCAGGCCGGCATAGATACTGACCATGAACAGCACCCGGATAATCTGAGTCAGCCAGGGGCCGACAAAGTGGTCGGACATGCCGTAGATAAACGTCGTCGGGTCCTGCAAGGACTGCAGCATCGGCACGATTTTGTCCGCACCCACGCCCACCACCATCGACCATACCGACAGTGCGTAGAAACCACCGATCAGCAACACCGAGCAGTAGGTGGCAATCGGGATAGTACGCTGCGGGTTCTTGGCCTCTTCGCCGTAAATAGTCGTCGCCTCGAAGCCGATAAATGCCGCGAAGCAGAACAGCAAGCCGATTGACGGTGTGCCGCTGAACACATGACTGCGATCAAACGCATCAAGGTTGATGCCGCTGTCGCCGGCGGATTTGAGGATGGAAAAATCCAGGATCAGGATCGCCAGGTACTCGGCGATCACCATCACCGACAGTAGCCGCGCCGACAGGTCGATCTTGCGATAGCCCAGAATCGCAATGCTCGCCATCGCCATCAGCGAGTAAGACCACCACGGCAGCACCAGTGCGAACATGCTTTCCATGGTGCCACTGACCACCCCGCCGAACATGCCATACAACCCGACCTGAAGAATGTTATAGGCAAACATCGCCAACACCCCGGCCGCTCCGCCCGCCAGGCCACCCAAACCACGGGAGGTGAACGCATAAAAACCGCCGGCATTGGTCAGGTGCCGGGACATGGTGGTGTAACCCACCGAGAACGCGAGCAACACCAGCAACGCCAGGATCAGCAACGCCGGCGTGCCGGCGCCATTGCCCAGCATGATGCCAATCGGGAAGCCACCGGCGATGACACTTAACGGGCTCGCCGCCGACACCACGAAGAAGATGATGAAACCAACACCCAGGGCACCACGCTTCAACTCCGTCGAACTGTTGATCGGGATAGATACGCTCATGTTCTTGACCTTATTGTATGAGGCAGTCGCTGTAGGATCGGTGCAGCAAGCCGTTCACCGTCACCGATAGAGCTTGTCGCTTTTATCGCACGCTGGATTCGATCCTATGCCTCACCGTGAACGCCCCGGTATCCCAAATCGGTAACCTGTTACGCCATCACCTGAACAGCGCCATCCGCCAGCCTGACCTCACTGCGAAGCGAGACGCGCCGTCAGTTCCGACGCCGCGCCGGTCACCAGGTCGCACAGATAGCCTTGCTGAAACGCACCGAACCGCTCACTGCGCCCCACCAGGGTCATGCTCCCGAGGACGCGCTGCTTTTCGTCGAAGATCGGCGCCGCGACGCCACTGCGTCCTGGGTGCAGCTCGCTTTCGCTGATGCAGTAGCCCTGTTTGCGGATGGCGAGCAGGCTCTTGATGAACGGTTTCCACTCCAGCCCCAGATGCTGCAATTCGGATGGGTTCACGTGCGCGTCGTAAACACGTCGGATTTGGCGCGGTAGCAGATAAGCCAGTACGACCCGGGAGGTCGCGCTGTGGAAAAGATCGATCGACCGCCCCCTGCCGCTACCGACCGGTCCAGCATCGGAGCCACGATGGATCAGCACGTTGACCACGGAGTCGCCATGCCACTCGCTGACCAGCGCGTCCAGGCCGGTGTCGACGACCAGGTTGTCGACCAGGTCCCGGCTGCATGCCAACAACGGATCGTAGTTCGTCATCAGATGCTCCAGCGTGACGATTCGCGGGCCGAGCGCATAACCGCGCGGTAATCGCTTCAAAAAGCCCGCGTCGCCCAGTTCGCGCAGATAACGATAGGCGGTGGCGGACGTGTAGCCGAGCTCCCGGCAAATGATGTCCACATCGATGACCGGTTGTTCCGGGCGAAACAGGTCGAAGACCATGAGCAGGCGGCGCAGGCTATTCATCTTTCTCTACATCCTTGTGAAGCCAACGGTCACCCCACACTGCTTTCAGCGGGCGGGTGTTCAGGCATGAGCGCAACCGGTGATGGCAGCGCGGGGGGTATGGGATGGCAACTCTGCGAACAGCTCCTGGTACTCCGCCGCAAAATGGCTGAGGTGAAAGAAGCCCCATTGGGCAGCGGCATCGCCGATCGAGAGATGCGACGCGCGGGTGGACATCAAGGTCCGGCGTACACCGTTGAGCCTCACAGAGCGCAAGTAATTCAGCGGCGTCGTCTCGGCAACCGAGCGAAAGCTGTTCTGCACGGTACGCCGACTGACCTGGAGTCGCTGGCACAACTCGATCACGCTGGGCACGTCGATCATCTCCGCGGTCGCCAAACGGTGGCATTTCTCGACAATGAAGCTGCGCGTGGAGCTTGCGGAGCGTTGTTGCTTGTCGCAAGCCGGGTCGGTCATGAGTTGCAGCAACTCGCCGAGCATCGCCTGTTCCAGCGCCAGCTCCCGCTCCCGATCTCGCGTGCTGTCGAGTTCTTCGTACACCAGGGCCTGGGAGAACATTGCCAGCAATCGGCGACGAGCGTCTGCAAAGCGCGGCGTGGAAACCCTGATCACCGGCTGACGCAGCAACAGGCTGACCTCCTTCGCCGAAGCCGTTTGCGCCAACGCCTGCTCGAACAATTCACGTTCAAAGGTGATCGACAGCAGCTCCATGCCCATCGGCATATGGAACATGAACTCCTCGCCACCGTGAAGAAAGAACAGGCTGCTATCGTCCGCCTCCCGTCCCTGCATCCGAATCGAACCCGGGGTGGTGATCGGCACGGCAAAGCACATCTTGCCTCGGGGAGCCACGCCGTGCTGCACGACACGCTGGTTGATCTGCTCGAGAAAGACGTGGACACCCGCCGTCGACAACTGCATCAGCGAACTCTCAGTCGAGCCTGCCGTTAGCTGACTGTAGTCCTGATTCCACTCCTGGACGGTGGCCGCATGAACATGGACGTCTCTGAAATGGCTGATAGTCTGATTTTTCATGATGTCGAAAGCCTCTGCCAATATTCTTGTTTTTAGATCGCCTTCCTATGCGATATTCGCACATAGTGAGAATTTTGCACAATTCTTTATGAGATTTTAAATTCACTGGACAGTGCGCTCAGGGCGGTCCACTCATATGCCAATTCGGGCTACCGGCCATACACACACCACGGAGATGATCAGCACACTTAAATCGACATCCAGAGTGAACGTCATGAGTGAAGCCAAACTTGAATCCCTCCACTTCGCGGATGCCCCGCGAATTACCTCCAGCACACTTCCCGGCCCCAAAACCAGCGAGGCCCTGGCGTTGTCGGCGCGTACCGAGTCGATGGCGCGCGGCGGCGGACGCATGCCCGTGGCGATGGACCGTGCCTTCGGCGCTACCTTCAAAGACCCGGATGGCAACACCTACATCGATTTGTCCGCCGGCGTGGGCGTCAGCAGCGTAGGCCGCTGCCACCCGAAAGTTGTGCAGGCGATCCGCGAACAGTCCGAAGTGCTGATGCATGCCCTGGAGGTCAACAGCACCCGGCGCACCGAGCTGGCGGCCAAGCTCTCCGAGATCGCGCCCGACGGCTTGCGTGGCGACTGCATCACCTTCTTCACGCAAAGCGGCAGCGATGCGCTTGAAGCAGCCATCAAGTTCGCCAAACGCATCACCGGGCGGCACCAGATCATCGCCTTTCATGGAGGCTACCACGGCGTATGGAACGCCTCGGGTTCCCTGACGACAGGTACGGCATACCGCAAGGGTTACGGAGCCCAAATGGGCGGGGTGATTCACGCCCCCTACCCTTACGCCTACCGTTTCCCTTTCGACACCACTCACAAAAGCGCCGAGCAGATCGCCGGCGAATACGTGGACTACCTGTTGAACACCCCCTACACCGCCGCCGATGATGTGGCTGCCGTTATCGTAGAGCCGGTGCAGGGCGAAGGCGGCTACGTGCCTCCTTCACCAGAATTCCTGCAGCTGTTGCGCAAAGCATGCGACCGTAGCGGCACGCTGCTGATCGTCGATGAAGTGCAATCCGGCGCAGGGCGCACCGGCAAGATGTGGGCGGTCGAGCACTCGGGCGTGAAGCCGGACATGCTCACATTCGGCAAAGGCATCGGCAGCGACCTGCCAATGGCGGGCCTGATCATGCGTTCGGACCTGGCGGCCGCGATTCCTGACGGATCAATGCCCAATACCTTCGCCGCCAACTCGTTGTCCGCGGCAGTGGCGCTGACCAACATCAGCATCCTGCAGGACCCGGAGCTCGATCTGCTCAACCGTGCGCACACGCTGGGGTTGGAGGCGCAGGAACGTATCCGTGGCTTCAACAGCCCGTTCGTCGCTGAAGTCCGCGGCCGCGGCCTGATGATCGGTATCGAACTGGTTGAAGACCCAGCCACCAAGGCTCCCCTGGCGCCCGAAAAAATCGGCCAGCTCATGGGTTACCTGCTGAACCACGGCGTGCTGATGATTCCCTGTGGTCGCTACAGCAACGTGATGCGAGTCATGCCGTCGCTGACGATCTCACGCTCGCTGTTCTTCAAGGCACTGGACATCTTCGGCGACGCCCTGGCTTCCCTTGAGGCATGACCCGACCACTGCACATCACTTATGGACCGCAAAATGACTGAGCACTTGAATCACTTCATCGAAGGCGCGTCCTTCGAAGCCTCCGACGGCCGTCGCATAAACCTCGTCAACCCCGTGACAGAACAGGTGTACGGCAGTTCCGCACAGGGCACGACTGAGGACGTGGACCGCGCAGTGGGGGCCGCACACCGCCAACTTGAGGGTGGCGCCTGGAGCCAGCTCGACGGCGCCCAGCGCGGTCGACTGCTATCTAAACTCGCTGACCTGGTTGAACGCGACAGCGAATTGCTGGCCGATCTGGACGCCAACGCCATCGGTCGCTCACCCATCGAACCGCGCCGGATGGACTTGCCCAACGCAATCGCCAACCTGCGTGCCGCCGCCGGCTGGGCCAACCAGCTTGAGGGACGCACCATTCCCACCGGTGGCTACTTCGGCACCAAGACCCTTTCGTACACGGTACGCGAGCCCGTGGGCGTGGTCGGCGCCATCGTTCCCTGGAATTCGCCGTTGATGATCACCGTCTGGAAGCTCGCCGCGTTGCTGGCGGCAGGCTGCACCGTGGTCATCAAACCTTCGGAAGAGACGCCGCAGTCTGCCCTGCACCTGGCGGTGCTGGCTCAGGAAGCGGGCTTCCCTGACGGTGTGATCAACGTGGTCACCGGCTACGGCAATGAGGTGGGTCGCGCCTTGTGCGAACACCCGCTCGTTGCCAAGATCAGCTTCACCGGCAGCCCCGAGGCCGGACGCGAAATCCAGCGCACCGCCGGTGTACTGTTCAAGCGCGTGGCATTGGAGTTGGGCGGCAAGAGCCCCCAGATTGTCTTCGACGATGCCTCTTTCGACGACGCGCTGCGCGGGTGTGCGCTCGGCCTGTTCGCCAACCAGGGCCAGGTCTGTGCAGCCGGCTCGCGCATCCTGGTGCACCGCAGCATCGCAGATCGCTTCGGCGCAGCGCTGGCCGATGCCGCGCAGGCAGTCAACGTGGGCGACCCTCGCCAGCCCGGTGTACAGATGGGACCGGTGGCCAAGAAAGCACAATTCGATCGCGTTAACCGATACATCCAACTGGGTATAGACCAAGGCGCCTCGCTACTGGCCGGCGGTGTATCGACGCCAGAACGGGGCTGGTTTGTCCGGCCGACGATCTTCACCAACGCGAACAACGCCATGGCGATCGCCCAAGACGAAATCTTCGGGCCCGTCGGCACGCTGATCACGTTCGACAGCGAAGAGGAAGCTATCGCACTGGCCAATGACTCCTCCTACGGCCTGGCGGCCACGGTCTGGACGACCGACCTGGTGCGAGCGCACCGCGTAGCCGCTGCGGTGAAGGCCGGTGCCGTGGGTATCAACTGCTGGAGCCCGCTGGACGCCAACCTGCCCTGGGGCGGCGTAAAGACCAGCGGTATCGGCCGTGAAGGCGGGTTCGCCGGCGCGGTGGCCTACACCGAGGAGAAAGTCATCACCGTGCTGCTACCTTCCTGAGCACGATCCCTGTCCTGACCGAATAACCCTCCGGACCCTGTGCCGCGAGGGTTAGCGTTCAAAAGTGCATCCCTGATGCCGTTGATAATCAATGGAGAGACTGCGATGAACCCGATAGATCAACAAACAACCGATCGGTATCCGACGTCCCTGCGAATGTTGCACTGGGTGCGCGCCGCACTCATCGCGGGCCTCCTCTGGGCAGGCTGGCATATGACCGGTCTGAATGACGAAGTGGCGAGCAAGTACGAGCTCTATTACCCGTGGCACAAATCCTTTGGACTGTTGGTGTTTCTGGTTGTCCTGACTCAGATCGCCCTGCGTTTTCGGACCCCCGTGCTTCCGCAGCCGCTGGAAACGCTGGCAAGTTATGAAAGGTTCCTGTCAAGGCTTACGCAGCGTGTCATGTATGCGCTCGTCGTGATCGTGCCGTTGATGGGCTACTCAATGTCGAGCACTTACACGATGAGCGACGGGGTGTTCTTTTTTGGGGTCAACCTGCCTGAGCTCCTTCCGAAAAATGACAATTGGTTCGTCGTCTTCCAATGGCTGCACAAAGTGCTCGCCTACACCCTGCTCGGGCTGATCCTGTTGCATGTCGTAGGCGCCCTCAAACATCGGTTTTACGACCGGGACCCTCGAAACGACGTCCTGCGCCGCATGCTGTAACTTGATGAGGCGTGGGCGCAAGATGTCCACGCCTTCGTGGCTCTGACCTGAGGGGTCCCGGTACAGTCACTTGCGTACGGGGCTCTTGAAGTCTTCAGTTCTGTTGTGCTTACCTGCTATCAGTTTGGCCCAGGTCTGACGAGGTGAGCCCGCCATGCTGAAATCACTCGCTGTTATCGCCGTTGGTGCGTCACTTGGTGCCTGGTTGCGCTGGCTCCTGGGCGTGAAGCTGAACGCCCTGTTCCCCACGATTCCCCCGGGCACGGTGGTCGCGAACATGGTCGGGGGCTACATCATTGGCCTGGCTATCGCGTTTTTGGCCGCCTCACCCACCTTGAGTCCTGAGTGGCGCCTGCTGATCATCACGGGTTTCTGCGGTGGGCTTACCACCTTTTCTACGTTTTCCGCCGAAACAGTTGCCCTGATCCAGGAAGGCAGACTGCTCTGGGCGCTCGGCTCAATTTCATTGCACGTCGTAGGCTCGTTGGTGATGACCGCTGCCGGGCTTTTGTCCTATCAAATCATTGGCATGCGATGAGGAGATGAAAATGAAAGGTTTTCTGGTGATTTTCTTCACTCAACAGAACCGCCGTTATCAGGGAAAGATGCTTGGCGAATGGATCGTCGATGTGGCCAAGGAGATGGGGCTGCGTGGTGCGACTCTCTCTACGGCTATCGAGGGTTTTGGACACACCGGTCGACTGCACTCTTCGCATTTTTTTGAACTCGCGGATCAGCCTACGGAGATTCGCATGGCTATCACCGAGGACGAATCCGAAAGGTTGCTCAAGAGGCTGGAGGCTGAGGAAATCTCTGTGTTCTACATAAAGACCCCAATCGAGATGGGCTTCGTCGGCAAAAAAACCACCTAGCCTGGCCCCTCCTCGATCGTCTGTTGCCTGGCGACCTCCCATCGGGAATGCGCCACCGCGGGTGGCGCCCCCGATCAAGATACCGGCAACAAACCTTCGTCGTTACGGCGTGAGCGGCGACTCAGAACGTCATCCACACGATGAACTGGAAGTAAGTGTTCGTTGATGCGCTCCCGCTCTGCAGACCACCGTCCCCGAGCCACTTTTCGGGCTTGTAGAAGCCGACCAGAGGCGAGAGTGTGACGTTATCCGTCACCATCCAATCCAGAAAAAGGTCGACCTCACGTGCAGCGAAGTCCTGCTCATGCGTACGGGAGAGCTGGTGGTAGTTGAAGGCCATTGCGTTAAGGGTCAATTTATCGGTCGGCTTGACTGAGAGGAGCACGTCGTTGATCGCCATGTTCGAGGTCACTGAACCTGCGTAATTGGCGGCGACTTCACCCTGGTATCGCTTGCGAAAACCTCCCTGGAACAGAAAGTCGTAACCTTCGGAATAGCGCGAATATCGATAGCTCACCGTCGGTTGCCATTGGGTGTCGGCAAAGGTGTAGCCCGCTTCGAAGAACATCGCCCGCTGTGAGCCCGAGCGTTTTTCCTGACGTGCGACCTCGAACGCAAAGTCGGCATTCTCGATCCCGGCATTGCCCTGCCCACGAATGCTGTAGACGTTCATGCCCTTGCGCTCAAGCCGATCACCAAAGGCATATCGCTCGTCAACATCCAGGCCGTGCACGTACGTCGAACCGATCGAGCCGACGGGCGTCGTGTAGTCGAGGGTGGCGGCAGCCACTTCGGTCTTCGACTGCCCCGGGTTATCGGATTTGAGCCATATCAGGCTACCGTGCAGGCCCTCCAGACCACCCAGTTTCAAGACTGCCGTATTCCCGAACGCCAACCGCGGGCCAAGGTAAAAGGCGCCACCGCGATTGAACCGGCCATCCCTTACGCCCTCGATAGGGTTGAAGGCCTTCCCGGGGGCGAACCCGTCATCGGTGATCAGGAAGCCGTCCACCGTAACGAGCTGGCGGCCAAAAGAGAAATCAACGCCGTCCTTGCCCAGTGCTGGAATCAGATCACCTGACTTCCAGCCCAGGTAGGCGTCTTCCACAGCCGTTCTTCTTTCATCCCCGACGGTGAGTCCTCCCGCGTCCCCATCGCCAAATGATCCCGTACTGATCCAGCTGAGCCCACCATAGACGGAACCGGCATTGATCTTGTTTGTCGTGCCGTTGAGACCGTACTTGGCGAAGCCTTCTTGCCAGCGCATCCTGCCGGGCTCCCTCTCAGGGTCGCCAATGTAGTTTTTCTCGCTGCCGAACCAGCCAAACGCCGCCGACAGGTCGGCGTTCAGGACGGTTCCACCATCGTCTTCGTTGTAGAGCTGGTAGGCGTGTACCTGCGGCTCAAATGTACAGAGTGCGACCAGCGAAAGTAATGGGGCGTAACTGAGGGTGCGCATGACGTCTCTCCTGTTTTTATATTTATGAGGCGAGCCATGAGTGTTCCGGCTTGGGTCGCGCAAGCGGTAACCCAAATCAGCACTTTCAAGGGGCTGGCCGTCCATCCCTTCGCGCGATACCTCCCCCACTGCAAAACATCCTCAGCGCCTTCAATAGTTGCCGTTTTGGGCTACGGCCTCTGAGCGCACTCCCCCTATGCTGGGCCCATAAGAACCATAAGAACCGAGGCACCTGTCATGACCCCTTTGTCACCCTCCCCGCTGTTACGTCAGGGGCTTTGTCTTCTGACCCTCTTCGCCTGCAGTGCCCTGGCACCTGTTGCCAGTGCTCACCATTCGTTCGCGCTTTTCGACCAGACCCAGACCGTCTCGATCAAGGGTGTCGTCGAGCGCTTTGCCTGGACCAATCCCCACATCACGATTTACGTCGATACGCCCGGCCCGCCGGCCCAGCGATTCAAGATCGAAACGGGCAGTGTCAACGCGTTACAGCGCACGGGCTGGACCGCTGAGTCGATCAAGGCCGGCGAGACTGCCGAGGTGTCCTTCAAACCGTTGAAAAACGGTGAGCCAGGCGGGCTGCTCGTGGAAATCAAGAGCGGAGACGTCGTACTCACGGGCGGCGGATGAGAAGTCCCTCCCCGGCTTCCTGACGAACTCACCGACCAGACCAGCAGCGTGGAGACGTTTCAATGAAACCGACACGAACCTTGAACACGGCAATGATCTTCCTGGGTATCGCCCTCGTGACTGCCGCCGGGATGTGCAGCGCCGCAACACCTTCGAAACCTCTAAGCGACAAACACAGCGTCAGCGCACGCCCCGACATCAGCGGCACCTGGGAACGAACCCCGGACGACTGGTTCGGTGAGAACCCCGACAACCCGGTGCACCCGGGTGGGCCGATGGACCTGAAGGCGCCCTATGCCGACGAATACGTCGCGCTGAAGAAGAAGCAAGCCGCTGCGAACGAGGCCGGAACGCCGTTGGCCACAACAAGTTCCAGATGCCTGCCCGAGGGAATGCCAACGTTGATGGCGGCGCTCTTCCCGATCCAGATCATTCACGACGACAAGCAAGTGATTGTCCTCGGTGAGTATCTCCAGCAGGTCCGCCGGATTCTCTTGAACGAAGCGATGCCTGCAAAAGAGACCCTGGACCCTAAATATCAAGGCCATTCACGCGGCCATTGGGAAGGCGACACGCTCGTCGTGGAAACACAACGAGTGCGAACGGACGTGAGTTTCTACGACGTTCCGCACGGCAAAGACATGAAGATCATCGAACGCATCAGGCTGACGGCGCCGGATCACCTGGAGAACCAGGTCGTGATCGAGGACCCGCAGGTGCTCAAGACCCCGTATCGCTTCACGTTCGAGTACAAACGGTCCAACTACGCCATTCAAGAGTATGTCTGCGAGAACAATCAGATCGTGATCGATAAAGAGGGCAAGGCATCCCTCAGTCTCGAGTGAAGTCGCCATTAATCGCCATCGGAGCTGACCAAATGGAAAGACTGACAACCCTCAGCATCCTGCGGCCGACGCTGCAAAGCGCCCTGCTGTTGCTGATCCTCACGTCGAACACATTCGCCGAGGTGCCCCGCATGCCCACGGCCATCGCGGTGCCGCCCTCCGGCAAGCCACCGCTCTCGTCGGCGAAACGCCCGGGCACCGAATACAGCGACCTCGACAAGTACGGCTACATCGAGGAGGAGTTTTACCTGCAAGGCGTTGCCCCGGCCATTACCGCTTCGGGCAAAACCCTGTTGGAGGCGCCTTACACCACACGCATTCTGGTGCGCAAACCGGCTGACCCCGCGCGCTTCAATGGCACGGTCGTGATCGAGCCGTTCAGTTGGTTCGGCGAGCGCGCCGCGGGATGGATCCTGACCCGCGACTATTTGCTGCGTCGCGGCTACGCGTACGTCGGGTACACGCTGAATGTGAACAAGCCGCCAGTCGATCCCAAGTTCATCTCGGACACCCCGGCTGCCGAGGCCGAGCAGATCGCCCAGTACGGACGGATCGTGAACTTCGAGTTCATGCGCCGCTTCGACTTTGCACGCTACGCGCCGCTGGGCACCTATTACGACCCGGAACACTTCACCCGCGGTGAAGCTCCCGATCCGTTCGCTCCACAGTCCCAGGGCATCGGGGCGCAACTGGCGTTGCTGCTGAAAACCAATGCAGCGCAAAGCCCGTTGGCAGGTCTCGATGTTCAACGCATCTACGTCAATAGCTGGGCCGTAACCGCGCAAGTCTGGATGGACTACCTCGACCAGGGCCGGCACCAGCAATGGCGCATGCCCGACGCAAGGCCGCTGATCGATGCCTACATGACCGGCCGCATGGCCTACGGAGAAGTGGGCGGCGACGTCATCCGGGTGCCGCGCCATACGCCCGATGGCGTGCCGTTCGTGACCGTCTACAGCCAGTCCGAACTGATGCACGACGTGATCGAAGGCATCAACCTGCCGCCGGACACCGACAGCCCGCAGATTCGCTACTACGAAGTGACCGGCATGCCACACCTGCGGCTGGCCGACCTTGGTACGGAGCATACCGAACAGCTCGCTGCCGACATCGGCAAGGGCGACGACCCACGGTGCCGGACGCTGTACGACGAACCGGCGGAACTGATCGTCTCCGCGCTCCTGGATCGCATGGACCAATGGGTGCGCCAAGGCAAACCCATGCCGAATGCTCCGCGGGTCGCCCGCGATGGCAAGACCGCCGCGCGCGACCCTGTTACCGGCAACCTGCAAGGGGGCGTACGCCCACCGTGGATCCAGGTGCCCAGTGCGACCTACCTCACGGATCAGGAGACCGGCTGCGGACTGATCTACGACACCAAGGTGCCTTACTCCAGGGACGTCCTTGGCCAGCGTTATGGAAGCTTCAGCAACTACGAACAGAAATTCGAAGACGCCAAGGCCCTTTCGATCAAGGAAGGGTACCTACTGCCAGAAGATGCGGCGGGTCTGCGCTCGATCGCAAAGCCTCAAGACTTCTAACCCATTGGGAAGAACAGCAAATGTCATCATCACTCATCATTGCCTGGATCTATGCGTCACCTTTGAGCACAGCCATCCGGGACATTCTCTGGATCATACCCACCGTCCAGAGCATTCATATCCTCGCTATCACAGTGCTCTTCGGCTCTGCGGTCATCTCCGATCTTCGGCTGGCGGGTGTGTTCGCCACGGACGAGCCCTTGCGTGGCGTCGTTCGCCGGTACTACCCGTGGATGCGCAATGCGCTCCTCGTCCTGCTCTTCACGGGGTTGATCATGATCATCGCCGAGCCTGATCGCGTACTCGTCAACTCGACCTTCTGGCTGAAGATGGCGTTGGTCGTGAGTGCGTTCACGCTGACCTTGCTTCTGCGGCGCCCCCTTCTGCGCCCTGCCGACGATGCACAACGTGATGACAAGCCTCCTCTTGTCAAGGCGCTAGCCTGGCTGTCGATCGGCTTGTGGTGCGTCGTCATCATCTGTGGTCGCTGGATCGCCTACGCGATCTAAGCGTTTTCAACGAAAGCTCCCAGGTATTCGCCATGGACATTCAACCAACACTACAAGCCCTCCAGGACACCTCTGTCGCCACCTTCATCCGAGAGTCGGGCTCCGTCTTTCCAGCCCTTGAATCGGTACATGTGATCGGCATCGCTCTTGTGTTCGGGACCATCGCCGTCGTCGATTTGCGTCTGCTCGGCGTTGCCTCCCATCGCCGCAGCGCGCTACGGCTGATAAAAGATTTGCTGCCGTTCACCTGGGTCGCTTTCGTGGCTTGCGTGATCACCGGCCTGCTCATGTTCGCCGCCAATGCCACGACCTATGCCGAGAACACCGCATTCTTGTGCAAGATGGGCTTGTTACTGCTGGCGGGGCTCAACATGGGGGTATTCCATTTGGGCGTCTTTCGCCGCATTGCCGAATGGGACACAACGCTAACGCCTCCCAGCCAGGCGCGTGTCGCGGGGTTCAGTTCGTTGGCATTGTGGGCGGGCGTGGTGTTCCTCGGCCGCTGGATCGCGTTTCTCTGATGGCTCGTCTATCGCCGCGTCGCGCATCCGGTGCAGATATGCCCAGCGATCACGCAAACAGCTCAATCAAGGTGGTGCGCCCGGTATCCGGCCGATGGGAATCGCTGGCACTGTTGCTTGCGGCCCTGGCAGTCATCGCCAGCGTGGCAGGCTATATAACGCTGCGACCCCAGAAAGTCGGCCCACCGATAACCTTGAGCTGGCAGGTGCGTTCCTTCGATGGCCTGGGTGCGGTCGATCAGGCGATTCACAGCGCTCTGCTGCCGGCCGGTGAAGAAATCATCTGGTTCAACAACGATACCGGCGGCTGGATCACGCTGGAGCGTGCGCAGAAAATCTTGCTGCCGCCCTTCTACCGTGACGCCTTCTGGAAGACCAATGGCGAGGTGCAGTGGCAATTGATTCTGCCTGGCACTCACCTGCCGCATGCCGCTTCCGGCGACGTGCACGTCGATGCGCCTGTCACCCCGCCGGACCAGACCGCCAACAAGGTGTCGCAAGCCACCCAGGGCCAGGGCGCTACGGTCTATTACGGCTCCGGCGGCCGCGCGCCGGGCCAGAGCGCCTACCTGCTCGTCATCGGTCACGCGCATGCCGGTGTCATGTGGGCCAACCAAGCGACGATCTGGGTCCACCGCGACCCGAACGCGCCCTACCCTGGCATCGTCAAGCCCGAATCGCTAGTCGGCGATGGCTGGCGCCAGGTCATCCCTTACAACGGTGCCAGCGAAGTCGAACGCGTAAAAGGAACCCAGCCATGACCGTTTCTACGAAACACCGCGCACTGTGGCGCCGATGCATCGCGCTATTGCTGCTGATACCCGCCATCGCACTCGCCAGCCCGGCTCCCTCTTCGGGCAAGAAGCTCAAGATCGGCGTCACACTGCATCCCTACTACAGCTTCGTGGCAAATATCGTTGGAGATCGGGCGGAAGTCGTTGCGCTCATCCCGGCGGAAGCGAATCCGCACAACTACCAGCCGCAGCCCGATGACATCACCCGCGCGATGAATATCGATGTTCTGGTCGTCAACGGCATCGGACACGATGAATGGGCCTTCCAGATCATCAAGGCCGCTGGCCGCGGGGCGACCCTGCCGATCATCCAGGCCAATGCCTCGGTTGCGCTCATTCCAATCGGCGGCGGCCAGGACGGCGTCAAGGTGGTCAATCCGCATACCTTCGTATCCACCACGGCAGCGATACAACAGGTCTTCGAGATCACTCGCCGGCTGGGGGAGCTGGACCCGGACAACGCTGCGGCGTATCGACAAAACGCCCTGGAGTATGCCGCGCGTATCCGGGCGCTAAGGGCCGGCTTCATGACCCGTTTCGCCGCGCTGGATTTGTCTTCCTTCCGGTGCGCGACAACGCACGCTGGCTACGACTACATGATGCAAGAGTTCGGCCTGTTCGTAAGTGCGGTGATCGAGCCGCGTCACGGCGTCGCGCCGACTGCGCGCCAGTTGGCCAACACCATCGACGCGATCAAGAAGGCCAATGTGCGTGTGCTTTTTGCCGAGAAGAATTTCTCCCTCGACCTGGCCAAGCCTATCGAGGCAGCCACCGGCGTGAAGGTGTTCGCGCTGTCTCACATCACCGGCAATACCTACAGCCCGGACGAATTCGAGGTAGCAATGCGTGAAAACCTCGAGACCTTGGCCGAAGCCGTTGAGTTTACGCAGCGATGAACGCGATGAAAGAGGAACAAGCGATGCGCGGCCCCGCCATAGTGTTCGATGACGTCTCCCTGCAATTGGGAGGTACGCAAGTGCTCGACAAAGTGAGCTTCCGGGTAGAAGCCGGTGCGCTGCACTGCCTGGTAGGCCCGAACGGCGGCGGCAAGACTTCACTGGTGCGTGCGCTGCTGGGCCAGATGCCGCATTCAGGGACGGTCCGGTTCGAAGGCGAGGTCACGACACCCATGGGGTATGTCCCGCAATTGCCGGACTTCGACCGCAACGTGCCGATGACGGTCAACGACATCATGGCCCTTCTCGGTCAACGCAGGCCGGCCTTCCTGGGCTCAAGCCGATCTGCCAAGGCGGCCAATGCCCAAGCACTGGAGCGCACCGGCGTGGCCGGAATGGGCGCAAAACCTTTTGGCAGCCTGTCCGGTGGCCAGCGTCAGCGAGTGCTGCTGGCCCAGGCGATCAGCCCGGCGCCCTGGCTACTGATCCTTGACGAACCGACCGCCGGCATCGACGAACCGGGTGTGCGACTGGTGGAGGCGCTGGTGGCCGAGCTGAACGGCCGCGGCGTCACCATCCTCTGGATCAACCATGACCTGGAACAGGTCAGGCGCATCGCGCAATCGGTGACCGTTATCAACCGGCGGGTGCTGTTCCATGGTTCGCCCGACCAGGTCGCCTACCCTCTGGAGGCTACCCAATGAGTGCCTTGTACGAATTGATTCGCAACCAGCTCCAGGCGCTTGCCGCGAGTGGCATCCTGCCGCAACCGTTCGAGTACGAGTTCGTGATCAATGCGCTGCTCTGTGCAGTGCTCATCGGACCGCTACTGGGCGTGCTGGGCTCGATGGTGATGATCAAGCGCATGGCGTTCTTCAGTCAGGCCGTCGGTAATGCGGCGATGACCGGCGTTGCCATTGGCGTGCTGATCGGCGAGTCCTACACCTCCCCCTACTTCTCAATGTTCGGCTTTTGCCTGCTGTTCGCCCTGACGCTGAAGTACACGCAGCACCGCACCACGCTGGCCAATGACACGCTGATCGGCGTGTTCTTGTCCATCTCGCTGGCGGTCGGGGCCTCGTTGCTGCTGTTCGTGTCGGCGAAGATCAACACGCACGTAATGGAAAGCGTGCTGTTCGGTTCCATCCTGGCGGTCGACTACACCGACATGAACGTGCTGCTTGTGGTAACGGCGACGTGTGCTCTGCTCGGACTGCCGATGTACAACGGCATGCTGTTGGCCAGCCTCAATCCGAGCCTGGCACATGCTCGCGGCGTGCGCGTGCGAAGCGTCGAGTACCTGTTTGTCGTACTGGTCACCCTGGTGACGGTAGCCTGCCTGAAAATCATCGGCGCAGTACTCGTCGAAGCCCTTCTGCTCATACCGGCCGCGGCAGCACGCAACATCAGCCATTCGCTCCCGGGGCTGGTCGTGCGCGCCATCCTGATCGCGACTTTTTCCTGCGTGGTTGGCATCCTGGCACCCATGCAATTCCACATCCCCGTACCGACAGGCGGCGCAATCGTGATCGTCGCCGCCCTGGTGTTCGTCGTCACCACCGTCATCCGCGCTACCGGGGCCCGGTTCAGAGGTGCCAGCGTATGAAATGGCTTTGCATGTCACGTCGACCCTGGCTAGCGATGCTGGTACTGCTGCTGGGCAATCCGCTTTCTGCCTTCGCGGATACCGGCAGGCAGCAGGTGCTTGTCGCACTGCCGGCGGTGTATGCGCTCACCTCGACGCTCAGCGACGGCACAACCCTCAAGGTCGTCCGCCTTCCGGCAGACGCTGCCGTGCCCATGGAAAGCCAGGCCAACGCGCTGTCGCGCCTGGAGCCCGCCGTGTTCCAGCAGGCCACCGCCGTGGTTACCCTGGGTAACCTCTGGCGCGCGGATCCGCTTTACACCACGGCACGTCGCCACAATCTGCGAATCGTCGAGATCGATGCCTCGCACTCATGGGACACCGTCAAGCCCGGAGTGGCCGTGGCCCGCGTGCCATCGAACGACGTTCCCTGGGCAACCGAACGCGACGTCGATGGCGGACTGTCGCCGTACGCCTGGCTCGGCCCCGTCAACGCCATGCGCATGTCGGCGATTATCGCTACCGACCTGGCACGCCTGTCTCCCCCCGATGCGCCTCGGATAGAGCGCAACCTCGCCGCACTCGAAGGCCGATTGCGCCAGCTCAAGGCCAACTACGGTGCCCGGCTGCTGGCAGTGCCGGATCTGCGCGTGCTGTCGCTGGCCGATGAGTTCACCTACTTGTTCGGCGAGTTCGGGATTTTTGTCGACGGCTGGTTCATCCGACAGGACATCGACTGGAGCGACGCCGACTGCACCGCACTGACCCGATACCTGCGCGAGCGTGACATCCACGTGGTGGTCCACAAGTGGGCACCGGACGCCAGGATTGCCAAGGCCATCGAGGACGGCGGCGCACGGTTGTTGATACTGGACGCCGGCAACCCGGGAATGCTCGCCGACGCGGCCAACGGGTACGAAGCACTCCTGAGTTCGAACCTGGATTCCTTACTGACGGCCTTCGCGCCACCTGGCCCCAATACGAGCGGCGATCACAAATCGCCGCTCCAATGATCAACCTCGACCGTGGAGATCGAAGACTTTATGAAACCCCTAGGCTCAGCACATCGGATACTGATCGCCGGCGCCCTGGTGTTCTGCCAGGCAGCCTTCGCTCATGGCCCCGTCTTCGACTGCTACATCGAGAGCGATGATCTGGTGAAGTGCGAGGCGGGTTACACCGACGGCAGCTCCGCCGCTGGCAGAAAAGTCCATGTCCAGGACACCAGCAACAAGGTGTTGCTCGAAGGAAACGTCGGCACCGACAACACCTACGCATTCCAGCCCCCAGCCGGGAAATACTCCGTTGTGTTCATGGGCGGAGACAACCATCAAGCCACGATTCAGTCATCCGACATTTCAAGGTGAAATCGACCATGCCGATCAAACGACGACTGCTCCAGGCACTTGCCGCCGTTACATTAGGTTGCCTGACAGGCGCTGCACAGGCCCATTTCCAGATGCTCTACGTCGAGGAAACGGCGCTGCCGCGTGCGGATAAACTGGAGTTCGCGCTGGTGTTCACGCATCCCTTCTCCGGCGGCCCCACCATGACCATGGATGAACCCCGCGCCTTTAGCCACATCAGCTCGCACGGCGGGGAAAAAATCGATCTGCGCCAATACTTGCGCCCTGTCCAGTGGCAGAGTCGCGATAACCAAACGACTGCCTATCGTGCGTCGATTCCGCGGGAGTTGGTTCGCTCACTGGGTGACCATATCTTCGTACTCGAGCCCGAGCCCTACCTGGAAACCGAGGAAGACGTCTACATCCAACAGTTCACCAAGCTGATCGTGAATGTGGGCGGAGTACCCGGCAACTGGGCAGAACCACAAGGGTTGCCGGTTGAGATCCAGCCACTGAACAAGCCTTATGCAAACTGGACAGGCGGAGTGTTCCGCGCCTTGGTGCTGGCCGATGGCAAGCCCGTTCCGTTCGCCGAAATCGAAATCGAATACATCAACCATTCCGTCGATATCGAGAAAAACGCCTTCGGCCAGCAAGACTATGTAACGGCACCTCAAGCTTCATTCAAGTCCCTGAGCACCTACACGGACGCCCAGGGCGTCGTGACCATCGGCCTGCCCCGGGCCGGCTGGTGGGGTATTGCAGCGCTCGACATCGGTACAACGAAAACCCACAAGGGCAAGCCCTTGTCGCAAGACGCGGTGCTGTGGGTGCAGGCCAGGGATATGAAATGAAAAGCGCATAAAGCAACCGCGCCTGATAGCCCTCACGGAAAGCGCCCCCCCCCTCAGAAACGGATAGATATCGCCTCGAATCCGGATAGATGCACCACACAGAAAGGCTTTCAATCGGGTCGTGCCTAAAACTACAAAAAGGGTGTACCTGATGAACAGCTCTAGAAGCATTGCGCAGTGGCAAGATTACATTCAGGGTTGCCTGGATTTTCGGCCGGCCGAAGGTATTTACCGCGTCGCCCGTGACATGTTCACAGAGCCGGAACTGTTCGACCTGGAGATGGAGCTGATCTTCGAGAAGAACTGGATCTACGCCTGCCACGAGAGTGAAATCGCCAATCCCAATGATTTCCTGACGATGCGCGCAGGTCGTCAGCCGATGATCATCACCCGCGATGGAAGCAATCAGCTCCACGCGCTGATCAACGCTTGCCAGCACCGGGGCGCGACCCTGACTCGCGTCAGCAAAGGTAACCAATCTACCTTCACCTGTCCGTTCCACGCCTGGTGTTACAAAAGTGATGGCCGCCTGGTCAAGGTCAAGGCTCCGGGGGAATACCCGGAAGGTTTCGACAAAGCAACCCGCGGCCTGAAGAAGGCCCGGATCGAGAGCTACAAGGGCTTCGTCTTTATCAGCCTGGACGTCAATGGCAGCGACTCGCTGGAAGACTACCTCGGCGATGCCAAAGTGTTCTTCGACATGATGGTCGCGCAGTCTCCGACCGGCGAACTGGAAGTACTGCCCGGCAAGTCGACCTATAGCTATGACGGCAACTGGAAACTGCAGCACGAAAACGGCCTGGATGGTTATCACGTCAGCACCGTGCACTACAACTACGTCTCCACGGTGCAGCATCGCCAGCAAGTCAACTCGGCCAAGGGCGGCGGCTCCGACACGCTGGACTACAGCAAGTTGGGCGCCGGCGATGCCGAAACCGACGACGGCTGGTTCTCGTTCAAGAATGGCCACAGCCTCTTGTTCAGCGACATGCCCAACCCGACTGTACGCGCCGGGTATGCCAGCGTCATGCCGCGTCTGGTGAAGGAATACGGCCAGCAACAAGCCGAGTGGATGATGCATCGTCTACGCAATCTCAACATCTACCCAAGCCTGTTCTTCATGGATCAGATCAGCTCGCAGCTGCGTATCGTGCGCCCAGTGGCCTGGAACAAGACCGAGATCACCAGCCAGTGCATCGGCGTCAAGGGTGAGTCCGACGCAGATCGGGAAAACCGGATCCGCCAGTTCGAGGACTTCTTCAACGTTTCAGGCATGGGCACTCCCGACGACCTGGTGGAGTTTCGCGAAGCCCAACGTGGATTCCAGGCCCGCCTCGAGCGCTGGAACGAAGTATCCCGCGGCAGTGAAAAATGGGTCGAAGGCCCCACCCCGAACAGCGAGGTTCTGGGCATCAACCCGGTACTGACCGGCACCGAGTTCACGCATGAGGGGCTCTACATCAATCAGCACGGATCCTGGCAGCGCTTCCTTCTGCAAGGTCTTGCACAAAAAGCCCTGAAGTTGAAGGAGGTGTGAAATGAGCGCACTACAACATTCCGTCGAACAATTCCTCTACCGCAAAGCCGAGCTGTGTGATCAGCAGGATTGGGACGCCTACATCGCCCTATTTGATGAACAGAGCGAATTCCACCTGCCGCAATGGGAGTCGGAGCATGTGTACACCACCGATCCCAAGCGCGGCATGTCGCTGATTTACTACTCGAACCGCTCCGGCCTGGAAGACCGGGTATTTCGTCTGCGCACAGGCAAGTCGGCGGCTTCAAACCCGATGCCGCGCACCTTGCATCAAATCAGCAATGTGCGAATCAAGGAGATCGATAACGGCTTGCTTGAAGTCAAGGCCGCCTGGGTCACGCTCTACACCCGGCAAGGGCTGTCCGAGCAGTTCTACGGCCATGTGACCTACCACCTCAAAGCGGACGCAGACAGCTGGAAGATCACCCGCAAGCACATCGTGCTGCTCAACGACACGATCAACTCAGTACTTGATTTCTATCACCTGTGAACTGTGGGGCACGCTGTCATGAACCATAAAGTCGCTTTCAGCTTCGCAGATGGCAAGACCTCGTTCTTCGAGGTCAAGCCCAACGAACTGCTGCTCGACGCCGCGCTACGCAATGGCGTGAACATCCCGCTGGACTGTCGCGAAGGTGTCTGTGGCACTTGCCAGGGTCGCTGCGAATCAGGCCAATTCACCCAAGACTACGTCGATGAAGAGGCCCTTTCCGAACAGGATCTGGCGCAACGCAAAATGCTCTCTTGCCAGACCCGCGTGCAATCGGATGCGTCGTTCTATTTCGACTTCGATTCGAGCTTGTGCAACGCTGGCGCAACCCGGTTACTGCAAACGGTGATCACCGGTGTAGAACAGGTGTCGGCCACCACGGCGATCCTTCATCTGGACGCTTGCGCCCACCAGCAGCAACTGGACTTTCTGCCGGGGCAATACGCTCGACTGCATGTACCGGGCACCAGTGAGTGGCGCTCCTACTCATTCGCCAACCGCCCCAACCCCACCAACCAATTGCAGTTTCTCATCAGGCTCCTGCCTGATGGCGTGATGAGCAACTTCATCCGTGAGCATTGCCGCCCCGGTCAAGTACTCGAGCTCGAGGCCCCATTGGGGAGCTTCTATCTACGTCAGGTGACCAAGCCTCTCGTACTGGTGGCAGGAGGAACCGGCCTGTCGGCCTTCCTCGGGATGCTTGATAACATTGCAGAAAAAGGTGGCTGCGGGCACCCGATCCAACTGTTCTATGGCGTCACCCAGGACAATGACCTGTGCGAAACTCAACGCCTGGCTGATTATCGCGAACGAATCGCCGACTTCGACTATCACCTTGTGGTTTCAAAACCCTCCGTGGATTGGCAAGGTAAAACCGGGTGGATTCCTGACCACTTCGACCGTCAGTCGTTCGAAGCCAACCCATTCGACATCTATCTGTGCGGTCCTCCGCCCATGGTCGACGCGATTAAAACCTGGTTCAACGATCAGAAGATCGAGCAGTTCCAGATGTATTACGAGAAGTTTATCGATAGCAATTCCACACATTGAGCAACAGGGAAATATCCGGAGAGGCATCCAGATATTTCCCTGTTTTTTTAATCTGCGAGGATTGGCGTGCACTAGACGCCATCATCCGCTGTCTTGTCCGTGACGATGAGGGGCTCGATGCCCCAGTCTCCAGACAAATACCAATCGTCTCCGAACATCTCGGCCGGATGCATCGTACGGTCGGAGCCATTGCCGCATGCCAGGGACTTGGCCGGACAATACCGGTCGCATCCCCAACAGATCCGTTCGGGGTGCTTGGGGCTGATGGGGAAGTTCTTGGCCATTTCGATCTCCGATCATTGAGAGACGCTCTTGCAACCTACAGCCTTTGTGCAAAACCATCCTTGATGGATATCAAGAATCGACATCTAGCGACTGCTCTCCCTATCGCGATCCTGGAGCTAAGCTTCTAACGGTTTAATTGATCAAAACTTGATAACAATCATTATTGTTCGCAGCAAAGCTTCCTAGACTCGGGTTCCTACTCGTCAGTGCTCAGGAAGACATTATGCGTACCCACCTCTCACTCGCCCTGCTCTTGCTCGTACCGCTAGCTCACGCAAAGGAATACCCGATCGGGGAACCACAGCTGTGTCAGGGGCTGGAAGTCGGGGCGGTGTATCTGCAACCGATCGAGATGGCCCCGGCTGGCATGATGCGCGCTACTGTCGATTCTGATGTTCACCTGGAAGCCGACATTCGGGCCACCGCGGACAATCGACAGGGCTTTCAGGAAGGCAGTTTCGTGCCTTACCTCAATGTCTCGTTCAACTTGAGCAGAGCGGGTAACCCGGACGAAATCAAGGGCGACTTCCATGCCATGGTCGCCAATGACGGCCCGCACTATGGCGACAATGTGAAGCTGCTGGGGCCGGGCAAATATCGGCTGACGTTCACCGTGCTACCACCCACCGGTCACGGCTCCCTCGGGCGTCACACCGATAAGGAAACCGGTGTGGCGCCCTGGTTCGAACGCTGCGAACTGCACTACGAGTTCATCTACGCCGGCATCGGTAAAAAAGGCGGCTATTGAATGAAGCGCCTGCATCTTGCCTGGCTGATCGTGGCCGCAACAGTTGCGCCGTTGACGGCCCATGCCGAGTTGCCGAGCTTTGAGCTGACCCTGCGCGATGGCCACTTCTCCCCTGCCTTGCTTGAGGTCCCGGCCGGACAGCGCTTCAAGATCGTCCTGAAAAATAGCGGTCAGGGGCCGGCCGAGTTCGAGAGCACGCCGTTGCGGGTTGAAAAGGTACTGTCGCCGGGCGTGACAACCTTCGTCGTCATTCACCCGCTCAGGCCCGGCCACTATCCCTTTTTCGATGAGTTCAATCCGCAATTGCCCGAGGGCGGCATCCTCGCGAAATAACCTGTTAGCGCACGGAGCTTCCATGAATCAATCAATGTTCATCGTCTGGCGCGAAAGCGTCGAGGCGTTGCTGGTGATCGGCATTCTCCAGGCCTGGGCCAGCCAACAAGGCCAGCGTCATCGCTTGGTCAAATACCTGTGGGCGGGTGTGATGCTGGGGTTGATGCTCTCGGGCCTGCTGGCGGTGTTGATTCTGTTTGCCGGTGAGGCCATGAGCGGGTCGGCCAGTGAATGGTTCCAGGCCGCACTCGCACTGTTTGCCAGCCTGTTAATGGTGCAAATGGTCGGCTGGATGCACCGTCACGGGCGCACCCTCAACCACGATTTGCGACGGCACGCCGATAGCCACCTGGCCCGCCAAGGAGGCGCAGGTCTACTACTGCTGGCCATGCTCGCGATCAGCCGTGAAGGCAGCGAAACGGTGGTATTTCTCTATGGCGCCGGCGCCCGATTGCGGGGTCCGCAGCTCGGTTTGTTTGCCGTCGGCGGCGTGTTGGGGCTGGTGCTGTCCGCGCTGACCATTACGCTGCTGCACAGCAGTCGCCGCTTCATTTCATGGCAACGATTCTTTGCCATCAGCGAAGTCATCTTGCTCATGCTCGGCGCGGGGTTGCTGGTCAGCGGCACCGAGCGAATCGGCGGCCAACTGCTCGCCCTGGATGTGCCGGACGTGGTTTACAGCCTCGTAGGCGAATCGCTTTGGGACAGCAGCGCTTGGCTGAGCGACAGCCATGGATTGGGTGGCTTTCTGGCCAGTTTTGTCGGTTATCGCGCAACGCCCAGCGGCATGACCTTACTGGTGTGGGTCGGTTACTGGCTGGTCGTCAGCGCCTGGCTACGCCAACGGGCTGCGGAGAAAGTCCCATGCCTGACCTGAGCCGGCACAATCGATGGCTCCAGCGCCTGGGTGACGGGATGCGTCGCCATGCGTCCGTCATCCGTGCGCTGCAGTGGACTGTCGTAGTGTTTTACGCAGTGCTGTTGGTGACCCCGGCGCTGTTGCCGTTGCCGGACAGCCAGGCACGGATACTCGACAACCTGACCTTGCTCGCGCAGTTTTTATTCTGGGGAATCTGGTGGCCGTTCGTGTTGCTGTCGATGGTGTGCTTCGGTCGACTCTGGTGTGGCGTTCTGTGCCCGGAAGGTTCGCTCAGCGAATGGGCCAGTCATTACGGCAAAGGCCTGGGTGTGCCGCGTTGGTTGCGTTGGGGCGGTTGGCCCACATTGGCGTTCTGCCTGACGACCCTCTACGGCCAATTGATCAGCGTCTATGACTACGCCCAGGCCGCACTGTTGATTCTGGGTGGCTCGACCGTCGCAGCGGTCATCGTCGGGTTGTTGTTCGCCCGGGGCAAGCGGATCTGGTGCCGTTACCTGTGCCCGGTCAGCGGGGTTTTCGCCCTGCTCGCAAGGCTGGCCCCCGTGCACTTTCAGGTCGATGAGCAACGCTGGATAGAGAATGCCGCGCCACGCCTGCCGCCCCCCAACTGCGCTCCCCTGCTCGATATCCGTCGCCTGCAAGGCGCCAGTGATTGCCACGCCTGCGGACGCTGCAGCGGGCAACGCGGCGCCGTGCAGCTGATCGCCCGCTCCAGCAATCAGGAGATTCTTCACGCAACCGCTCAGGCGCTGTCCCCTTGGGATACACGCTTGCTGCTGTTCGGCGTGATCGGCTTGGCCATGGGCGCGTTTCAGTGGACGGTCAGCCCATGGTTTATCGCCCTCAAACAAACCCTGGCCCAGTGGCTGGTGGAACACAACCAGCTCTGGGCCTTACGGGACAACGCCCCCTGGTGGTTGCTGACCCATTACCCGCAACTCAACGACAGCTTCAGTTGGCTCGACGGTTTCAGCATCGTCGCGTACTTGGGTTTGAGTTCGCTCGTGCTCGGCACAGCGTTGATGCTGCTCCTGCGTCTGACGGCCCGACTGGCGCGAGATCGCGCACTGTATTGGCCTCTGGCGCTGACACTCACGCCTGTGGGTGGTGCCGGACTGTTCCTCGGGCTGTCGGCCACCACCGTCAAATTACTGCGTTATGAAGGTCTGCTGCTGGAGTGGGTACAACCCGCCAGGGCCTGCCTGCTATTGGCCGCAATGGGGTGGAGTCTGCTGCTGGGTTGGAAACGGCTGAAACACGAAGGTATTCCCCTGGCTCGGCGCGTGTCGGGTGGCGTTTGCCTGTTCCTCGCCAATGGCCTGATCGGGTTTGGCTGGTGGTTGCAGTTCTGGGGCTGGGCTTGAGTTCCCCAGCCCCGTTACCCCCGTAGCACGAAGGCTGGGAACAACTCGCGCATGGCCTCCCACAACTCTGGCGACAAGGCTTGCGCCGAAATGCTCGGCAATAGCGGATCGAACATCCGCTCGGTACGGACCAGTTGCACGGCGAAGCGTTTGACGCCGAGCGCACTCAAGCGTTTTGCCAGGATCAGCAGACGCGCCGGCTCGAACAGATGCCAATGCACGGTGGTGCGACATTCGTAGTCCACACCACTGGCCAGCAGATGCTCAAGGCTGCGCCAGTTAGCCGTTCCGCTGCCCTCGACCCGGGTGATAGCCAGGCAATCTTCGGGCAACGCCTTGACGTCGAAACCGACCCAATCCGCGCCAGTCAGCGCCTTGGCGAAGGCGACAGGTTTAATGCCTGCGCTGTGCAAGCCGATGCGAAATCCCATGTCCCGCACTTCATCCATGGCGCCGAGCAAACCGTCTTGCAAGGTCGGCTCACCACCGCTGAACACCACGGCATCGAGCAGGTCCTGACGACGTTGCAGAAACGCCAACACCCGCCGCCACTCCACTTCCTCACTGCCACGAGGCGGAATCAGCTGCGGGTTATGACAGTAACGACAACGCCAGGCGCAACCCTGGCAAAACAGCACGCAGGCGAGCTGTCCCGGATAGTCGATAGTGGTCAGGGGCACCATGCCCCCGACCCGAAGCATTCGACTCATTGGCGCCCGGCCAGGGCTGCGCCTTCAGTGAAGTGCACCCGCTCGCGGTGCTCCGACTGTTTACCTGGATTGAACGCTGACACAGGACGGTGATAGCCCATCACGCGGGTCCAGATTTCGCAGCGTTGGCGTTGAGCCTGGGGCAGAGTTTGCGATGCAGTCATGGTGAAGCTCCTTGCGGTTGAGTGGATCAAAATCAATGAACGGTGCCAGCCTTCTGTTCTTGCAACAGCAGGACCTCGTCACATTTGGGGCAAAACTCATGTTCGCCATCGAGGTAGCCATGCACCGGGCAGATGGAGAAGGTCGGGGTCACGGTCAGGTACGGCAGGCGGAAACGTCCAAGGGCCTTGCGCACCAGTTGCTTGCAGGCCTGGGTCGAGGAGATCCGCTCGGCCATGTACAGGTGCAAGACCGTGCCGCCGGTGTATTTGCATTGCAGTTCGTCTTGAAGTTCCAGGGCCTCGAAGGGGTCTTCGGTGTAGCCCACGGGCAGTTGCGAGGAGTTGGTGTAATACGGTGCCTGCGCACTGCCCGCCTGGAGAATGTCCGGATAGCGCTTGAGGTCTTCCTTGGCGAAGCGGTAGGTGGTGCCTTCTGCCGGTGTCGCTTCCAGGTTGTAGAGATGTCCGGTTTCTTCCTGGAACCGCAGCAAGGTGGCACGTACATGGTCCAGCAGATTCAGGGCAAACTGTCGGCCATGTTCGGTGTGCATGCCCTCCTCGTCGCCGGTGAAATTGCGCAGCATTTCATGCAGGCCGTTGAGACCGATGGTGGAAAAATGGTTACGCAAGGTGCCCAGGTAGCGCTTGGTGTAAGGGTACAAACCGGCATCCATGTGGTGCTGAATGACCTTGCGCTTGACCTCCAGGCTCTCCATCGCCAGCTCCATCAGCGTGTCCAGGCGTCGCAACAAGCCACTGGTGTTGCCCTTGAACACATAGCCCAGGCGTGCACAGTTGATGGTCACCACGCCGAGCGATCCGGTCTGTTCCGCCGAACCGAACAAGCCACCGCCGCGCTTGAGCAACTCACGCACATCGAGCTGCAACCGGCAGCACATCGAACGCACTTGATTGGGCTGCATGTCCGAATTGAGGAAGTTCTGGAAGTACGGCAATCCGTAACGCGCCGTCATCTCGAACAGACGGTCGGCGTTTTCACTGTCCCATGGAAAGTCATGGGTGATGTTGTAGGTCGGGATCGGAAAGGTGAACACTCGCCCTTTCGCATCGCCAGCCTGCATCACCTCGATGTACGCGCGGTTGAGCAGGTCCATTTCGACTTGCAGATCACCATAGGCAAACGGCATCTCCTCACCGTCGATGACGGGTATCTGCTCACGCAAATCCTGCGGGCAAACCCAGTCGAAGGTCAGGTTGGTGAACGGCGTCTGGGTGCCCCAGCGCGATGGCACATTGAGGTTGTAGATGAACTCCTGGATCGCCTGGCGCACCTCCTGATAACTCAGCTGGTCCTTGCGTACGTACGGCGCCAGGTAGGTGTCGAACGAGCTGAACGCCTGGGCGCCGGCCCATTCGTTTTGCAGGGTGCCGAGGAAATTCACCATTTGCCCCAGGGCACTGCTCAAGTGCTTTGGCGGACCGGCTTCGACACGCCCCGGCACACCGTTGAGCCCCTCATGCAACAGAGTGCGCAGCGACCAACCGGCACAGTAACCGGCGAGCATATCGAGGTCGTGCACATGCAAATCCGCGTCGCGGTGGGCCTGGCCGATGGCTTCGCTGTACACCTCGTCCAGCCAGTAGTTGGCGGTGACCTTGCCCGACACGTTCAACACCAGCCCGCCCAGGGAGTAGCCCTGATTGGCGTTGGCCTGGACCCGCCAGTCTTCACGGTCCAGGTATTCGTTCATCGAGGTTGCCACCTCGACCATGGTCCGGCGGTCGCGGCGCAAACGCCCGTGCTGTTCGCGATAGACGATATAGGCGCGCATGGCGAAGAAGAAACCGGCATCCATCAATACCCGTTCGACCCGATCCTGGATCTGCTCGACGTGCAGTCTTGGCAGACCTTCCAGCCGGGCCAGCACGGCCTGAAGCAACCCCTCAACCTCAACCTCGGTGTACTCCCCTGTCGCCTTGCCGGCGGCGATCAATGCCTGGCGGATCTTGTCCGCATCGAAGGCGACCAGACTGCCATCGCGTTTGTGCAAGCGGTTACATCCCACTGAGATCAGCGTGCTCTGCATTTGGCCTCCAGATACTACATATAGATGTTCAGACACAATCAAACACAACATGCAGTGAAGACTACGGACAAAGTGCTGTTCTGCAATTGATCGACATCAAGATTTGCCGGTGAAAAAAACCGCCCGAAGGCGGTGAAGGAAAAATCGGTGTGAACACTGTGGCTAGGGAGCAAGCTCCCTAGCCACAGTGTTGTGTTTTACAGACCTGCTCAACCGCCACTCATGTTCATGAACCGCACAATCTGCACCTCCCCTTCGGGGTTGAAGTCGTGGCGCAATGGCTTGCCGCGCAAGGCCTTTTGCACCGCATTGATCAGCGGCTGGTCGTCCAGCGGATAACGCCGCAGCAATCCGCGCAAATCCAGCGCGTCTTCCTGGCCAAGACAGAGCAACAGCTTCCCTTCAACGGTCATCCGCACCCGGTTGCAGGTGCCACAGAAATTGTGACTGTTGGGTGAGATGAAACCGATCCGAGTCTCGGGATGGCGTTCCAGGCGCACATAGCGCGCCGGTCCGCCGCTGTTTTCAGTGCTGTCGAGCAACCGGTGACCACTGGCGATCAGCGCCCGGACCTCATCGCTGGAACAAAACGATTCGCCCCGGGAACGCCCGACATCACCCAAGGGCATTTCCTCAATGAAACTGATGTCGATGCGTTGATCGATGGCGTACTGCACCAACGCCGGAACTTCATCGAAGTTGCGCCCTTTCATCACCACGCAGTTGAGTTTGATCCGCTCGAACCCCGCATCCCGCGCCGCTTCAATGCCACCCAGCACCTGATCGAGATCGCCGTTGCGGGTGATTGCGCGAAATTTCTGCCCGTCCAGACTATCGAGGCTGATGTTCATCCGCTTGACGCCTGCCTCCGCCAACGGCCGGGCCAGACGGCCCAGCTGCGAGCCGTTGCTGGTCATCACCAGCTCGCGCAAACCGGGCAATGCGGCGATGTTGCGGCACAGTTCGACAATGCCCGGACGAATCAGCGGCTCACCGCCGGTGAGGCGGATTTTGCGGACGCCCAACCCGACGAACAACGTTGCCAGGCGCTGCAATTCCTCCAGCGTCAGGACCTGCTGACGCGGCAGGAACGTCATGTTTTTCGCCATGCAATACACACAACGAAAATCACAACGGTCCGTCACCGACATCCGCAGATAATCGATCTGCCGTCCAAAACCATCCTGCATCACAGCGTTCATCACATCTCCCGGTTTGTCTCGATGCTCACTGCACCAGCGGTGAGTCGGCGCCCTGCAAGTGGATGCCACGAATATCCGCCGCTCCGATCAGGGTTTGCAGGTACTGCACCAGCGCTTTTTGCCAGACGCCTTGCTGCAACTGCGTGCGGATCGCCGTCGACACCACTTCATAGGGCAACGGCATGCCTTCGATCCGCTGATCGACACTGACCACATGCCAGCCGTAGCGACTTTCCAGCGGTTTGCTGGCCAGGCCCGGCGCCAGAGTGAACAGCTGACGTTCCAGTTCGGGCACGGTCTGGCCCTTGCTGATCTGCCCCAGAGAACCGCCTTGAGCCTTCGACGGGCAGGCCGAATATTTCACCGCCAGCTCGGCGAAACTGCCGGGAAAATCCGCCAGCCGCTGCAACAGGATTTCGGCCTGGACATGCGCCAGCGCACGGGCCTCGGCGTCGTCCGGTGCGCATTCGAGCAGGATGTGCCGCACCGCCAATAACGGTGCGCTGTGGAAGCGCCCGCGATTGTTTTCGTAGTAGCGCAGACTGGTTTCCTCGTCGCACTGCGGCACGTGCACCTCGCGTTCGAGCAACAAACGCGTGGCCGCTTCTTCTTCGTTCTCACCAGCGCCGATCTCCAGCGCCAGGCCGAGTTCGGCAATGCGCTGCTGCAACAATTCGCGGATCACCAGTGCCCTGGCGGCCAGATAGACCGCCTCTTCACGGCTTTCGGCCGGGTGATATTGCAGCTCCTGGGCCATTGCCTCAGGCGTGATCGACACCCCGTTGACGCTGATGATCGGCCACTCCTGTTCGCTGCTGGCGATCAACTGCACCGGGGCGTCCTCGGCCGCCGCCGGCTCGACCGGCAGTGCTTCAAACTGCGCGATGTCGACAACTTCCGGTACCGAAAGCTCTGCATTTTTAGAAGAACCGCAGCCACCGCTGCCGCCGTTACCGCCGCCACATCCACATCCACCTGACATGATGTTCTCCTCAGACTTTCTGCCGAACGATTTGATAACGACGCCCCAGGTACCAGATCGGTGCACTGACGATGTGTACGAGACGGGTGAAGGGGAACAACACGAACAGGGTCAAGCCTAGAAACACATGCAGCTTGTAGGTCAGCCCGACCGGCGCAATGGACGCCGCCGCTTCCATCGGCCGCAACAGCACGGTGTTCTGCGCCCAGTCGGCGAGCATCACCATCACCGAGCCGTCCATGTGCGCGGTGGACGCTGCAATCGTCAGCAAACCGAGCAGCAACTGCACCAGCAGCACCAGCAGAATCAAAATGTCCGAAGCGCTAGAGGCGGCACGTACCCGAGGATCGGTGAGCCGCCGATTGACCAGCATCAGCAAGCCGATCAGGCACAGCAGGCCGAAGAGCCCGCCGGAGACCATCGCCAGCAACTGCTTGTTCTCGGTGCTGATCACATGGTGATAAACCGATGCAGGCGTCAGCAGGCCGACGAAATGCCCGGCCAGTACAAACAGCACACCGATGTGGAAGAGGTTGCTCGCCACGCGCATGCCGCGCTGGTTGAGCATCTGGCTGGAGCCAGCCTTCCAGGTGTACTGCGACAGATCGAAACGGGCCCAACTGCCAATCAGGCAAATCGCCAAAGCGACATAGGGATAGATCCCGAACAACAACAGGTTCCATTTAGACATTGCCTACCTCCTTGGCTGGCACGGTGGCCAACCCTTCATGCTGAAAATCCACCCAGTGCAACGGCACGGCGCTTTCTTCCCGGGCCTTGCCCGGGGCGCCAGGCAACGAACTGCAACGGTCTTGCTGTTCGGCCTGGAGAAAGTCCACGGCCTCCTCTTCCCAGATCTTGTCGAGGGCTTCGAGGGAGTCGTCGCGCGGTTCCGCCGCCACCTGCGCCCGCAGGTCGGCCACCGCCTGATGCGGCTCGGCCCCGGCGATTTGCAGCAACGCCCGGAAGCAACTGGCATAGGCGCTTTCGCGCTCTTCCAGACGCGCCGCGAGCAAGGCCAGCAAGTGCGAAACATCCGCCAGGCCCTCGCGGGCCTCGAGGTCTTCGCGGGTGGACAGGAACTCCAGGTACAGCGGGATATAGTCCGGCAGCTCCTTGACGCCGATGGCAAAACCGGCGGCTTCGTATTGCGCCATCATGTCGACCATGGCCTGGCCACGATCGCGGGATTCGCCGTGCACATGCTCGAACAACAGCAACGACAGCGAACGCCCCCGGCCGAACAGCGCGCCGTAGTGCTCCTGCCCGTCCATCAGGTCATTGGCGCAGATCAACTCCAGCAATTCGAACAACGCACCGCGCTGTTTAGGGCTGATTTCCCGTGACTGGATGATCGTTTGCTCCAGTTCGTCGCGCCCGCCAATCAGCGTCTCGGTCGGATAGTCGAGCAGCAGCGAAATCACTTTGAGAATTTGCATGCTCATTCCTCCCACAACTGGACGGTTTTCAGGACGTCGCGGCGGTTGGCTTTCTTCGCACCGAACATGTTGGTGTCGGAGCTGCCGCTGCAACCGCTGCCGAAACTGAAGCCGCAACCGGAGCGCTCGGCAAAGGCGTCGCTCATGGCGTCTTCACGGTGGGCACTCGGTACCACAAAGCGGTCTTCATAGTTGGCAATCGCCAGGTAGCGATACATCTCTTCGACCTGGGCCACGCTCAAGCCGACGTCCTTCAACACTTGCAGGTCCTGAACGCCATCGACTTGCTCGGAGCGTTTGTAGGCGCGCATCGCCAGCAAGCGTTTAAGTGCGCGCTTGACCGGTTTTTCATCGCCCGCTGTCAGCATGTTCGCCAGGTACTTCAGTGGAATACGCAGGCTGTCGACATCCGGGATCACCCCGTTCATGCCCACGGTGCCAGCGGTAGCGGCGTTCTGGATCGGCGACAGCGGCGGCACGTACCAGACCATTGGCAAGGTGCGGTATTCCGGGTGCAGCGGCAGTGCGAGCTTCCAGTCCACGGCCATTTTGTAGACCGGCGAACGCTGGGCAGAATCAATCACCGACTGCGGTACGCCATCGGCCAGGGCCTGGCGAATCACTGCCGGGTCATTCGGATCGAGGAAGATCTCCAGTTGTTTCTCGTACAGGTCTTGCTCATTGGCGGTGCTCGCCACTTCGCTGATGCGGTCGGCGTCATACAGCAGCACACCGAGGTAACGGATACGCCCGACACAGGTTTCGGCGCAAACAGTCGGCATCCCGGCTTCGATACGCGGGTAGCAGAAGATGCACTTCTCGGACTTGCCGCTTTTCCAGTTGAAATAGATCTTCTTGTACGGGCAGCCGCTGATGCACATCCGCCAGCCACGGCATTTTTCCTGGTCGATCAGCACAATGCCGTCTTCTTCACGCTTGTAGATCGCCCCGCTCGGGCACGACGCTGCGCACGCCGGATTGAGGCAGTGCTCGCACAGGCGCGGCAAATACATCATGAAGGTGTTTTCGTATTCGCCGTAAATGTCCGCCTGGATCTTGTCGAAGTTCTTGTCCTTGCGGCGCTTGGCGAATTCGGTGCCGAGGATTTCTTCCCAGTTCGGGCCCCATTCGATTTTCTCCATGCGCTTGCCAGAGATCAGCGAACGCGGGCGCGCAGTGGGCTGATGCTCGCCCAGCGGCGCGGTATGCAGGTGCTGGTAATCGAAGTCGAACGGTTCGTAGTAATCGTCGAGGCTCGGCAGGTCCGGGTTGGCGAAAATATTCGCCAAGACCCGGAATTTACCGCCGATGCGCGGGTTGATCGTGCCGTTGGCATTGCGGATCCAGCCGCCCTTCCACTTGTCCTGGTTTTCCCATTCTTTCGGGTAACCGATGCCGGGTTTCGATTCGACGTTGTTGAACCAGGCGTATTCCATGCCTTCGCGGCTGGTCCAGACGTTCTTGCAGGTAATCGAACAAGTGTGGCAGCCGATGCATTTGTCCAGGTTCAGGACCATGCCGATTTGTGAGCGAATCTTCATCTCAGTTCTCCTCGATGTCGGTCGGCAGTGGACGCGGCAAGGCATCGCCGTCTGTGCCATCGAGCCAGTCAACTTTGGACATTTTGCGTACCACGACAAACTCGTCGCGGTTGCAACCGACGGTGCCGTAGTAGTTGAACCCGTAGGCCTGCTGTGCATAGCCGCCGATCATGTGGGTCGGCTTGAGCACTACCCGGGTAACCGAGTTGTGGTGGCCGCCACGGGTCTTGGTGGTTTCCGAACCAGGCACGTTCACGATCCGTTCCTGGGCGTGGTACATCATCACCATGCCGTCCTTGACCCGCTGGCTGACCACCGCTCGTGCGGTCAGCGCGCCGTTGGCGTTGAAGCATTCGATCCAGTCGTTGTCTTCAATGCCGGCGCGTTTCGCGTCGTTCTCCGAGAGCCAGACAATCGGGCCGCCACGGCTCAAGGTCAGCATCAGCAGGTTGTCGCTGTAAGTGCTGTGGATGCCCCATTTCTGGTGCGGAGTAATCCAGTTCAGGACGATTTCGGTCTCGCCGTTGCTGCGCTTGCCTTTCACCCCTGCAATGGTGCGGGTGTTGACCGGCGGGCGGTAACTCATCAGTTGCTCGCCGAATGCCTGCATCCACGGGTGATCCTGGTAGAACTGCTGGCGACCGGTGATGGTGCGCCATGGGATGGCTTCGTGAACGTTGGTGTAGCCGGCGTTGTAGCTGACGTGATCGTCTTCGAGACCCGACCAGGTAGGGCTGGAAATGATCTTGCGCGGCTGCGCCTGAATGTCGCGGAATCGGATCGCCTCGTGTTCCTTGGATAACGCCAGGTGGCTGTGATCGATGCCGGTAAATTCCGACAACGCAGCCCAGGCCTTGACGGCGACATGGCCGTTGGTTTCCGGCGCCAGGGACAGAATCACTTCAGCAGCATCGATCGCCGAGTCGATTTTCGGCCGGCCATGACTGATCCCGGCAGCCCCTTCGCGGTGATTGAGCGCACCGAGGAATTTCACTTCGGCGTCGGTGTTCCAGTTGATGCCCTTGCCACCGTTGCCGTGTTTTTCCAGCAATGGCCCCAGCGAGGAAAACTGCTTGTAAATGTTCGGGTAATCACGCTCCACCACATGCAGGTTCGGCGCGTTCTTGCCTGGCACCGGGGCCACGCCGGCGCTTTTCCAGTCGGTGCCGCCAAAAGGTTGAGCCAGTTCACCGACGCTGTCGTGCATCAGCGGGATGGTCACCAGGTCCTTCTCAACGCCCAGATGCCCTTCAGCCATGCTGGAAAAGGCCTTGGCGATGCCTTTGTAGATTTCCCAGTCGGAACGCGATTCCCACGCCGGGTCGATGGCGGCCGACAGCGGGTGAATGAACGGGTGCATGTCCGAGGTGTTCATGTCGTCCTTTTCGTACCAGGTCGCGGTCGGCAAGACGATGTCGGAATAGACGCAGGTCGAGGACATGCGGAAATCCAGCGTGGTGACCAGATCGAGCTTGCCGATGGCGCCCTCGTCCACCCATTCGGCTTCTTCGGGTTTGCAATCCCCGACCTGGCCGATGTCTTCGTTCATCACCCCATTCTTGGTGCCGAGCAGGTACTTGAGCATGTACTCGTGGCCCTTGCCCGAGGAGCCCAGCAGGTTGGAACGCCAGATAAACATGTTGCGCGGGAAGTTCACCGGGCTGTCCGGCTGTTCGCAGGAGAAGCGCAGCGAGCCGTCTTGCAGCGACTTGACCACGTAGTCTTTCGGGTCCATGCCGGCTGCCGCGGCATCGCGGCAAATGTGCAGCGGGTTGGTGTTGAGTTGCGGTGCGCTGGGCAACCAGCCGGCGCGTTCGGCACGGATGTTGTAGTCCAGGGCATGCTCGGGGAATTGCGACTTGTCGGCCAACGGCGAGAGCACATCGTGCATGCTCATTTTCTCGTGGCGCCATTGCGAACTGTGGGCGTAGAAGAAGCTGGTGCCGTTCATCTGCCGTGGTGGACGGTTCCAGTCCAGGCCGAACGCCAGGGGCAGCCAGCCGCATTGCGGACGCAGTTTTTCCTGACCGACATAGTGCGCCCAACCGCCACCGGTCTGGCCGACACACCCGCAGAGCATGAGCATGTTGATCAGCCCGCGGTAGTTCATGTCCATGTGGTACCAGTGGTTCATCGCCGCGCCGACGATGATCATCGAGCGCCCCTTGGTCTTGTCGGCGTTATCGGCGAACTCGCGGGCGATCTGGATCGCTTTCTCGCGGCTGACGCCGGTGATCTGCTCCTGCCAGGCCGGGGTGCCGGGTACGCTTGCGTCGTTGTAGTCCTTGGCGACGTTAGCGCCACCCAGGCCACGATCGATCGCCAGGTTGGCGGCCGACAGGTCGAACACAGTGGCGACTTTGGCCACACTGCCATCGGCCAGTACCACGTTGTGCACCGGCACGCGGCGGTATTGCACGGCATCGCCAGCGACGTGCTGGAAGTGTTCGTGGGACTCGCCGGCAAAATACGGGAACGCCACTTCGGCGACGTCATCGCCGATCAGGCTCAGCTTCAGATCGATCTCACGCCCTTCACCGCCTTCACGAGGCAAAATGTTCCACTTGCCCTTCTCACCCCAGCGATAACCGATGGAGCCCTGAGGGGAAACCAGTTCACCGCTGACGTCCAGGGCGATGGTTTTCCATTCCGGGTTGTTTTCCTGGCCGAGGTTGTCGGTAAGGTCCGAGGCGCGCAAGAAACGGTCCGGCTGGTAACCGGCGCCCGGCGCCTTGTCGACCATTTGTTTGAGCAGCACCAGCACCGGCAAATCGGTGAAGCGCTTGGCGTAGTCGGTGAAATACGCGCTCGGTTTGTCCAGGTGAAACTCTTTGAAGATCACATGATTGAACGCCTGGGCCAGCGCCGCATCGGTACCCTGCTTGGGGTTGAGCCACAGGTCGGTGAGCTTGGCGACTTCCGAGTAGTCGGGGGTGATGGCGACGGTCTTGGTGCCCTTGTAACGGACTTCGGTAAAAAAGTGCGCATCGGGGGTACGGGTCTGCGGGACGTTGGAGCCCCAGGCAATGATGTAGTTGGAGTTGTACCAGTCGGCCGATTCCGGCACGTCGGTTTGCTCGCCCCAGACCATCGGCGAGGCCGGTGGCAAGTCGCAGTACCAGTCATAGAAACTCAGGCACGCACCGCCGATCAGCGACAGATAACGCGAACCCGCGGCATAGCTGACCATCGACATGGCCGGAATCGGCGAGAAACCGACGATCCGGTCTGGGCCGTACTGCTTGATGGTGTAGACGTTGGACGCGGCAATGATCTCGTTGACTTCCTCCCAGTTGGAGCGAATGAAGCCACCCATGCCGCGCTTGCTTTTATACGAGTCGGCCTTGGCCTTGTTCTCGACAATGCTCGCCCAGGCTTCCACCGGTGCCATGGTCTGCCGCGCCTCTCGCCAAAGCTTGAGCAATGGCTTGCGGATTTTCGGGTACTTGAGGCGGTTGGCGCTGTAGATGTACCAGCTGTAACTGGCACCACGCGGGCAACCACGGGGCTCATGGTTTGGCAAATCGTTGCGGGTGCGCGGGTAATCGGTCTGCTGGGTTTCCCAGGTGATCAGGCCGTTCTTGACGTAGATTTTCCACGAACACGAGCCGGTGCAGTTCACCCCGTGGGTGGAACGCACGATCTTGTCGTACTGCCAGCGCGAACGGTAGACGTTCTCCCAGTCGCGAGACTCTTTGCGAGTCTCTCCATGACCATCGGAAAACTCGTTTTGCTTGCGATTGAAAAACCGCAGTTGATCCAGTAAATGACTCACGGTGTGTCCTCTCAGGCTTGCTGCGGGGTTCTGTGCCCCGCCCACGCAATGGTTGGATTCAGGTCGTCTCAGCAGGGTGTCGCGGCGCCTTTGCGCGCGTACCACCACCAGGTCACCACGATGCAGCTCAGGTAAAAAACGACGAACATGTAGAAGGCCATCTCAGGGCCGCCGGTCTGGGCCATCGAAGTGCCGAAGGATTTGGGAATGAAGAACGCACCGAAGGCGCCCATGGCCGAACTGAAGCCCAGGACGGCGGCCGATTCCTTGCCGGCATCCTTGAGCGCCTGTTCACGCACGGCTGGCGATTTCCCGGCCGAGGCTTTTTCGTGCTGCGTGCGGAAGATCACCGGGATCATCCGGAAGGTGGAGCCGTTGCCCACGCCAGTGGTGATGAACAGCAGCATGAACAAGCCGAGGAAGCCGTAGAAGCTGCCGCCCGCGCCGTTCTGCGGCAAGAAGTGCATCACGCCGAAGACCATCGCGATCATCGCCACGAAGTTCCACAGGGTCACTTTCGCGCCACCGAGCTTGTCCGCCAGCCAGCCGCCCAATGGCCGTACCAGCGCACCGACCAATGGGCCAAGGAAGGCGAATTTCAAGGCGATGACATCCGGAAAGGAGGTTTTGATCAGCAGCGGAAACGCGGCGGAAAAGCCGATGAACGAACCGAAGGTCGCCAGGTACAACCAGCACATCAGCCAGTTGTGTTTGCGCTTGAAGATCACCGCCTGCTCGCTGAACGAGGCCCGGGCGCTGGACAGGTCATTCATGCCGAACCAGGCCAACACCGTCACCAGGACAATGAACGGCACCCAGATGAACCCGGCGTTCTGCAGCCACAATTGACCGCCGTCCGGCAACGCTTGCGACGAGCCGCCCATGAAGCCGAACACACCGAAGGTAATCACCAGCGGCACACAGAACTGCATCACTGAGACGCCCAGGTTGCCCAGTCCGGCGTTGAGGCCAAGGGCCGTACCCTGCTGGGACTTGGGATAGAAGAAGCTGATGTTGGACATGCTCGAGGCGAAGTTGCCGCCACCAAAACCGCAGAGCAAGGCAATCACTACGAACACGCTGTATGAGGTGCTCGGGTCCTGCACGGCGAAGCCCATCCAGATCGATGGCAACAGCAGCGACGCGGTGCTCAGGGCAGTCCAGCGCCGGCCGCCGAAGATCGGCACCATAAAGGAATAGAAGACCCGCAAGGTCGCACCGGACAGCCCCGGCAACGCCGCCAGCCAGAACAGTTGGTCAGTGGTGAAGCTGAAGCCGATGGCGTTCAACCGCACAATCACCGTGCTCCAGACCATCCACACCGCAAAGGCCAACAACAGCGCAGGAATGGAAATCCACAAGTTGCGAGTGGCGGTCTGTTTGCCGCTACTTCCCCAGAACGCGGGGTCCTCGGGGCGCCAGTCATGAATGACCGGGCCTTTGTCAGGCGTTTGCAGAACGGACATGTTCTTCTCCTTGGGCAATGCTGGAAATCGGGGACGGAATCAGCAGCGGCTCTTTACCAAGCACCGGGCTTTTGCGTATTTCGCTGAAGTACATCCAGGTGAGGGAGACCCAGACCACGCCGTACATCAACATGAAGCAGGAAGAGCGCACGCCGGTGAGGTCCACCAGGGCGCCGAACAGGATCGGCAGCACAAAACCGCCCAGGCCACCCGCCAGGCCGACGATGCCGGACACCGCGCCCATGTTTTTCGGGTAGTCATTGGCGATGTACTTGAAGACCGAGGCCTTGCCGAATGCGAAGGCGATGCCCATGAGAAACAGCAGCACGGTGAACAGCGCGGGGCTCAGCCCAATGTGGAAATCCAGCGGACCATCGATGGTCTGCACTTGCAGTTGGGTCTGGGGATACGAGAGCAGGAACAGGCAGATCCAGCTGACCCACAACACCCACCAGGTCACGCTTTGCGCGCCCCAGCGATCCGACATCCAGCCACCGACGGCACGCAGTACGCCACCGGGCAGGGAAAAACAGGCTGCCAGCAGCGCCGCGCTTTGCAAGCTGAAACCGTATTCCTGCACGTAGTACTTGGTCATCCACAGGGCCAGGGCGACGTAGCCGCCAAAGACGATCGAGTAGTACTGGCAGTAGCGCCACACCGCAGGATCCTTCAGCGAGCGCAGTTGCTCACGCAAGCTGGCGCCCGTGGCACTGCGATGGCCCTTGTTTTCTGAGGTCAGGAACCAGAACAGCAGCGCAGTGATAAACAAGATCGCACTGAAGACCTTCGGCACCAGCTGCCAGCTGCCGGCGGCGATCAGCGCCGGGGCCAGGAACTTGGTCACCGCCGACCCGGCGTTACCGGCACCGAAGATGCCCATGGCGAAGCCCTGGTTCTCCTTGTCGAACCATTTGGCGACGTAGGCAATCCCCACGGAAAACGAGCCACCGGCCAGGCCGACGAACAAACCCAGTACCAGGAACTGCCAGTAGGCGGTGGCGTGACTGATCAAGTACAGCGGCGTGACGCAGGTCAGCATCAGCAGGAAAAACACGCTGCGCCCGCCAAAGCGGTCGGTCAGCAAACCCAGCGGCAAACGCACCAGCGAGCCGGTCAGCACCGGGGTCGCGGCCAGCAGGCCGAATTGGGTTTCGTTGAGGTGGAGCAGTTCCTTGATCGGCACCCCGAGCACGGCAAACATCATCCAGACCATGAAGCACACAGTGAAGGCCAGTGTGCTCATGCCCAGCACCAAGCCTTGTCGTACACGCGGTTGGTTCACAATGCTCTCCCGTCAATTAGCCATGGCGGCAGACTAGAGAGGCAAACCCCGCAAAAACTTGACCCAGGTCAACGATGCCCATGAGGGCCTAAGCCTATGCTTAGCCCGCCTACCTCCAAGGAGGTAGTGCAAAAAAACCTTAAAAACCTTTATTTATCAGCTTGTTAAGGGTTTTAACCCACGCTTTTGCCGACAAGGAACTGTCGACAACTCTTTAGAGGTAGCTCGCCCAGGAACGGCGGCAAAACCCCACGCTGGAACGTGCATGCTCTGTTTTCTTATCGTTTTCCCGGACCTGCGCCGATGATCCGCTGGTTGCGCAGCTCCCTGCCCGCTCGCGCCGGGCTGGCGGTGATTCTGATCGCCGTGCTGGCGCTCGCCAGTTCATTGAGCGCCGGGCTGATCGCCTGGTTCAGCCAGGGCGATGCCGCTGCCATCAACACCGCAGGCTCGGTGCGCATGGAGACCTATCACCTGAGCTGGAAACTCGCCGCTGGCGTCGCCGACGAAGAAATCGCCGCCATCATCGACAGCCTGCAAAACCGCTTGGACAGCCACTCGCTCAAAGCGGTACTGGAAGATGGCCCGAGCACCGCATTGCAACTCAGTTATGGGCAAATCCAGCAACACTGGAATGAGGATTTGCGTCCGGCACTGGAGCGCGGCGATGCGGCGGCCTTTCAGGCCCAGGCCCAGTCCTTCGTTGAGCAACTGAACCAGTTCGTCGATCTGTTGCAGCGCCAAAGCGAACAAAAGCAAGGCTGGCAACAGGCGATCCAGGGCCTGGCCCTGTTCACCACCATGATCGTCCTGCTGCTCGGGCTCTACGAACTGCAGTACGGCGTTGTCACCCCTTTGAAGGAATTGGTGGATGCAACCCAGCGCTTTCGTCGCGGCGACTTCAAGGTGCGGGTCAACCATCAGTCCGAGGATGAGCTGGGCCAGTTGGCCATGAGTTTCAACACCATGGCCGAGACGATCGAAGAGTCGCATCGCACCCTGGAAAGTCAGGTCCAGCAAAAAACCCTGAACCTGCAACAAGCCAATGCCGCCCTGGAGCTTCTGTATCAAAGCAGCCGAAGCCTGGCCACACGCCTGGCCAATGCCGAAGGTCTGGATGAGTTGATTCGGCGCTTCCAGCAACGCCTGCCCGGCTTGCGCCTGTCGCTGTGCCTGCAGGGACAGTTGCAGGCACCGGCCCAGCAGCTGCTCGCCCTGCATGGCGCGAACATCCGGGAAGTCTGCGCCAGTAGCGACTGCGCCACGTGCCAGCGACACCCTAAAACCAACCCGCAAATCTTCAGCATCAGCAACCAGGGCAGTGAACTGGGTGAGCTCAAGGCGCACTTTGTCGACGGGCACCCCATGCAAGCCTGGGAAACCCAACTGATCCAGGCCCTGGCCAATCTGATCGGCACCTCGCTCTCGCTCAAGCGTCAACGGGAACAGGATCATCGCCTGCTGCTGCTCGAAGAACGCACGATCATCGCCCGCGAGCTGCACGATTCACTGGCCCAGGCCCTGTCCTACATGAAGCTGCAAGTCAGCCGCATGCAAACCCTGATACGCCGGGGCGAACCGGTCCAGACCCTGGAAACCGTCACCAGCGAATTGCGCGAGGGACTGAACAATGCCTATCGCCAATTGCGCGAGTTGCTGACCACGTTTCGCTTGCAGATTCACGACGCGGGACTGGTACAGGAACTCAAGGACACGGCCGAGGAGTTTTCCCGTCGCGGAGAGTTTCAGGTGCACCTGCACGTCGACACGCTGGCCTTTCAGCTATCGGCCAGCGAACAAATCCACATTTTGCAGATCACCCGCGAGGCGCTCTCCAACTGCCTGCGCCACGCCCATGCGCAAAACGCCTGGCTGCAACTGCGCCAGGATGGCGAGACCGTCAGGTTGTCGGTCGAAGACGACGGGCGTGGGTTCAGTGGCAACGTCGACCAGCGCGAACACCACGGCCTGAACATCATGGATGAGCGGGCTCGCAGCTTGCGCGGCCAACTGCAGATATTTTCCAGGGAGCCCCAAGGCACCCGTGTCCAACTGGAATTCCACCCGGAGTTTCTCGGGCAGCAAACAGAAGGTAGCGCCACATGACCCTGTCCCCACAACACAAAATCCTGCTGGTAGACGATCACCCGATGATGCGTCACGGCATTCGCCAGATGCTCGAACTCGAAGATGATTTCCTGATCGTCGGCGAAGCCAGCCAGGGTGAAGAAGCACTCAGTCTGATTGAGCCGCTTCAACCGGACCTGGTTTTGCTCGACAACAACATGCCGCAAATGAATGGCATCGAAACCCTGCGCCGACTACGAGCCATGCACTACACCGGCAAAGTCCTGCTGTTTACGGTATCGGACGCCGAAGACGATATTCGCGATGCACTGCGCCTGGATGCCGACGGCTATCTGCTCAAGGACATGGAGCCCGAACTGTTGATTCAGTACATCCGCGATGCCCTGAACGGCGCGCTGGTGATCAGCCCGGGACTGACCCAAGTCATGGCGCAAGCGCTGCGTGCTCCTGCGCGTCAGGCCGTGGTGGAACTCACCGAGCGCGAACGCCAGGTGTTGAAGACCATCGCCAGCGGCTTCAGCAACAAGGTCATCGGGCACAAGCTGGGCATCACCGAAGGCACGGTCAAGGTTCACGTCAAGAACCTGTTGCACAAACTCGGCTTGCGTTCGCGAGTCGAGGCGGCGGTGTGGGCCATGGAACATCTGCGCAACGCCGGCTGACGGGTATTCCTCTTTGGAGGTAGGCCTGCAGAGGCATAGGTCATCGAGCCTACGCTCTCTACTATGGTCGTCAGCGGAGGTACGCCATGCTGACTCACCCTTCCATCGTTTTAACGTTGCGCCGTCATCATCTGTTCAGCCAACTGCCGGAGAAAGTCTTCGAGGAAGTCTGCAGCCTGGCCATGCTCAAACGCCTGAGTTGTCACAGTACGCTCATGCATCAAGGGGATCCGGCCAGGCGCTTTTTCCTGCTGGTCAGCGGCCAGGTCAAGTTGTACCGGCTCACCGGTGAAGGCCAGGAGAACCTGGTGGAGATCATTCAGCCCGGCCAGACTTTTGCCGAAGCCTTGCTGTTCAGCCAGGCTCGTCTGTATCCGGTGAGCGCCACCGCGCTGAAGGACAGCGTGCTGGTGAGCATCGACGGCAACCATTACCGCAATGCCCTGGAGGACCAGCCGAAAGTCTGCCTGGCCATCCTGGCGAGCATGAGCGTTCACCTGCACCTGCGTCTGCGCGACATCGATACCTTGACCATGGCCAGTGCGAGCCGTCGGGTGATCAATTTCCTGTTCCAGGAACGCCACCCGGTGACCGGCCAGATTGTCTTGCAGATGTCCAAACGCCTGGTGGCGTCGAAGCTGGGAATTCAGCCGGAAACCTTTTCGCGGATACTGCATCGCCTGGTGGAAAGCGGCCTGATTGCCATGGAACGACGCCACATCAGCATCCTCGCTGAAGAGGAACTGGCCGCTTTCCAATAGCCGGAATTGACCGTTATCAAGGCGCCCTGCCACACCTCTTGCACACTGACAGAGCCCATCCACGGAGAATGCAAATGCCCCGTTCAACCCTGCCTTTGGTTTACTCCTGCTCAGGCTGCTCCAACGTCGCCCAACTGGCCAACACCCTGGCCGTGCGCCTGGATCGCAGTGGTCTGGCTGAAATGTCCTGCATCGTTGGTGTCGGCGGGCATGTGGCAGCGCTGGTCAACAAAGCGCGCTCGGGGCGCCGGATCTTCGCGCTGGACGGCTGCCCGCTGCAATGTGTTGAAAACAGCCTCAAGCAGCATGGCCTGCATGCTGATGTGCACCTGATTCTCAGCCATTACGGGCTGCGCAAACGCTATGGCGAGGACTGCACACAGGCGCAGAGTGATGAGTTGTTTGAAGGGATCAGGCAACTGATTGCCAGTGATGCCCGGCAGCATGAAAACCGTCAGGAAAGGCGATTTTGATGGTGTACATATCCGTTTCTGCGGTAACGGCCGCTTAGGGTTCCGCCCTTACGGCGGGTCACTTTCGAAAAGCGCGAAAGTAACCAAAGCGCTTTGCCCCACCATTCGGTGCCTCGCTTAGGCTCGGCACCGAACGAAAGGGGCAAGAGCCCTTTGGTTACTTTGGGGCTTTTCCAAAGTGACTCGCTGTAAGAGCGAAACCGCCAGCCGTCGTTACCGCAGAAACGGATATGTACACCATCAAAGCCGCGATAACGGTACAACAGTCGACATCAATGTTGAATGTGCCACCGTCATCGCGCGCAAGCCCGCACGCATCTATGATCACCCAGCCGCCAAGCCCTTCCCCGCCCGCTCCAGATTGCGCCACAACCATACAGGCAGAACATCGGGATCAAGGCTGTCGATCAGGTTCTTCAGCGCCAGCCCCAGTTCGGTATCGCCCTCGATGACCAGTCGCCGGCGAAAGAACAACGTGTCCGGATCTTCCTGACGGCTGGCCAGCAATAAAAATTCGCGCCAGTTACCGCTGATGGTCACGCTCGCCGTAGCGTGCTCGGCAATCCGCAAGCCCTGACGACTGAGCGTCAGGTACCAGGACAAACCCAGGTCCGGAATCCGCAAGCACAGCCAACGTCCGCGCAGCACTTCGAACTCGCCATCGCGCAACGGCTCGGCGAGGCAGCGATTCAGTGCCTGCTGCAACGCCAGGCGCTGCACGGCAAAAGGCACCCGGCGCACCAGCGGCAGCAACCGGTCGGCACCTTTCAACAGCCACTTTTTCCGATTCAACACAGGCCGACCTCCTCGACGCGCAGCATGCCGGCCTGGCCATGCCAATAGCCATTGCAACCTTCGACGAACAGCGGCGGTGTCTCGCCCTGACGAACCCGTTGATAGGCCGCGATCACTTCGGCCATGCCCTGAGCACGAGGGCTCAAGCGCAACAGATCGGCACCGCAGGCCACCAGTCCGGCGTAATCGGCCAGCAGATTGGTCACCTCGGCCGACATCGTTTGAATACCGTTAAGGGTAAACAGTGGTTGCCCTTCCTGGCTGGTCAGCGCCAGGCCATCGGGGTAGTTGATGCAGCAAAACCGGCAGTCGTCCTTGGGCCGATTTTCTGCACGGGCAGTGAAGCAGCGGGCGGAATAGGCCAACGGCAGATGCCCATAGGCGAAGATTTCAACTTCCGGCACTGCACGACCCAATTCACGCACCTGCCCGATCACATCGCTGATCAGCGTCGCCGAACACTCCACGGGCGGCACCCAGCGAGTCATTCCGCTGTCGAGTAATTGTGCCAATGAGTGGCCGTTGTACAGATTGAGCGCCGGACCGCCCACGAACGGTAACTTGCGTTCGGCCAGGAATTGCACCGCGCCCATGTCGTTGGCTTCCACCAGCAATTGGCCGTTGTCGCACAGCCGGCGCAGGCTGGAGAGTTCGGAGGCAGCCTCGATCAGCGTCAGGCTGGAAAGCACCAACTGTGCCGGGCTGCATTCCTGTAACTCGCGCCCCAGCCCCAGCCATTGATCCAGGGAAAAGGCCCGGCGTTTGGAGCACACGGTTTCCCCCAGATAAATCACGTCCAGGGGCAAGGTCGACATGTCGGCGTAAAAGTTGCTGAGTTGCTCTTTGTCCCAATAAAACAGGACCGGTCCCAGGCTGAGCTTCATGTCGCGTCCCTCATTGCCATGATCGATGATAAGCGCCCAGGGTGGTCTGGTTGCCTTCGGACAAACCGGCCAGCACCTGACGCCATTCTTCCTTGACCCGAAAACTGCCGGGCGCGCCACGGTGAGCGTCCAGTGCCGCGCGCCAGACCCGGGTGACTTGTTCGACATACGCCGGGCTGCGTTGGCGGCCCTCGATTTTCACCGCTTCGACGCCGATGGCCGTCAATTCCGGGAGCAAGTCCAGGGTGTCGAGGCTGGTGGGCTCCTCCAGCGCATGAAAGCGTTTGCCATCGACCAGAAAACGGCCTTTGCACAAGGTCGGGTAACCGGCCGATTCGTCAGGGGTGTAGCGATCGATCAGCACCTCGCTGAGGCGCGCGCTCAAACCTTCGGCGTCCTCGCTCCAACGCACGGCTTTGGCTGGCGAACAGACACCGCACAGGTTCGGCGACTCACCGGTGATGTAGGAAGACAGGTGGCAACGCCCTTCGGCCATGATGCACAAGCTGCCGAAGCCGAATACTTCGATGGGCACCGGGCTGCTGGCGGCGACTTGACGTACCTGCGCCAACGACAACACCCGTGGCAATACCGCGCGACGAATGCCGTAGCGCTGCGCATAAAATTCCAGCGCCGCGGCATGGGTTGCCGAACCCTGAACCGACAGATGCAGGGCCAATTGCGGGTGACGCTGACTGGCATAGTCGAGCACCCCGGGGTCGGCGGCGATCAGCGCATCGACGCCGAAATCGGCGGCACGATCCACCGCCCGTTGCCAGCGCTCCCAACCCTTGGGTTGTGGGTACGTGTTGACCGCGACGTAGAGTTTGCGTTGATGCTGGCGGATGTGAGCGACGGCGGCGTCGAACTGTTTGTCGTCCATGTTCAGCCCCGCGAAATGCCGGGCGTTGGTGTCATCGCGAAAGCCGACATACACGGCATCTGCGCCTTGGCGCACCGCCGCTTTAAGCGCAGGCAGGTTCCCTGCCGGGCAGACCAGTTGCATGGGTAATCCTCATGAAATTACGCGCTGCCAGTCTAGCCAGACCGGCAGGCACGGCCTTGACGGCAATCAATTGCCATCACTGCATCAGGTCGGCGAAAGGCAGGAACAACACGTTGTCGTGCTTGAGCACTTGCTGCTCGCACTCGATCACCGCCAGCCCGTCGGCCCAGCACGCGGCGGTCAACATGGCCGAGCTTTGCTGAGGGTGCAGTTCCACACTCAACTGGCCATCGGCGCCGGGCGTCAATCTGGCCCGCAGGTATTGTCGACGCTTGTTACGCTGCAACCAGTCAAACCCGGCGGGTACAGCCAGCGGCACTGGCAGCACGTCAGTCACACCCTGAGCCCTGAGCAGGAACGGACGCACCACCACCAACGCGGTAATCAGCGCCCCCGACGGGTTTCCCGGCATACCGATCCACGGCTTACCGGCCACTTCGCCATAGGCCAATGGCTTGCCCGGCTGGATGGCCAGCCGCCAGAAATCCACACTGCCCAGCTCCTCGATGGCCTGTTTGAGGTGATCTTCCTCGCCGACCGACACGCCACCGGAGCTCAACAGCAAGTCGCATTCCGAAGACGCCAGACTCAATGCATGCCGGCTGGCCACCAGCTCATCGGCCATGACACCATAGTCATGCACCTCGACGCCCCAGCCGCGCAACAACGCAGCGAGGCAATACCGGTTGCTGTTGTAGATCTGCCCCGGTGCCAAGGAATCGCCCGGCTCACGCAGTTCATTACCGCTGCTGAGCAGGCACACCTGTAACGGTCGATAGACCTCGACCCGCGCGATCCCGGCACCGGCCAGCAACCCCAGTTCCTGTGCGCGCAGGCGTTTGCCAGCCTTGAGCAACAGATGCCCGCGGCGAACTTCCTCACCCTCCTTGCGCACGTGATCGCCAACGGATACCGGCGGGAACCAGACGCGCTCGCCCTCGACCCGGCAGCGCTCTTGCGGCACCACGGTATCGGCACCCGGTGGCAATGGCGCGCCGGTAAAGATCTGCACCGTTTGCTGCGCGAGCAAGGGCGAGCGCGCCTGATCCCCCGCCGCAATTCGCCCGCCAATCGTCAAACAGCCACCTTCCGCTGGCAGGTCACCAGCCCTGAGGGCATACCCGTCCATGGCACTGTTGTCCCAGGCCGGCAGGTTCACCGGGCAATGAATGTCCGCCGCCAGCACCCGCCCCAAGGCTTGATCCAGAGGAACCATTTGCGCCAGGGGTGGCGGTGGTGCCTGGTCCAGCAGACGGCTGATGGCCTTGTCCACGGGCATCAGGTTGCCGAGGTCGCACACCCGGCCGCTCATGAGCGTGTCTCGCAGGCGTCGATGACCCGCTGCGCTTGCGCTTTCAAATGCGGGGCGAAGTTACACGGGCCGGTGCGACTGTCCAGTTGCTCGAGCAGAATCTTGTTCCAGGCAGTCCGGCAGGCACCCGGCGAGCCAGGAACGCAGCACACCAGTACACCGTTACTCATCCCGGCCAGTGCCCGGGACTGCAGACTGGACATGCCAATCTCCTCCAGCGACACCTGGCGGAACAATTCGCCGAAGCCTTCCACATGTTTGTCCAGCAGTGGCAGCACCGCTTGCGGTGTGTTGTCACGAGCGGTGAAACCGGTGCCGCCGGTCATCAGTACCACTTGCACCTTGGGGTCGGCGATCCACCGGGAAACGGTGGCGCGGATCTGATAAATGTCGTCCTTGACCAGATCCCGATCGATCAACACATGCCCGGCGGTTTGCAGCAAATCCGTCAGGGTCTGTCCCGAGGTGTCGGTGTCAAAGGTGCGCGTATCGCTGATGGTCAGCACGGCAATGTTCAGGGGTTCGAAACTGCGTTGCGTCAGATGGGCCATGTCCAGCTTTCCCGTAGATGAGGGTATGGCCCAAAGCCTGAACCGGAATAGCGAACGAGCCTATTCCTCCAAGGAGGTACCTCGTCGGCGTCTAAGGATTAATGGGGGACTCACGCCCGTAGCAGCTGCCGAAGGCTGCGTTCGGCTGCGCAGCAGTCGTAAACCCTGCTTACACGGTTTGTCTGGAGTACCGCAGTGCCTGATTTTACGACTGCTGCGCAGCCGAACGCAGCCTGCGGCAGCTGCTACGGGGGAACTTACTCGTCGCTCAAGGCGCCAAACGACTCCGTTGCCATGCACCATCTCGCAACCGGTAATCGAGGCGGTCATGCAAGCGGTCGGCACGGCCCTGCCAGAACTCCAGACGTTCAGGGTGCAGGCAGTAGCCACCCCAATGCTCGGGACGCGAGACGGTCTGGCCAACGAAGCGCTTGATGGTCTGCGCCAGCATCGACTCCAGCGCGGCACGACTGGCCAACGGACGGCTTTGCGGTGAAGCCCAGGCGCCCAGACGACTGGCCATCGAGCGGGAATCGAAGTATGCATCCGAGAGTTGCGGGTCGAGCCTGGACACCCGGCCTTCGATGCGCACTTGACGCTCCAGCCCCGGCCAGAAAAACGTCATGGCGGCATAGGGATTGGCGGCCAGTTGCCGCCCCTTGTCGCTCTGATAATTGCCGAAAAAAGTAAAACCTTCATCGCTCAAGCCTTTGAGCAACAGCACACGGCAGTGCGGCCGCCCTTCATCATCGACCGTCGCCAGCACCATGCTATTGGCTTCGACAGGTGCGCACTCGGTGTCGCGGGCCTGTTGCAGCCATTGCCGGAACATCGCCAGTGGATCGTCCAGCGCAGCCTCATCTTGCAGGCCATTAAGGGTGTAGTTACGGCGCATTTGGGCCAGGGACAGGGGCATGACGGTGATCTCCGGAAGGTTTTGCGCAGTGTGCGAGGCACTGCGCGATACCACCTTGACCGTCATCAACACCGAGCGTCGAAGCGGCAGCGCCCTTACCTACTTCAGACGCAGGCGCCGCGCCAGCTTGTGCAAATTGCTGGGGTCGACTTCCAGCATCCGCGCGGCGCTGGCCCAGTTGTCCCCGGACAGGCTCAGGGCCTCGAGGATCTTCTTGCGCTGGTAATCATCGACGGCTTCGCCCAAGGGCTGGAACGGCAGATCAGCCGTAATGTCCCGGGATGGCTCGACCTCTGCCCCCGGTGCTGCCATCGGACTGTCGAGATCGAGAACCTCTGGCTCCAGCGTCATGATCGATGTGCGACTCGTCCCGCGACTGAGCTGCTTCAACGCGGCCCGACTGATGACGTGCTCCAGTTCGCGCACATTGCCCGGCCAGGTGTATGCCAGCAAGGCTCGCTCCGCCGCTGGCGACAATCGCAAACCTCGCAGGCCGAGCCGCGCCCGATTGAGCTCCAGAAAATGCCCGGCCAGCATCAACACATCGTGACCACGCTCGCGCAGGGCCGGAATCGGCACCGGGTACACCGAGAGCCGGTGATACAGATCGGCCCGAAACAAGCCGTCGCGGATGCTGTCCGGCAGGTGCCGGTTGGTGGCGGCGATGATGCGTACATCGACGTGCAACGGCTTGTCGGCGCCCAGACGCTGGATCTCGCCGTTTTGCAGGGTGCGCAGCAATTTCGCTTGCACACTCAATGGCAACTCCCCGACTTCATCGAGAAACAGCGTGCCACCGTTGGCGGCATCGAACCGTCCGGCGCGGTCACTGGTGGCGCCGGAAAAGGCGCCTTTGACATGCCCGAACAACTCACTCTCTGCCAGCGACTCCGGCAGGGCTGCGCAGTTAACCTGTATCAGCGGTTTGTGGTGGCGCCTTGAAAGACGATGCAAGCGCCGTGCGAACAGCTCTTTGCCGACGCCGGTCTCGCCCAGCAGCAATACCGGCAGATCGGAATCGGCCAGTACATCCAGCTCATTGAGCAACTGATGCAACACCTCACTCTGCCCAAGGATCTCGCCCTCCCCGACGGGCATGCGCAAGTCCTGGGGATCGCTGCGGGACAGGCGCAAGCTGCGGTTTTCCTGCTCCAGGCGAGTGACCCGCACGGCGGCTTCGATCTGCAAAGTGCAGCGCTTGAGCTCTTCCCGCGCCCGGTTGTCAAAGGTCCCGGCGTGCAGCGCATCGAGGGTGATCGCGCCCCAGATCCGCCCCTCGACATACAGACTCACGCCCATGCAGTCATGCACCGGCAGCGGTTCGCCGATGTGGTTGTCGAGCAAGCCATCGTAGGGGTCCGGCAGGCGGCTGTCGGGCTCGAACCAGGTCGGCTCGCGCGACGCCATGATCGCCGCCAGCCGAGGATGCTGGGCGATGACGAACCGGCGTCCCAACGCTTCATGAACCAGCCCCACCGTCGCAACGGGCCTGAGGCTGTCGTCATCCAGACGCAGCAAGCCCACGGCGCCACTGTTGAAGTATTCGCGCAGGGTCTGGACCAGTCGTTGCAACCGTACGGCATTGGGCAACTCGACGATCAGGTCGGCCGCCAGGCTTTCTCGCAGCATGGTAGTCATCACCCTCTATGGTTGTATTTACCCTGAAGCATCAGGGTGAATATCACCACAACTAAAAATTAATCCATGTTTTTCAATACGTTAAAAATGGCATGCCGGGTGCAATGAGCCTGGGGAACCGTTGAAACCCAAACAAGGAACCCTGATGAGCCAGCCCCTATTGGAACAAAGCCTCGGCCAACTGGCCTGCGACATTCCCGGTGCCACCCGGATCTTTCACACCTTCAAACTGGACTTCTGTTGCGGCGGGCATAAAAGCCTGCGTGAAGCGGCCCTTGGCAAAAACCTCGATCCGGTCCTCATTGCCGACGCCCTGCAGATTCTGCAAGACGCCGGCGAAACCCAGCACGACTGGCGCAACGAACCGTCGGAACTGCTGATCGCCCACCTTCTGACGCGCTACCACGCCCGCCACCGCGAGCAACTGCCGGAGCTGATCCGACTGGCTCGCCGCGTCGAGCAGGTCCATGGCGCGCGCAGCAGTTGCCCCAACGGCCTGGCCGATCTGCTGACAGACATGCAGCAGGAACTCGAAGGCCACATGCTCAAGGAAGAACAAGTGCTGTTCCCGATGCTGCAACAAGGCGTTGGCCCTCAGGCCGCACCGCCAATCCAGGTGCTGCGTTTCGAACACGATCAACATGGCGAGGCGCTGGAGAAGATGCTCGCCCTGACCAATCACATCATCCCGCCCGCCGATGCCTGTAACACCTGGCGTGCGCTCTACCGTGGGCTGCTGGAGTTCAAAGACGACCTGATGCAACACATCCACCTGGAAAACAACGTGCTGTTCATTAATGCCCTGAACCCCCGCCATTGATCGATTACCGGCCACCCCCAACCCGCGCCATCCAACCGGATGACGCGGGTTTTGTTTATGAGGGACGTATTGCGATCAGCCGTGCCAATAGAACATGGCCTTGGCCAGGATCACGATCAACACCATGTGCCCGAGAATGCTGCGGCGAATCCAGCTTGCGCGGGTCGCGGTCAGGCGCCCGTGGGTCAGCCAATAGGCCAGCAGCAAGTAATGACCAATGATGCTCAAGGCCAACAGGATTTTCAGGCTCAGCAACGTACCAAAACTGCTGGCCAGCGGCTGACTCAATGCGCCCCGGTACTGCCACGCCAAACCGATGCCGGCGCCATACAACAGCAACACCACACCATGCAGAACCTTACGCGAACGCAGGGCAATCGCCTGATCCGCCGTCACTTGCGCAATCTCCGTCAACGGCTGGCGGGCGCGATGCCAGATGACCACCTCGAAAAACAGCGTGCCAATGAAGGCGATTGCCGCCAGCAGGTGTGCGACCAGAAAAAACGGATACATTAGCGGCAGCCTCTGTCAGTGTGCGTCCTCATCCCGGATGACCGTCAACCCGGGCCCGCAGCAGCATCGGCCCATAGCGCCAGGCATACAGCGCAAACGCCAGCGCCCAGCACAGACCGGCCAGCCACAATGCGGCCAACGGCAAGAACAGGATCAACACCACCCGGCTCAGACACGCCAGGTTGAGCAAAATGAACGCCAGGGTCATGCCCGAGGGCGGTTCCAGGGGGCGACCGGTGTGGCCGAGGCTGACCCGCGCGATCATCGCCAGCACCAGGCCAGCCATGGCCCCTATGGTCAGGCAATGCACCGCCAGACTCGGGTTAACCGGCACACCGAAATGCCACAGCGCCATCACGAGACACGCCACCGCCAGCCAGCCATAGGCCAGATGCAGCGACCACAACAACGGCACGCGCCAGAGTGCCCGGTCATGCCAGCGCACCAGGCGCACCAGATGCCCTGCCGCCAGCACCGCGAACAGCAGGCCCACCCAGACATTGGGGGCGAGCGCAGGTCCTGCGGCATACAACAACGCCACCAGCGGCGAACCGACCAACAGCAGGCGATCCAGCCAGGGCCAGGCGGCAACGCCGTCCACCCGACCAAGGCCGCGCTGGGTGAAGAACGGAATGACCCGCCCGCCGATCAACCCCATCATCGCCGCCACCAGCCAGAGGCCGCTCAGTACGCCCTGGCGCTGCCAGCCTTCATGCCCCTCGACCAGGCCGTACAGAGACAACCCGTCAGCCAAGGCCAATAACATCAAGACCACCACAATCGGGTAGTTACGTTTCTGCCGCACTTTCCACAAGGTGAAGCCCATGAGTACCGCCACCGCCAACGGGAACGCCAGTTCCAGCACGGCGAGCAACGGCCATGGCGCATTGGCCAGCCAGGCCACCCGCGCCAACAACCACAGCAACGCCAGCGCGGCCAACGGTTTGCTGCTGAGGCCGGGACGACCGGTCCAGGTCTGCACCGCCGTCAACAGAAAGCCCGCGATAATCGCCAACCCGAACCCGAACAGCAATTCATGCCGATGCCAGCCCAGCCAACCGCCCGCCGGCTGCCAGTTGGAAATCGAACCACTGAAGGCCGCCAGCCAGAGTGGAATGACCAGCACTGCCAAAAGGCAACCGGCGAGGAAAAATGGCCGAAAGGCCAGCCGAAACAGCGGCGTGATTGCCATCGCTTTACGGCGGTCAAGCACTTGCATAAAACCACTCCTCTACCTTGTTGCTGACCTGACACCAACCCGCAGGCGCCGAGGTAAATCCAGGGGCAATCATCGGGTATTACCGATCCATTGCCGTTGTCGCAGATCAAGTGTGCAAGGGGCGTGCCTCGATACTCATTCGAACCCCGGTGGCGAGGGGGCTTGCCCCCGTTGGAGTGCGAAGCGCTCCTGAAACCAGCATCCGCGACGCGTCATATAGAACCCATCAGCCAGTTTTACGACTGCTGCGCAGCCGAACGGGGGCGAGCCCCCTCGCCACGGGGTGATCGGCTCAGGGTAGAAATGACCCTTTAATGGTTATTTACACCCCAGGCAGCATAGTCTTTTTTACCCTCACACCTGAGAACCCCACTAAACAAAGGCCTCCGGGCCTGGCCCGCGTCTTGCTCAGCATGGGCAACCTTACAGAAACCCTGGATCCCTCTCGATTACCCGGAGTCGTCATGAAAAAAGTCATCCAGCCACTGGCCTGGTTCGTGGTGTTGACCTCAATCCTGGCCGTAGCCAGCGGCGTTTCCCTGGGCCTCGTCTGACTTGATCGCCAGCCCCCTTCTCAATCTTCAGGATGAATTCTCATGGTGCTTCACCGCGTCCATCACCAGATTCTGCGCAGTCATCATCTGTTCGAGCCGTTGAACGAAGAACAGCTGGACGAATTGATGAGTACCAGCCAATTGCTGAGCATCGACAAAGGCGAGCCGTTGTTCCGTCAGGGCGAGCCGGCCGATGCGTTCTACTTCGTGATTGCCGGCGCGGTAAAAATCTACCGGCTGACACCGGATGGGCAGGAGAAAGTGTTCGAGGTCATCAGCGAGCGGCAAACCTTCGCCGAGGCGATGATGCTGATGGACACCCCAAACTATGTGGCCTCGGCCGAAGCGATCTGCCCCACCCAGCTCTATCGTTTATCCAACAGCACCTACATGCGCCTGCTGCAGAGCAATAGTCGGTTGACCTTCGCACTACTGGGCAAGCTCTGCGTTCGCTTACATCAACGGGTCAACGAAATCGAAACCCTGTCGCTGAAAAACGCCACCCACCGGGTCGTGCGTTATCTGCTGACGCAACTGGTGCGCCAGCAAACCGTTGACTGCCAATTCGAACTGCCGATGGCCAAGCAACTGATTGCCGGGCATCTGTCGATCCAGCCAGAAACCTTTTCGCGAATCATCCGCCGCTTGATCGATGAAAACATCATCACTCAGGACGGCCGTCAGATCGCCATTCTTGATCGTCTGCGCCTGGAACAGTTCGAGTGAGTGCCATGCCCGTCTGCCTGTATTGCCAACATGCCAACCTTTCACAAGAAACCGAGTGCCACCAATGCGGCATGCCCCTGCCAGCACTAGCCGAATACGCCGGGGAACGTCGGCAGCGCCGATTCATGTGGTTCTGCGTTGGCCTGACGGTCTTTTGCGTGGTGATGTTTTTCTGGTTGCCGCGCAGCTGAAGATCGCACTTATCCCTGTAGCAGCTGGCGCAGCCTGCGTTCGGCTGCGCAGCAGTCGTAAATCCTGAGCCCACGGTACGACTGAAACACCGCGTTGTATGGTTTTGCGACTGCTGCGCAGCCGAACGCAGCCTTCGGCAGCTGCTACAGGGGCGCAGGTGGTCAAGGACATCACAGTTGGGTCAGCTGGCGGTACAACTGCGGCAAGCGCAGGGGCAGTTGTTCGGGCTGGCGGATCAAGGTGTAGCCATTGGCGCCGAACATGTACGGCAGGTAATCCCCGGCCTCGCGATCGATCGTGATACAGAACGGCGTCAGCCCCTGACGCCGTGCCTCCAGCACCGCTTCGCGGGTGTCCTCGACACCGTAGCGCCCTTCATACAGATCCAGATCATTCGGTTTGCCATCCGTCAGCAGCAGCAACAGTTTGCTGCGCCGCTTGCTCGTGCCCAATAGTTGCGTGGCCTGGCGAATGGCAGCCCCCATGCGTGTGTAATACCCCGGTTTGAGACCTTGAATACGACCTCGGGTGGTGTCGTCATAACGCTGGATGAACGACTTGAGTTCCTGCATGCGCACTTGCTGACGACGCAACGAGGAAAACCCGTACAGGGCGAAATCATCACCCAGCACCGACAAGGTTTCGCCGAACAGCAGCAGGCTGTCGCGGATGACGTCGATAACACGATGCTCATCGTTCAGATGGGCGTCGGTGGACATCGACACGTCGGCCAGCAACAGGCACGCCAGGTCGCGGCGAGTCTGCCGCTGCTCCATGAACAAACCGCGTTCGGCGCACTGGCCATGCTCGCGCTCAACGTGAAAATCCAGCCAGGCCTGCATGTCCAGCTCTGCCCCCTGAGGTTGTTGGCGTAACCATTGACGATCATTGCGCAGGTGCTCGAACTGACGCCGCAAACGGTGCGCCGAGGCCTTCAGGCGTAGCGGCAGCGGCTGCGCCTCACAGTCGCGGGGCACCAGCATTTGCAGGTTGACGAAGCTGTCCTGCATCCGTTGTTTGCGATAGTCCCACTCCGGCAACTTGATGCCCTCGCCGAGGGGAATATCGTCGACATCGGCCGGTGGTAGATCCAGATGCAGCTTTAGACCGCCACCCTTGCGCAGGCGTGTGCGCGACAGCGTCAACTCATCCAGGTCGTCGGCGACTCGGGCAGCATCCGGGTCTTCGCTGTCATCCGACCAGCGATCCAGATCCACGTGCTCGGTCCAGCTGAACAGGTTCTCCAGACGCACCACCAACAGCCCGCCATCGCGGGTGCTTTCATCGATCCGCGTCGCGCGTTTACGCCCGCCTTTCTGCTCGCCGGGTGGCGTGGTCAACGACTCTTCGGATTCATCGCCCAGATCGGCAGCCTGGGGGCTGGCGAGGTGTTGCGGCGGGTACAACCACAGCGGCAGCGGCCACGCGGTCCGTTCGCTACGGGGAAAGTGCTCGACACTGCCGGGCTCGCGCAACGCCTGGCATAACGCCCGTTCCAGTGCCGCTTCGCTGCCGTTCAACGAGGCCGGATCGGGGCGCAATTGCAGATGGGCATCGACTAGTCGTTGGTAACGAACACGCAGCGCGGGATAGCGTCGCAGCAGCTGTTGCGTCCAGCGTTGATTGTCCCGGCCCCAGTGGCGCATCGGCCCGGCCTGTGCCGCCAGCAACGCGAGCCAGCGATAGAGTTCCTCATTCAGTGCCACTTCGGGAAACACCGCCAGGCTTGACGGCAGTCTTAGGTTAGTCGCGTCGCACCATGCCAGTGGCACTTGCTTGCAGGTGCCGGCGATTTGCTGCAACAGGTTGCGCCGCAGCAGCAGATCGCGGTCGCTGGCGGCTTCCACACCGACGCCATTGGCACCGCCCATGGCGCGGAACAACAGCGCCAGCGGGCGTTGCTGGCTGGCCAGTTCAACCCGTGCTTCGGGGAAATCAGGGCTGGCGCGCCGGGTGATGAAACGATGCCAGACACTGCCAACCCACTCTTCCAGTTCGACGGTAAACGCCATGATGCTTGCCCTTGCTGGAAACCAAAAAAACGGCCCGCTGTATCAGCCGGGCCGACCTTTTCTAGCTATTGCACTCGTTCATGAAGGCACAACCGCAGCCGGAGCGCGCAAGGCTGCGCGGCCACGTTGCTTGAAGCTGAACAGGTAACAGAGCAGCCCGGCGAAGAAGCCGATACCGGCACCCAGACGCGCCCAGAACAGCACTTGCAGATGTTCGACCGTGGCCATGAATGGCAATGCGATCCCATCGGCCTGCCAGCGTTGCAGGTAAACCTGTACGACACCGGCCGCGGTGAGGAACAGCGTGATCATCACCATCGACAGGGTCATTAACCAGAAGCCCCAGACTTCGAGGGTCTGTGAACGCTCGTCACCCGCTTCACCCAGCCCGCGCAGGCGTGGCATGGCGTAGCTGATCAAGGTCATCACGATCATCGCGTAAGCACCGTAGAAAGCCAGGTGACCGTGCGCTGCCGTCAATTGCGAACCGTGGGTGTAGAAGTTGACCGGCGCCAGGGTATGCAGAAAGCCCCAGACACCCGCACCGAAGAACGCCGTGACTGTGGTGCCCTTGGCCCACAGCGTGGCGGCACGGTTCGGGTGTTGCCGACGACGGTTCTTCACCATGCTGAAGGCAAAGATCACCATGGCCAGGAACGGCAGCGGTTCGAATGCGGAGAAGATCGAGCCGACCCACAGCCAGACCTCGGGCGCACCGATCCAGAAGAAGTGGTGACCGGTGCCGATGATCCCGGTAATCAGCGCCATGGCGATGATCACGTAGAGCCATTTCTCCACGACTTCCCGGTCGACACCGGTGATCTTGATCAGCACGAAGGCGAGCATCGAGCCCATGATCAGTTCCCACACGCCTTCCACCCAAAGATGCACCACCCACCACCAGTAGAACTTGTCGCGGGCCAGATTACCGGGGTTGTAGAAGGAGAACAGGAAGAACACCGCAAGGCCGATCAACCCGGTCATCATCACCTTGCTGACGGTGGTCTTGCGACCTTTGAGCAAGGTCATGCCGATGTTGTAGAGAAAGCCCAGGCACACCACCACAATGCCCATCTTGGTGATGGTCGGCTGCTCCAGGAACTCCCGGCCCATGGTCGGCAGCAGCTCGTTATGCGTCAATTTGGCCAGGCCCGCATAAGGCACCAGCAGATAGCCGAGAATCGTCAGCACACCAGCAGCGGCGAATACCCAGAACAGAATGATCGCCAGCTTCGGGCTGTGCAGTTCGCGGTCGGCCTCTTCCGGAATCAGGTAATAGGCGGCGCCCATGAAGCCGAACAGCAACCAGACGATCAGCAGATTGGTGTGCACCATCCGCGCCACGTTGAAGGGAATGATCGGGAACAGAAAGTCTCCGATCACGTATTGCACCCCCATGATCAAACCGAACAGCACCTGACCGAGAAACAGCATCAGGGCAAACACGAAGTACGGTTTGGCCACGGCTTGCGAGGCGAATTTCAGATGCGGATTAGCGATGCTCATCTCTTAGCCCTCCTTGTTTGGCGGCCAGCCATTGGTGTTGATGTTCGAGCTCCATTTGAGGAACTCGGCGATGTCATCCACCTCTTGCTCGCTCAACTTGAACTGCGGCATCGCTCGTCGGCCCGGTACGCCCAGCGGCTGCATTTTCATCCAGGCATGTAGAAAAGGTTTAAAGCCCTCCTCCCCGCCGCGCCGCTGGAATACGTTGCCCAGCTCTGGCGCAAAGTAGGCGCCCTCGCCCAGCAACGTGTGGCAGCCGACGCAGTTGTTTTGCTCCCAGACCGTCTTGCCGCGAATCACTGATTCGGTTAACTGCGCTTCGTTGCTGCGCACTGGAAAGGTCTGTTCCGTGTGATAGGTCAAGGCCAGGAATATCAGGAAGAAAAAGACGCTTCCCCCGAAGTAGATATTCCTGGCCATGCCTTTGGTGAAGGTCTCTGACATGGTCGCTTCCTCTTTGCTTGGCGTGCCCATGATAGAAAGCGAGGGGGTAAAACCTGCTTGATGGCGATCAAGAAAGGCAGATGGTTTTGGTCGGGTAATACGCTTAAGTCGTACTCGGTCCATGTAGCAGCAGGCTTCGCCAGCTGCTACATGGATTGGTTAGCCGATCGACAGCAGCGTCAGCCCCACAACGGCCGCCAACACCAGCGCCCAGCTCACCATCAACCGGCGCCACAATCGCGGCGCATGGCGCATCTCCATGAAGCCATCGGTGATCAGCCAGGCCTTGCCAACCGCCACCAGCAAAATGGCAATGGACAACAGCCACGTCGCGCCGACTTGTGACAACACAACGGTGCACACGCTTAATGTGGCCAACGCTGCCCAGCAGACGAGCAACAACCTGGAAGCCGACATCAGAACCTCCGTCAATTCAGCACGTACACCAGCGGAAACAGCACGACCCAGATCAGATCGACCATGTGCCAATACAGCACGCCCGATTCAAACCCGCTGCGGTTGGCGGCGTTGTACTGGCCTCGACGGCAGCGCTCGGCCAGCCATCCGAGAATGACCATGCCGAGCAATACATGGAGAAAATGAAAACCGGTGAGGATCCAGTAGAGGGTGAAAAACGTGTTGTGCTCCATGCCCAGCCCCGAGGCCAGCAAGTGCCGGTATTCGGTAAGTTTCAACACCACGTAGACGCTGCCGGCAAGCAACGCGGCCAGCAGAAGTACGGCGCCGTGGCGGGACCGGGAACGCCTGACTTGCTCCTGAGCCAGCGCGGCGAACAGCCCGGCGGTGAGCAGGCTCAGGGTCATCGCCAGGCCGGTAGAGGTGTTGAGCAATTGACGGCTTTCACCAAACAACTGCGGCTTGAGTGCCTGGGTCACGGCGAACGCCAGAATCAGGATGGCGAACACCGACAACTCGGCCAAAATGAAAAACCACATCGCCAGATCGCCCGGCAGGTGGCCACGCGCAACGCCGCTGGACTCAGCCGAAGTGGACATCAACCACGCCCATCAGCGCCGCAACCGTCAGCGGATCATCGCTCAGCGGCTCGGCCAGGCAAGCCATGCACGCTTCACGCGGGCTCATGCCGGAGCGGATCATTCGCGCGGTAAAAATCAACAGCCGCGTCGAGGCGACTTCCTCAAGATCATGTTGATCCAGCCTTCGCAGGGCCTGCCCCAGCCTGACCACTTGCGCCGCCAACGCGCTGTCCACCTGAGCCTCCCTGGCGACGATGCGCTCTTCATCCGCCACCGGTGGATAGCCGAAACGCATCGCCACGAAACGTTGTCGGGTGCTGGGTTTCATGCCTTTGAGCAGGTTCTGGTAGCCGGGGTTGTACGACACGACCAGCATGAATGAGGACGGCGCCTGCAACACTTCGCCGATGCGTTCCAGGAACAACTCGCGACGATCATCGGCCAGTGGGTGCAGTACGACCACAGTGTCCTGCCGCGCCTCGACCACTTCGTCCAGATAACAAATGCCGCCTTCACGCACCGCGCGGGTCAGCGGCCCGTCCTGCCACCAGGTGCCTTGGGCGCCAATCAGATGACGGCCAATCAGGTCGGCGGCACTCAGGTCGTCATGGCAAGCCACGGTGTACAGCGGCAGCTTCAGCCGATGGGCCATGTGCTGGACGAAACGGGTCTTGCCACACCCCGTCGGGCCTTTGATCAGCACCGGCATGCCGTGTCGCCAGGCCTGCTCGAACAGCGCCTCCTCATTATTGAGCGGTTGATAGAAGGGTTCGCAAGACTGGATTCGGTCCATGGGCTGTCTGTTCCAAAAGCGGATTCAAGCCACACGCTACGGGCGCCTGCGACAACCTGGCAAGTGACATGGCCGGCAAACTTGATCGCGGTCAAGCAAGCATTGGCCTGCTCGGGCATAGCCTTGCACGGCACTAAGAACCTGCGTTCTGCGCTGCCGTTCCAGCACATCGCAAAGGTCTTGCCTGAGGAGAAATGGAATGCTGATCAGCAATAGAAAAACGTTTGCTCTGACTGTCGCCACACTGTGTTCGGCGCTGGCCCTTGCGGTGACTCATGCGGCCCGGGCCGACGAGCCCGCTGCTGCTGCTGCCAGCCCGCTGATGGTCAAAACCGCCGGAGCGCCCGACATGAGTCAGGCCGAGTTCGACGCGTCCAAGGAAATCTACTTCCAGCGCTGCGCCGGCTGCCACGGCGTGCTGCGCAAAGGCGCCACGGGTAAACCACTGACGCCGGACATCACCCAGTCTCGCGGCCAACCGTATCTGGAGGCGTTGATTACCTTCGGTTCACCAGCGGGCATGCCGAACTGGGGAACATCGAATGCACTGACCAAGGATCAGATCACGGCCATGGCCAAGTTCATTCAGCACACACCGCCCACACCACCGGAATGGGGCATGGCCGAGACGCTGAAAACCTGGAAAGTGCTGGTCAAGCCCGAGGATCGTCCGAAGAAGCAACTGAGCAAACTCAATCTGCCGAACCTGTTTTCGGTGACGTTGCGCGATGACGGCAAGATTGCCCTGATCGACGGTGACAGCAAGAAAATCGTCAAGCTGATCGAGACCGGTTACGCGGTGCACATCTCGCGCATTTCTGCCTCCGGTCGCTACCTGCTGGTGATTGGTCGAGACGCCCGGATCGACATGATCGACCTGTGGCCGGTGGAGCCGACCAAGGTCGCCGAGGTCAAAGTGGGCATCGAGGCGCGCTCGGTGGAGACCTCCAAGTTCAAGGGTTACGAAGACAAATACACGGTCGCCGGCTCCTATTGGCCACCACAATTCACCATCATGGATGGCGAAACCCTGGAGCCCAAACAGATCGTCTCGACCCGCGGCATGACTGTCGACAAGCAGGAATATCACCCGGAACCCCGGGTCGCGGCGATCATCGCCTCCCACGAATGGCCGGAGTTCATCGTCAACGTCAAGGAAACCGGCAAGGTCATGCTGGTCAATTACCAGGACATCAAAAACCTCACCATCACCTACATCGATGCTGCCCCCTTCCTGCATGACGGCGGTTGGGACAGCACCCATCGCTATTTCATGACCGCCGCCAACAACTCCAACAAAGTCGCCGTGATCGACTCCAAGGATCGCAGGTTGGCCGCCCTGGTGGACGTCGGCAAAACCCCTCACCCGGGTCGTGGCGCCAACTTTGATCATCCTGTCTACGGCCCGGTCTGGGCCACCAGCCACCTGGGAGACGACGGTATCTCGCTGATCGGTACCGACCCGGCCAAACACCCGCAATACGCCTGGAAACAGGTCGCCTCGCTCAAGGGCCAGGGCGGCGGTTCGTTGTTCATCAAAACCCACCCCAACTCGCGCCACCTGTATGTCGACACCACCCTCAACCCGGACGCCAAGCTGAGCCAGTCGGTGGCGGTGTTCAACCTCGACAAACTCGACGCCGGCTACACCGTGCTGCCCATCGCCGAGTATGCCGGCATCAAGCAAGGCGCCATGCGGGTCGTGCAGCCGGAATACAACAAGGCCGGCGATGAGGTCTGGTTCTCCGTGTGGAGCGGTCAATCAGAGGAGTCGGCACTGGTGGTGATCGACGACAAAACGCTGAAGCTCAAATCGGTGATCAAGGACAAACGCCTGATTACCCCCACCGGGAAATTCAATGTCTACAACACCCAACACGACATTTATTGAGCTCCATCAATGCAAGGAACGACCATGAAAAATACTCTGCTTTCACTGTTCGCCCTGACCGCTGCGCTGAGCGTGCAGCCGGTTGTGGCCCAAGATGCGCAGGAACTGTTCAAGAGCAAACCCTGCGCCGCCTGCCATTCCATCGACACCAAGCTTGTCGGCCCGGCGCTCAAGGATGTCGCGGCCAAGAACGCTGGCGTACCCGAGGCCGTCGACACCCTGGCCAACCACATCAAGAACGGTACGCAAGGCAACTGGGGCCCGATACCAATGCCGGCCAACCCGGTGACGGATGATGAAGCGAAGACACTTGCAACTTGGGTCCTGAGTCTCAAATAGCCAACGGAGGGCGCCATGATGGTTCATCGACACGCAGTGGTTCTGGCGGCCCTCCTCCTTTTTTGCGCGACCTCGGTTGCGGCGCCGAACGCCAAGCGTCAGGCACAACTCGAGCACCTGCTGGCCCAGGATTGCGGCGCCTGCCATGGACTGCACATGACCGGCGGGCTGGGTCCCGACCTGACGCGCGCAACGCTGGCAGGCAAGTCCCGCGACAGCCTGATCGCCACCGTCACCCAAGGTCGCCCCGGCACCGCGATGCCCGGTTGGGCCCCGTTGCTCAGCCCGGACGACATCCGTTGGCTGGTCGATCTTCTTCTCCAGGGATATCCCGCACCATGATCCGTTCAACCCTGCTTTTAGCGGCGACCGGGCTGTTGTTGTCCGCCTGCGCTCAGTCACCTTTGCGTGGTACCGGCGATCTGGGCGTGGTGGTGGAGCGCGCCACCGGCAGCGTGCAAATCATCGAAAGCGCTACCCACACCGCGCTGGCCCGCCTCGAGGGCTTCGGCGATCTGTCCCATGCCTCGGTGGTGTTTTCCCGCGACCAGCGTTATGCCTATGTGTTCGGCCGCGACGGCGGGTTGAGCAAAATTGACCTGCTGACCCAACGCATCGACCATCGCGTCATCCAGGGCGGCAACAGCATCGGCGGCGCCATCAGTCAGGACGGCAAGTTGATCGCAGTCTCCAACTACGTGCCCGGCGGCGTGAAGGTGTTCGATGCCGTCACTCTGCAACAGGTGGCCGATATTCCCGCGACACCGCTCGCCGATGGCAGCAAACGCTCACGGGTGGTCGGCCTGGTCGACGCGCCCGGTCAGCGTTTTGTGTTCAGCCTGTTCGATACCGGCGAGATCTGGAGCGCGAATTTCAGTCAAGGCAACACGCCGCAGATCAGCCGCTTCACCGGCATCGGCCAGCAACCCTATGACGCGCTGATTACCCCCGATGGTCGCTATTACATGGCTGGGCTGTTCGGCGAAGACGGCATGGCGCAACTCGACCTCTGGCACCCCGAGCGCGGGGTGCAGCGAGTGCTCGGTGATTACGGACGCGGCCAGGCGAAGTTGCCCGTCTACAAGATGCCGCATCTAGAGGGTTGGGCCGTTGCCGACAACCAGGCCTTCGTACCCGCCGTCGGCCGTCATCAGGTGCTGGTGATGGATTCCCGCTCGTGGCAGCAGACCGCTGTCATCCCGGTGGCCGGCCAACCGGTGTTCGTCACGTCGCGGCCGGACGGTCGGCAACTGTGGGTCAATTTCGCCTACCCGGACAACGATCGGGTCCAGGTCATCGACACCGAAACCCGTGCCGTAGTCGCCGATCTGCGACCGGGGCCGGCGGTGCTGCACATGGAATTCACCGCGCGCGGCGACCAGTTGTGGCTGTCGTTACGCGATGGCGATCAGGTTCAGGTCTGGGATCCGTACAGCCTGAAGCAGCTGAGCACCCTTCCCGCCACCGCGCCGAGCGGCATCTTCTTTAGCAGTCGCGCGCAGAAAATGGGCTATTGAAATGAACCTCGACCTGCTCAGCCGCCAACTGATCGACCGCTTCCAGCACGGCATGCCGTTGTGCCCGGAACCTTACAAGGAGATGGCCCGGATTCTCGGTTGTCGCGAGGCCCAGGTGATGGCTTGTCTGGACGCCATGGATCAGGCCGGCGCCCTCTCACGGATCGGCCCGGTGTTCGAACACCGCCGCGCCGGGGCCAGCACCCTCGCCGCCTTCGCCGTGCCCGCCGAACGTCTGCAACAGGTCGCCGAGTGCGTCAGCCAGTATCACGAGGTCAATCACAACTACGCACGGGAGCATTTCTACAACCTGTGGTTTGTGCTGACCGGGCCTGATCGCCCCCACATCGAACGTGTTCTCGAAGCACTTGAGAACGAAACCGGCCTTGTTCCGCTGGATCTGCCGATGTTGACCGCTTACCGCATCGACCTCGGTTTTGCCTTGGGAGAAGGCCCATGAAGACGGGATTGAGCCCCGAACAGACACAAGCCTTACGAAGGCACCTGGAAGACGGATTACCGCGTGTTTCGCGCCCCTATCAAACCCTCGCGGAACGGATAAACGCCGACGAAAACCAGGTGCTCGCGCAGATGCACCAGTGGCACGAACAGGGGCTGTTTCGCCGGGTCGGCCTGGTGCTCAACCATCGCGCCCTGGGCTTTACCGCCAACGCCATGCTGGTGCTGGATGTTCCGGACGCGCTGATCGACGAAGTCGGCCAGCGCCTGGGGCGAGCGTCCGGTATCACCCTCTGCTATCAACGGCCACGGCGCCTGCCGCAGTGGCGCTACAACCTGTTCTGCATGGTTCACGGACGCCAACGCGCGCAGGTCGAGGCGCAGATCCAGGCGTTGCTGGAAGAACACTTGCTGAGTGACCTGCCCCATCAACTGCTGTTCAGCACCCATGCCTTCAAACAATGCGGCGGACGCTTTGCCGCCTCCTCAACGGGAACCAAGCCCCATGGATGATCTTGACCGTCGGTTGATCAACCGCTTGCAACTGGGCCTGCCACTGGTGCGTAACCCCTGGCAGGCGCTGGCCAGCGAACTGGACAGCAGCAGTACTGAATTGCTCCACCGCCTCCACGAACTGCTCTGTGAAGGAATACTCACGCGCTTCGGTCCGATGTTCGACATCGAACGCCTCGGTGGCGCCTTCACCCTCGCGGCGCTGGCCGTGCCGGAAGAACGGTTCGAAGAGGTCGCCGAGCAACTGCATGCCCTGCCTGAAGTGGCGCACAACTATCGACGCGAACACGCCTGGAACATGTGGTTCGTGCTCGGCTGCGCGACCGAACAAGACGTCACCGAAACCTTGCAATACATCGAAACCCTGACCGGTTTGCCGCTGCTCAACTTGCCTAAAGAGGAGACTTACCATGTCGGTCTGTACTTCCCGGTCTGAAGACACACTGGCACACCGGCTGATTGAACTGACCCAGGCCGGCCTGCCGCTGCTGGACGACCCGTGGGCCTGGCTCGCCGAACAGCTGGACCTGAGCATCGAATCCACCCTGGATCTGCTCAAGCGCTTGCAGGCCGAGGGCGCGATCCGGCGCATCGCCGCCGTCCCCAACCACTATCGCCTGGGCTATCGCTACAACGGCATGACCGTTTGGGATGTGCGCGACACCGACATGCCGCGCCTCGGCGCGCTGATCGGCGCACAGCCTTTTGTCAGCCACTGTTATCGACGCCCGCGACGAACTGCGTGGCGCTACAACCTGTTCGCCATGGTGCACGGTCGCAGCCGCGAGGAAATCGACAGTTACCGCGAACACCTGCGCTACTTGCTGGGCGACGCCTGTGTCGCCGACGAGATGCTGGTGAGCAGTCGCATCCTGAAAAAAACCGGTGTGCGTTTAATGCCGCTCAGTTCAACGCATACCTTGTAGCAGCTGGCGAAGCCTGCGTTCGGCTGCGAAGCAGTCGTGAAATCAGGCGATACGGTGTTTCAGATAAACCTTGCACACAGGTTATACGACTGCTGCGCAGCCGAACGCAGCCTCGCAAGCTCGACAGCTGCTACGGGCATCAGGCTTGCGTTTGCTTATTGCTTCGCGCTGAACACACCCTGACTCAAGGAGAGTTGCATGTTGAGGATCAGCCAATACCTGCGTGCCCTGACCGGCCAGGTGCCCGCCCCCAGAACCAGCCCACCGGGCAGCAACCGGCCGCCGGTGGTGATCTGGAACCTGCTCAGGCGCTGCAACCTGACCTGCAAACACTGCTACGCCACGTCCGCCGACAGCGTCTTTCGCGACGAACTGGATACGCCCGCCGCGCTGACGGTGATCGACGATCTGCACGATGCCGGCGTGAAGGTATTGATTCTTTCCGGCGGTGAACCCCTGCTGCGTGACGATCTGTTTGTCCTCAGCGCCTACGCCCGCGCCAAGGGTTTCTTCGTAGCGTTGTCCACCAATGGCACATTGATCGATGAGCAGAACATCGCGCAGATCCGCGCAGCGAATTTCGACTATGTCGGGATCAGCATCGATGGCCTGGAAGCCACCCATGACGCCTTCCGCCAATTGAAGGGCAGCTTCGCCAGTTCCATGCGGGCGATCCGGCTCTGTCGCGAACAGGGCATTCGCGTAGGCCTGCGCACCACCCTGACCCAGGAGAACCATGCGCAGCTGCCCCAACTGCTGGCGTTGATGCGCGAGTACGACGTGCAAAAGTTTTATCTATCACACCTCAACTACAGCGGTCGCGGCAAACGCAGCCGCCAGCTCGACGCCCGGCAGCAGATGAGCCGCGAGGCGATGACGCTGATCTTCAAACGGGCCTGGGAGGACATCCAGCACGGTCGCGACAGCGATTTTGTCAGCGGCAACAACGATGCCGACGCGGTTCTCTTGCTGCAATGGGTGGGCCTGCATCTACCCGAACATTACCGGCGCCTGGAACACATGCTCCGCGCCTGGGGCGGCAACGCCTCGGGCAGCGGCATCGCCAACATCGACAACACCGGCGAAGTGCACCCCGACACCTATTGGTGGCAGCACTCGGTGGGCAATGTCCGGCGCACGCCGTTTCGCACGCTGTGGCTGGACCGCCCGGACGCCTTGTTGCAGCAGCTGCGCGAGCATCCTCGGGCCGTCGGTGGCCGCTGTGCTCAATGCCGCTGGCTAAGCATCTGCAACGGCAATACCCGCACCCGCGCCTGGGCCGAAGGTGATCTCTGGGGCCAGGACCCCGGATGCCACCTCAGCGATGAAGAAATCGGCATACCACCATTAACGACCATCCCTTGCGTCATGCACTGAAGCACCCGCCTGGCGAGCCATCTGACAAAGGATGGGGCCGGCCCACCTGATGAAGTACCAAGGACGTCCCATGCATCCATCGATTATTTTACCGGCGGCACTTGAGTCCCCGTTCAGACCGGGCGAAGTCGCCCTGGTCGGCGCTGGCCCCGGCGATCCACGCTTGCTGACCCTGCGCGCCTGGAGCCTGTTGATGCAAGCCGACGCCGTGGTTTACGACCGCCTGATCAGCCCCGAGCTGCTGGCATTGATCCCCCTCACCTGCGCCCGGCATTACGTCGGCAAGGCCAGCGGCTGCCACAGCCTGCCACAGGATCAGATCAACGAACTACTCGCCGACCTCGCCGATCTGGGGCAGCGTGTGGTCCGGCTCAAAGGTGGCGACCCGTTCATCTTCGGCCGTGGCGCCGAGGAGCTGGAGTATCTGCTGCAACGCAACATTGACTGCCAGGTCGTCCCCGGCATTACTGCCGCCTCCGGGTGTAGCGCTTACGCCGGCATTCCGCTGACCCATCGGGATCTGGTCAACTCTTGTCGATTCATCACCGGGCACCTGCAACACGATGGTGAGTTGCAATTACCCTGGAGCAGCCTCGTCGACAGCAGCCAGACCCTGGTGTTTTACATGGGGTTATCAAATCTCGGGATTATCGCCCAGCGCTTGATCGAAGCCGGAATGCCCGCCGAGACACCGGCGGCGCTGATCAGCAATGGCACGCGTCCCGACCAGCATGTTGCACGAGGCAGGCTGCACCAATTGCCGACCCTGGCGCGGGAATGCCCACCTGGCATTCCGACGCTTGCGGTGATCGGCAAAGTGGTCGATCTGTTCGCTGCCCAACAACAGGAATTCCCGGCGCGCTTTTACCCCGCAGCGCTGCAACGCCAGCGCAAGGTGGCGATATGAGGCGCATGGTGCTTGGCCCATTGTTATGGATCGGTGCGGCTCACGCCGGTGCAGCGATTCCGCCCACCGACGCGGCCGCCAACCTCTACCAACAGCATTGCCAGAGCTGCCATGGCGCCAACCGTCTCGGCGGTACGGGACCGGCCTTGCTGCCGGAAAGCCTGAGCCGGATCAAACCCGACGAAATCCGCAGCGTGATCCAGGACGGTCGTCCCGCGAGTCAGATGAGCGGGTATGTCAACGTGTTCAACGCCACGCAGATCGACGCACTGGTGGACTACCTCCAGCAACCACCCGCCACCCCACCCACCTGGAGTAACGATGACATTCGCGGCAGTCATTCGATTCTCGCCGATATCAACAAACTGCCCGACACGCCCCAGCATCGCGCCGATCCACTGAACCTGTTTGTGGTGGTGGAAGCCGGTGATCATCACATCGACATCCTCGACGGCGACCGCTTTGAAGTGCTGGCTCGGTTCGCTTCGCACTTTGCAGTGCATGGCGGGCCGAAGTTTTCGCCGGACGGACGCTTCGTCTACGTGGCTTCTCGCGATGGCTGGATCAGCCTGTATGACTTGCATAACCTGAAACTGATCGCCGAGGTCCGCGCCGGGCTCAACACCCGCAACCTCGCGGTGAGCAAGGACGGCCGATGGGTGCTGGTGGGCAACTACCTGCCTGGTAACCTGGTGGTGCTCGATGCCCGTGATCTGTCATTGGTCAAAACCATTCCGGCGATCGGCCAGGACGGCACCGCGTCACGGGTCAGCGCGGTTTATACCGCACCGCCACGGGACAGCTTCATCGTGGCGCTCAAGGACGTGAAGGAAGTCTGGGAGCTGCCGAGCGCAGGCACGCCGGACTTCGAACCGCGCCGGATCCACGCCGGGGATGTGCTGGACGACTTTTCCTTTTCACCGGACTACAAGCAACTGCTGGCCACGTCGCGCGCGGCCAAGGGCGGCCAGGTGATCGACCTCGACAGTGGCAAGGTGGTCACCGACATTCCACTGCCGGGCATGCCGCACCTGGGGTCCGGGACCTACTGGAAACGTAACGGTGAGTGGGTGTTCGCCACGCCGAACATCAGCAAGGGCCTGATCTCGGTCATCGACTTCAAGACCTGGAAACTGCTCAAGGAAATACCGACCCTGGGGCCGGGCTTCTTCATGCGCAGCCACGTCAACTCGCGGTATGCCTGGACCGACGTGTTCTTCGGCCCCGACAACGATGCGATCCACCTGATCGACAAACAGACCCTGGAAATCGCCCACACCCTGCGCCCGATGCCCGGAAAGACCGCCGCCCACGTCGAATTCACCCGCGACGGTCGCTACCTGCTGCTGAGTATCTGGGCCACTGACGGTGCGCTGATCGTCTACGACAGCAACACCCTCGAGGAGGTCAAACGCCTGCCGATGAACAAGCCGTCGGGTAAGTACAACGTGGGCAATAAAATCGAGTTTGCCGAGGGTACGTCGCACTAGGCGTTGCGCCCCGGCTTAAGATGCGCAAACGCACACCCTGTGGCGAGGGGGCTTGCCCCCGTTGGGTCGCGAAGCGGCCCTGAAATCAGTTACTCGATTGCGTCAGATACACCGCATTTGCTGTTTTTACGACTGCTTCGCAGCCGAACGGGGGCAAGCCCCCTCGCCACAGGGATCTCGCCCACCTCCGCGCAGCATCACCCCAAGGTATAACCGTTATCGACTTTCCAGTCCTGACCATAAACACCCCGCGCGCCTTGAGACAGCTGAAAAACAATCACGTTGGCCACCGCAGACGCATCGAGGAAATGACCGGGCAGCAGACGTTTGCCGAGGGTGTCGGCAACGTCGTCGAGTTCCCCGTCGCTCAACCCCAGGTTGTCCCACATCGAGGTCGCGGTCGGCCCCGGCGAAACCAGATTGATGCGCACGTCATAACGCGCGAATTCCACCGCCAATGTGCGCGCCTGCGCCGCCAGCGCGGCCTTGCTGGCAATGCAGGCGGCCAGACCGGGAAAACTCGAGCCGGTCAGGAAGCTGCCGACAAACACCACCGAAGCCGGATTCGCCAACTCCCCGCGTAACGCCGCCAAGGTATTCAACGCCCCGGCGCCGTTGACCGCCCACTGACGCTGGAAGGCCGGCATGTCGAGGCTATCGGCCATTTCGGCGATACCCGCGTTGGGCACCAGATAATCCACCGGCCCCAGTGTCGACGCACGTTGAGCCAGCGCCTGCAGGTCATCCTGACAGGTCACGTCACCGGCACACCATTGCAAGCGCTTGCCATAGATCTGCTGCAAGGCCGGCAACTCACCGATTTTCCGTGACATCGCCAGCACCTTGACCCCGCGCGGCAACAGCGCCGCACACAGGGCCAGGCCTATCCCGGAACTGGCACCCGTGACCACCGCCAAACGATCCTGAAACTCGGTTCTCATCATTTCCTCCTGGCATCGCGGACGCCAGCACTGGGGACTTCAAACGGTACGTGAAAACCGGCCTTTTTGATCAGCGCCCAAATAGGCATCAAACGCCATCGCCGCGCTGCGCATCATCAAATGCCCGTGGGGCAACAACACCAACGCGTCTTTGTGAATCTGCAGTAATCCATCGCGAACATGCTCCTCCAGTTGCATCAGCGCATCGGCAAAGTAATCGGTAAAGCAGATGTCATGACGCGCTTCAAGCTTGCCGAAGTCGATCCGGCCGTGGCACATCAGATCGCTGATCACTTCACGGCGCAGCCGATCATCGGCGCTCAAACGGTAACCCCGATGCACAGGCAACAAGCCTTGATCAATGCGGGCGTAGTACTGCGAAAGCTCCTTGACGCTCTGGCTGTAGCTGTCGCCGACCTTACCGATGGAGGACACCCCAAGACCGATCAAATCGCAATCGGCGTGGGTGGAGTAACCCTGGAAATTGCGTTGCAACGTGCCATTAGCCCGGGCCAGCGCCAACTCATCGTCCGGCAAGGCGAAATGGTCCATGCCGATATAGATATAACCGGCCTCAGTCAGACGACGGACAGTCAGTTCAAGCAATTCCAGTTTGCGCTCCGGTGGCGGCATGTCGGCCGAACGAATCAGCCGTTGTGCGCGCACCAGCTCCGGCAGATGGGCGTAGCTGTAGGCGGCAATCCGGTCCGGACGCAGCGCGATGATTTTGCCGAGGGTGACATCGAAACTCTCCACGGTTTGCAATGGCAGGCCGTAAATCAGATCGACACTGATCGATTTGAATCGCGCCTGGCGTGCCGCAGCGACCAGCGCATAGATTTGCTCTTCACTTTGCTGCCGATTGACCGCAGCCTGCACATCGGGATCGAAGTCCTGCACGCCAAAGCTCAAACGATTGAACCCCAACTGACGCAACAACTGGATCTGTTGCGTACTGATGGTGCGAGGGTCGACCTCGATGGAAAACTCATGGTCATCGCTGTCATCCATGTCGAATGCCTGGTGCAGGCAGTCCATCAGGTCAGCCAGTTGCTCGCCGGTCAAATAGGTCGGCGTGCCACCTCCCAGGTGCAGTTGCGTGAGTTTGCGAGTGCTGTCGAACAAGGCAGCTTGCATCACGATTTCGCGCTTGAGGTACGTCAGGTACTCGACGGCGCGGTGGGTTTTCTGGGTAATGATTTTGTTGCAGGCGCAGTAGTAACAAAGGCTCTTGCAGAACGGGATGTGGATGTACACCGACAGCGATTTTGGCGTTGTCGCCTGGTTGCTGTCCGAGGCCGCACGCTGATAGTCATCGACGGCGAATGCCTGATGAAACTGCGGCGCGGTCGGGTAAGAGGTATAGCGCGGCCCCGGGAGGTCATACTTTTCGACCAGGGCGCGATTGAAATCAAATGAAGTTGTCATGATCAATCCATTCGTAATGGGGTTCATGCCCCGCACCGTCCGAATCCTTTTCAAACAGGTTGCAGACGGCATCCACGTGCGGCCGACCGGCCGGAAGAATACTGATGAAACGGTCAGACAGCTCAATCAACCCGTCACGGCTCAATTGCTCCAGCACAGGCCAGGCGGTGAAAAAGTACTGGCGAAAAATGATTCCATGACGCGTCTCGATTGCCTGGATATCCAGCTCCAGATCACACGCCAGGCGTTCCATGACCATGTGCCTGACCTGACCCCCTTCCTCACATCGCCAGCCACGACTCGTCGGCAATTGGTTCATGTCCAGTTGCTGCTGGTACCGTTCCAGTTCGTCGGTATTTTGCGCATACAAACCGTCGATCTGACTGATAGCGCCCAAACCGAACCCGATATGGTCGCAATGCCCGTGACGGGTAAACCCCTCACAATTGCGACGTAATCGGCCGCGCTCCTGAGCAATCGCCAAATCGTCATCGGGCCGGACAAACTGCCCCAGGCCAATGTAGTGATAACCGACGCCGATCAACTGTTCAAAGCAGATCCGGCGCATGGCGCCTTTATCTTCCTCGCTGCAAAACGCCCCGATTGTGTCTGCAGTCTTTGGCCGATAGCGTTGGGGTGGCCGGGCATAGTCAAACACCAGCAGCCGGTCCGGCTCCAGTTCGATGATGGTCGCCAGTTTCAGCGCAAAACTTTCTGGCGTCTGCCAGGTATGGCCATAACCCAGATCGACATTGATGGATCGATAGCCGAAGGTCCGAGCGGCATCGATAAGCGAATGGATCGGTGCCGGATTCTGGTAGCAGGCCACCGACATCGCACGGTCGGCACCGATGTCCGGAACGCCGATGCTGACATGGTTGAACCCCAGGTCACGCAGCATGCCCATGGTCGACCAATCCGTATGGTGAAGGTCCACTTCTATGCTGTAGTCACCGCACTCATGTCCAAGGAAGTTGAATCGGCCACGCAGGTGATTCATCAGCCGTCTCAGGTGGGCGATGGCGGGTGTTCCGCCCCCCAGATGGAACTGCTCGACCCGCTGCCCGGCTCCCAGATGACAACCGACGAGGTCGATCTCATGTTGCAGGCGCTGAAGATAGTGTTCGATACCACTGTGCTCGCATGAAATTTCGCGAGGGGAGCACAAGGCAGGCTTAAGGTTAGAAGGCAGTTGCACGTTCAGCGACAGCGGACGGCACTTCTGACGGCTTACGCGCAATGCACGATGCAAATCCAGAGAGCCGATGCCGCCGTGAAATTTTTCAGTGTCGACATGGCCGTTGGGGTCGAGCACGCCTTGATCGCACCGGACGTTCAGCTCTCCAGGGCTGTGAAACGAATTGAGCATAACGGGTCTCCGAGACTGGCTGCGGACCGCCAGTGTCGGAGTCTGGCGAGCAGTGCTCCTTGATTTGCATCAAGCGCGAGCAAAGTGCTTGTCGCGCAACAGACACCAGACAAGCCCAGTCACCACGTCAGGTAAAACATCCACTTGGCCAACAACACGATCACAACCATGTGGCAGAACAGGCTGCCATGGATGAAATGCAGGTATCGAGCACTCATCCGGCCACTTCTGAACAAAAACATGGCGACCAGGAAATGCAGCAGTACGCTGACGGCCGCCACGATTTTTAACATCAGCAACGTGCCAAACGATGAGGCCATTGGTGTGGCAAGGACCGGTAAATAGCGCAGCCAGACCATCCCCAACCCGGCACCGAACAACACCAGCAAGACCCATGGAATCAAGGTGCGTGCACGTCGACCGATACCCTGCTCGAGCAGCAACATGACCTTGACGGGCAGCTGTTTGCGGATACTTTCAAGGAACAGGACTTCGAAGAACACCGTGCCGATGAAAATCAGCGCGGCAAACAGATGCAACGTCAGAAACAGCGGATAGAGCATGGGATTCTCGCTCTCAATACAGCTGAACACGCTCCACTCACCGCGAGGGAAACGTCACTCCCATCGTTGCGCCGCCTCGCAATCACTGTTGCGAGCCTCGACCCAATGGGAACTCTCGGCCACCTGTTCTTTCTTCCAGAATGGCGCTCGGGTTTTCAGGTAATCCATTACAAACGCACAGGCATCAAAAGCCGCTTGACGATGACTGCTGCTGACGCCGACAAAGACAATGGGTTCTCCCGGTTGCAGCGCGCCGATTCGATGGATCAGCACCAGTCCGAGCAACGGCCAGCGCTGCCGGGCTTCGTCGGCGATCTTGCCCAGGACCTTTTCGGTCATACCGGGGTAATGCTCAAGAAACATCCCGGCGACTTTTTGTCCGACGTTGGTGTCACGTACATACCCGACAAAACTCACCACGGCACCGACATTCAGGCTCAAAGCCTGCAGGGCATTGATTTCGGTGCCGGGGTCGAAGCGCTCTGTCTGCACTCGAATCATCGAATCACCCCCCCGTTACGGTTGGGAAAAAACCCACTTCATCACCGTCTATCAACGGCTCATCGAGCCCGCACATGTCCTGATTGCGGGCACACATGAGGTTCTGTTCGGCCAGCACCTGCCAGACGCCAGAACGACGTATCAGGTGCTGACGCAACTGATCGACGGAAGTGAAATCACCTTCAATCGTTTCATCGTCAAGGCCAAGCGTTTCGCGGTACCGCGAGAAATACAAAACATTCAGCTTCATTGTTGCGGCGCCTGATACCAGCCACTTTTACCACCCTGCTTCTCCAACAGCCGCACCGATTCGATACTCATGCCCCGGTCCACGGCCTTGCACATGTCATACAGGGTCAAGGCCGCCACACTGGCGGCGGTCAGTGCCTCCATCTCGACGCCGGTCTGTCCGGACAACTTGCACCGAGAAACAATGCGTACACGTTGGTCACCTTCAAAACTCAACTCAACGTTAACACTGCTCAGAAGCAGCGGATGACAGAGCGGAATCAACTCACTCGTGCGTTTGGCCGCCTGAATGCCCGCGATCCGCGCTACCGCAAATACATCGCCTTTAGGGTGAGCACCACTGGCAATCAGTTGTCGGGTCTCGGCAAGCATATGAACCCATGCCTCAGCCACGGCTTCTCGGGACGTTACGCATTTATCCGTAACATCGACCATTCGCACGCGTCCCAGTGAGTCGAGGTGAGTCAGCATCAATTCAGTCATGAGCAATAAGCCTTGCGCTACCAACAGTCGGTTTCAGCGCAGAATACAGCGCAGGCCGACACAGGCGGTTGACGTCAATCAAGTAATGCAGACAAGGCCATTGCTCAACCGATTTCCATGGTTCGAAAGCGCAACTCCGAAGCTGCAATCAGCCCGTCTACTTGTGCTGGAGGGCGAGCTCCGATTATGACGCCCGTCACTGCCAGTTTGCGAAGTACCCAGGCGATCGGCTTCTGACACAACAGCGTTTTCACTAAGTCATTAATGCCCGGGCATTGGACTGCGTGGACGTTTTACATCGCGTTTTCGCCTTACCGCGTCAGGGCTGGTAATGCGGCTCGGTTGAGGCAATCGGGGCGTGCGCAGTAACAGACTGATTTCCTCTGCGCTGACCGCTCTGCTGAAAAAGTGGCCCTGAATTTCATCGCAGCCGTTCTCACGCAGGAAGGTTTGCTGCTCTTCGGTTTCGACACCTTCGGCTATGACCTTGAGGTTCAGTTGGTGCCCCAACGAAATCACTGCGGTAGCGATGGCTTTGTCGTTCTCGTTGTCGGGCAGATCGTGCACGAAAGACTGGTCGATCTTGAGCCTTGCGATGGGGAAGCTTTTCAATGCGGCGAGGCTGGAGTAGCCGGTGCCGAAGTCGTCGATCGACAGACTGATCCCCATTGATTGCAGTTCCTTCATTTTGCTGATGGCTTGCTGAAGGTCTTGCATGATCAGACTTTCGGTCAGCTCCAGCTCAAGGTACATCGGGTCCAGACCGGTCTCTTGCAAGGCATGCCTCACCCGGTCGATCAGGTCCCTTTCGATGAACTGGCGTGCTGAAATATTCACCGACATGGTGATCGGCGGCCAGCCCGCATCCTGCCAGTCCTTGTTCTGTCTGCACGCGGTATGAATCACCCAATCGCCTATGGGCACGATCAGCCCGGTCTCTTCGGCCTGCGGAATGAATTTGACTGGAGACACCATGCCGAGTTCGGGATGCTGCCAGCGGATCAGTGCTTCTACGCCGATAATCTGACCTGACTGCAAATCCACCTGTGGCTGGTACAGCAGCAGGAACTCGTCATGGTTGAGTGCGTTTCGTAGCCCGTCTTGCATGGCGAGCTTGCCCTGATCCTTGTTATTCATCTCGCTCGTATAGAACTGGTAACTGTTGCGACCCAGTTCCTTGGCCCGGTACATGGCGGCGTCCGCATTGCTGAGCAACGTGTCGGTATCGCTGCCGTCAGCTGGGTAGGTGGCCAACCCCATGCTGCAGGTGACGTGGAGTGTATGCCCGCTGAGCTGAATCGGCCGCAGGATGGCTTCCTGGATCTTGTGCAGGGCTGGAGTAACGCCGTCGAGGTCTGAGGGCTGGTCGAACAGGATGATCACAAACTCGTCGCCACCCAGTCGCACGACGGTGTCGGTGCGGCGCACACACTCCTGCATGCGCTGGGCGACGGTTTTCAGCAGTACGTCTCCAGCGCTGTGCCCAAGGCTGTCATTCACCAGTTTGAATTTGTCCAGATCGAGAAACACCACCGTCACCAGCCGGCTGTAGCGCTGGGCATAAAGTATTGCCTGCTTGAGACGGTCTTCGAGCAGTGTGCGATTCGGCAGCCCGGTCAGTGCGTCATGGTCGCCCATATAGCGAATACGCTTTTCGGTCAGTTGGCGTTCTATCGCAATACCGGCAAGAGGTGTCGCCATGTCGATCAGTCGCGTCTCGGTCGAGCTAGGGCTGCGGACGGTGTTGGAATACAAGGCAAACGTACCCAATACCTTTCGTTCATGGGACAGAATCGGCGTCGACCAGCAGGCGCGAAATCCATAGGGCGCAGCGGCTGATCGGTACTCCTCCCACAGCGGGTCCAGCTCGATATCCGTGACGATGACCGGTTCTCGTCGATACACCGCAGTGCCGCAAGAGCCGACGTTTGGACCGATCGCAATCCCGTCAATGAGCTGGTTATAGGCTTTCGGCAAACTGGGGGCAGCCCCGTGCAGCAGGTGTTTGCCATCCTCATCCAGCACCAGGATGGACACCATCATCCCCTCCAGTTGGGACTCGACCAGGTGAGCCAGACTATCGAGGACTTCTGCAAGCTCGGTGCTCCTGGCGATCAGCTCCAGGACATGACCTTGTCCGGCACGGATGATGGCTTCTTGCTCTAATCGGTTGTTTTGCAGGGCGAGCCGCTCAGTGGCGATACTCAATTGGACCGTTTTTTTTTCAAGCTGAAGACGGTCTCTGAGGAATTGATTCACCGCGCGAGCCATGTTGCCGATCTCGTCTTTCCCATGTTCCACCATCATCAAATGCGTTTTGTCAGTGCGTTCCTGACGCAATTGCCGGCTTATTTCATTCAGGCGCACGAGCACATGACGGCCCATGAAGACCCGGGTCACAAACCAGGCGAATATCAGGCTGGCGCCCAACATGATCAGTACCCATCGCTGGCTACGATTTGAGGCCTCGACCAGACGTTGCACGGCTTCGCGATAGTCTTCGGTGTAAGCACTGGATTGCGCACGGGCCACCGCGACCAGCACCCCGGCCTCATTCTTCAACTCCTCATTGAAGCGCTGGATGACGTTGTGCTGATTGATGAGCCTCAGGCGCTGGGAGAAGAGATCGGGCGTTTCCACATCAGCGTCGGGTAACTTGCCAGCGGCGCGTGACAGGCGCTCATATCGGATCCGCAGCCGTTGTACGGCATCACTGTCATTAGCCTGCGGCAGATCGAAAAGTAACACCGCCAGTTCCAGGCTGGCCCGGGTCTGGGTCGCGGTTAACCGGGCAGCGTGATCCTCCAGGGCTCGCTCGAAGGTGACCTCGGTCTGCAACAGGCTTTCTCGCAGTTGCGCAACGATGTTGGCGGTATTGCGGAACATCTGACTCGACTGATGCATGTCGAGTATCGCCTCGCCACTGTTCGCGGCAGTCAGCTCCTGCACCAGTTGATCAAGGGCTTCAAGCTGTTCGACAGTCGCCGAATAGCTTGAACGCAGGGCGTCGGGGGAACGGGTTGTCAGAAGCTGATCGGTCTGGCGTTCGATCAGCAAGGTCCGCTGCACCATGTCTTGCCCATTTTGCATACGGACCAGTCGTTCATCCGTCAGCTGGCGGGTGGCGCTGTTTGACGTGCGCAACGCGTAGACCGCTGTGGCACCGCCCGCCAGAATCAGCAGCGCCAGCGTCAGGAACGCCAGTGTGAACTGGGCGCGCAACGATTGCGGCAATAGCCGGCGTCCGAGCCGGGAAGTAACGTCCAATGTCATTGATTCCATTGGTGGCGATAAATGTCTCGATAACCATTGTCAGGGTCGTACTGGAATTTCTTCCCGCCGTCGAAGGCGATATTGTCGGCATTGACCAGGTGAATCGGTGCTACGAAGCCGCTCACCGGCTGCCCTGCAAACAGCCGGTTCAATTCATCCATCACTTGCCAGCCATGCAGGTTGAGCGGCTCGGCCACGGTGACGGTCTGGTAGGTTTTTGCCTGTATGCGCAAGAAAGCCGAAGCGCTGCCATCACCGGCAGACAACAGACTGATGCCGTCACTGGGTATTGCGGCGTTGGTCAATGAGGCAATCGAGTAGTCGAAATAGATATCGTTGATGGCCAGTGTGTGGGTCCAGCGCTTGCCATAGCGCTGAAGCAGCTCCTTGGTGAGCGCCGGCATCTTCTCACCACTTTCAGAGATCGCCACATCGCGCACTTCCAGCAACGTACATTCCCGACAGGCCCGAATGACGTTTTCCATGGCCTTGGCTTTCGCCATGGCGATGCTGTATTTGGAGTCGGTCAGGATGACCACGCCGGCGTGTCCGTTTGACTGTGCCACTGCCGCCATGGCCGTAAGGCGAGCCACCTCGAGCGGGTCGGTCGTGACGTTCATAGCCACCGGCGTGCCGTCAATCGGCCCGGGGCGTGCCCCGGCGTGCCAGCCAACCACCGGCACATCCCTGTTGGCGAAGAGGATCAGCGCCGCATTGTTCTCAAGGGCATCGGAGCCGCACAGAATGAGGCCGTCGGGTTTCTCTGCCAGCGCATCGGAAAAGGCCTTTGCGCGCCCGGCCGATGATCCAGCGCCATCGAATATCTTCAGCGTCCAGCCCATCGCCTTGGCTGCCTCGCGAGCGCCCTGCGCGACACCGACGATGCCTCCGTTGCGCAAATCCTCTGCGACAAGGGCGATGCTCTTGCCCCGCTGGGCTTTCGGGCCGGATTCAGGGCCGCTCCAGCGAACGGCTTCAAGGGTGGCCCTGGAAACGATTTCCTGCGCTTCAATCACCGTAACCGTGGCGCTTTCGACACCCGCCGCGGTTGGCAGATTCTGGCCGTATCCGGGCGTTGCCGTGAAAAGACAGAAAACCGTAATTGAAGCCATCCAGGGTAGCCAACGCCTGAGTAACCAGGGCCCGATCAGACAGGTTCGATCACCGCATGGAATGCCGGGTGTGGAGCCGATGGCGCGATCATAGTCTGGCATGGCGTCCCTTTTTGCCAAGAGTGCAGCGTTCACTATCCGAAAGGATAGTCGGTTCTGCTGCCATCAGGTCTTCGGTGGTTAAAAGTTCGCGAACTTTAGTTTTACAGTACCCATCCTTTACGCAACTTTGAAAGATGCTCTTCATAAGCACGACTGAACTCGCGCCTGAATAAATTGCGCGGGTACTCACTTTTTAGAATAAAGCCTATAACCAAAGATACTAAATAATGACCTCCGATTACCGATCTTGAAACGCCTCAGTGTTCACCCCACTGGTCGGAGAGTTTCTTGACAAGAATTGAACAGCGCTAACACTTCCTTGAATTGTAAGGATTAGAGATAACGCCAAAGAGGCGTTGGGCAAAAGGTTAATCCGCTGGAAACGGATTCAGTCGTACGTTGCGTTATGTATTCGAGACGGCCGACTGACGCCCAAACACGAGGCAGAGGAAGCCGTGCATGGCAATCACGCAAAACAACCGTTTGGTGCAGGTCAACTGCCCCCTCGGCGGCGATGTCCTGCTGCTGCGGAGCATGGAAGGCAACGAAGAATTGGGGCGGTTGTTCCACTATGAATTGAACCTCACCTCCGAAGACCGGGCGATCACGTTCGACCATTTGCTGGGCAAGCCGATGGGCCTGACCCTGGAGCTGCACGACGGCGGCAAACGCTACTTCCACGGCATCGCCTGCAGCTGTCGACAACTGACCGGCCATGGCCAGTTCGCCGGCTACCACGTCAGCCTGCGGCCCTGGTTCTGGCTGCTCACGCGCACCTCGGATTGCCGGATTTTCCAGAACAATACGGTGCCGGACATCATCAAGCAGGTGTTCCGCGACCTCGGTTTTTCCGATTTCGAAGACAGCCTGAGCGGCAGCTACCGCCAGTGGGAATATTGCGTGCAGTACCGCGAAACCAGCTTCGACTTCATCAGCCGATTGATGGAACAGGAAGGGATCTATTACTACTTCCGCCATGAGCAAGCGCGTCATGTACTGGTGTTGGCCGACGCCTATGGCGCCCACTCCACGGTGGCAGACTACGACTCAGTGCCGTTCTACCCGCCCGATCGGCAAATGCGCGAGCGCGATCATTTCTACGATTGGCAACTGACGCGGGAAGTCCAACCCGGTTCGCTGGAGCTCAACGATTACGACTTCCAGCGCCCCCGTGCCAACCTTGGGGTGCGCTCCAGTGTGTCGCGCAGCCATGGCAACGGCGACTACCCGCTCTACGACTACCCCGGTGAATACGCACAGAGCAACGACGGCGAGCACTATGCGCGTACCCGCATCGAAGCCATCCACAGCCAGTTCGAGCGCGTACAACTGCGCGGCCGTGCCCGCGGGCTGGGCTCCGGCCACCTGTTCACGCTGACCGGCTATGAGCGCGAAGACCAGAACCGCGAATACCTGGTGGTCAGCGCGCGCTACCACATCCACCAGGAGCCCTATGAAAGTGGCACCCAGGATCTCTCCGAGCAGTTCGTGGGCGAACTCGCTTGCATGGATGCCAGCCAGGTTTTCCACCCCCTCCCCCTGACCCCCATGCCGATTGTCCGAGGGCCACAGACCGCGGTGGTGGTCGGCCCCAATGGCGAGGAGATTTGGACCGACCAGTATGGCCGGGTCAAAGTGCACTTCTACTGGGATCGCCACGACCAATCCAACGAGAACAGCTCCTGCTGGATGCGCGTCTCCCAGGCCTGGGCCGGCAAGAACTGGGGGGCGATGCAGATCCCGCGAATCGGTCAGGAAGTGATTGTCAGTTTTCTCGAAGGCGACCCGGATCGGCCGATCATCACCGGCCGCGTCTACAACGCCGAACAGACCGTGCCCTACACGCTGCCGGCCAATGCCACCCAGAGCGGCGTGAAGAGCCGTTCAAGCAAGGGCGGCTCACCGGCCAACTTCAATGAAATCCGCATGGAAGACAAGAAAGGCGCGGAGCAACTGTTTATCCACGCCGAGAAGAACCAGGACATTGAGGTCGAGAACGACGAGACCCACTGGGTCGGCCACGACCGCAGCAAGAGCATCGACAACGACGAAACCGTGCACGTCAAACACGACCGCACCGAAACCGTCGATAACAACGAGACCATCACCATTGGCGTCAACCGTACGGAACGCGTCGGCAGCAACGAGACCATCAACATTGGCAGCAACCGCACGATCAGCGTCGGCGCCAACGAAACCGCGACCGTGACCCTGCAGCGCACCCATGCGGTAGGTATCAACGAGACGATCGCCATCGGCGCAGCGCAGGAAGTTGTCATCGGTGCCTTTCAAACGGTGAATGTCGGGGCCTACCAAAACGTCAATGTGGGCCTCTACCAGTCGACCAATGTGGGCGCCAACCGCTCGGTGGACGTGGGTGCCAATCTTTCAACCACAGTAAAGGCAAACGAATCGCGCAAGGTCGGTGCAGGACGCACGACCGATATCGACAACAACGATGCGCTGACGGTGGGCAAGGACCTTGTCATCGATGCCGGTGACTCGGTGACCATCACCACCGGCAAAGCCAGCATCGTCATGAAGAAGGACGGCACCATCAGCATCCGCGGCAAGGACATCACCATAGACGGCTCTGGCGCGATCAACATCAAGGCCAACAAGAACGTGGTGATCAAGGGACGCAAGATCCTGCAAAACTAGGAGTCACGCGTATGACGGTTCAATACCCACTACCCACCCAGGCCCGCATCGATGGCGTGGTCATCGGCGTCCTGCTCGACCTGCCGCAAGCCAGTGCGCCCCTGGTGACCTACCCCGGTTGCCCCGAGGAACAGAGCATCGCCGCCCGCAGCACCACCCTGCTCGCCCCTGCAGACATCGGCACCCAGGTGGCGCTGATGTTCGAAGATGGCGACCCTTTCCGCCCGCTAGTGATCGGCCGCCTGCTTGGCCAGACCGCGGCGCCCGCACCGGTTGCCTGCGTGCAACTGGACGACCAGCGCCTGGAATTGAGTGCCGAACGCGAGATCGTGCTGCGTTGCGGCAAGGCCAGTATCACCCTGACCCGAGCGGGCAAAGTGATTATCCAGGGCGCCTACCTGTCCAGCCGCTCCAGCGGGGTCAACCGCATCAAGGGTGGTTCGGTGCAGATCAACTAGACAGGTATTCGGCCCATGGAACTGCTCAACGCCAGCAAACTGCTTGCTGCCTATACCCAGGGCATGGAGCCCGATGGCCGCGAATCCCTGGTGGTGGTGGCCAAAGGCACTTTCAATTTACCGCTTGACGGCCACGCGGCGACCCTCGCCGACAGCCAGCAACCGCTGCTGATGGCCGATACCTTCCTCGGCGAGCCTGGTCTCAGCGCCCCGCTGCAGGAAATGGACTTCGCCCCGATCAAGCCATTCTGCGATGTGCTGGTGCGCGGCAAGGCCTATGCCCCAGGCGGGCGGCCCGTGAGGCAACTGGCTGCGGGCATTCGCGTCGGTCAGATGAGCAAAGCCTTTTCCGTCCTCGGCCCCCGGCAGTGGCAACCGGGGCTATTGGGCGTTTCTCCCGGCTTGCCGCAGCCCTTCACCGAGCAGCACATCTCTTATGCCCAGGCCTTTGGCGGCAGTCATCCGATGGCCAAAGACTCCGAAATGCGTCACTGCTACCTGGACAATCCGACCGGTTGTGGCTGGTTCCCACGCCATATGGGTAGTGCTGACATCGTTGGCATGCCGATGCCGAACACCGAGGAATTGGGCAAGGCGATCGACAGTCCCTCTGGCGACTACCGCCCGATGGCCCTCGGCCCCATCGGCCGTAGCTGGCCGCAACGCGCCCGCTTCGCCGGTACTTATGACGAGACCTGGTTGGCCGACTGCTTTCCGTTTCTGCCGGGTGATTTCGACCGCCGCTACTTTCAGGCGGCCCCTGACGATCAGCAGATCCACTATCTGCGAGGCGGCGAGGACGTGCTGCTGCTCAACCTCACACCCCAGGAGCGCGCGGGCTTTCGCATCCCCGAAATCGACGTGCCGGTGACCTTCTTCCTGAAAAAAGGCGGTCATGAGACTGTGCAGGCGGTAATCGATACCCTGCTGATCGACACCGATGCGCTCCAGGTGCAGCTGACCTGGCGTGTCGCCCGTCCGCTACGGCGCAACATGTTCGAGATCGCTCAGGTGCTGGTCGGCACGATGTCCACGGGCTGGTGGCGCGCCCGCGAACTGGGCAAGGATTACTACCCGTCGCTCTCCTCCCTGGTAAAAGACAAGCACGCACCCGAGGAGACGGACTGATGACCGCGCTTTGCATCATCGGCTCCGGCATGGTCAGTGCTGTCGGCCTCAGCGCACCCGCGAGCTGCGCGGCGATCCGCTGCGCCATCGACAATTTCCAGGAAACCCGCTTTATCGACCAAGGCGGCGAATGGCTGATTGCCGCCAGCGTGCCTTTGGAACAGCCCTGGCGCGGCCGCACCAAACTGATCAAGATGGCCGCCCGCGCCATCGCCGAGGCACTGCAAAGCACCCCCAACGTCGACCCGGAGAAAACCCCGCTGCTGCTGGGGGTGGCGGAAATCGAGCGCCCCGGCCGCCTCGATGGTCTCGATAAGGGGCTGCTGCACGCCATTGAAGCCGAACTGGGCCTGCGCTTTCATCCCGGTTCCAACGTCATTGCCCGTGGTCGGGTCAGCGCTGCCGTGGCCCTGCTGAATGCGCGCACGCTGATCTACCAGGGCGGCCATCGCCACGTGCTGATTGCCGGCGTCGACTCCTTCCTCAGCGGACCGACCCTGGCCGCTTTCGAAGCACGCGAACGCCTGCTCACCAGCCAGAACTCCAACGGATTTATCCCCGGCGAAGGTGCCGCCGCCGTGGTGCTGGCCGCCCCCGTTGCCAGCAAAGAGCCGCAATTGGCCTGCATCGGCCTGGGGTTCGGTATGGAGAAGGCCACGGTGGAGGCCGAAGACATTCCCCTTCGCGCCGACGGCCTGACTCAAGCCGTACGCGCCGCCCTGAGCGAAGTCGGCTGTGGGTTGGAGCAAATGGATTATCGGCTCACCGACATCTCCGGCGAGCAGTACTACTTCAAGGAAGCGTCCCTGGCCCTGAGCCGCACCCTGCGCGTGCGCAAGGAGTTCTTCCACCTCTGGCACCCCGCCGACTGCATCGGCGAAGTCGGCGCCGCCATCGGCCCGGCGATGCTCGCCGTGGCCCTGGCCGCCAGCCGCAAGGGCTATGGCGAAGGCCCGAATATCTTCTGCCACTTGGGCAACGACGCCGGCGAACGCGCCGCCGCGATGCTCAGTTACCAGACTGTGAGGGCTGCGTGATGGCCAACCAGGTCTTTGCCAACAATATGGAGATCTCCTGCAAGGCGGCGGATGGCAAGTCGGTGGCCTGCTTTCCGGATGTCTGCTTCACCCCGCCCCAGGCTCCGCCCACCCCGCCCGGGGTGCCGATCCCCTACCCCAATACCGGCATGGCCAAGGACACGACCAGGGGTACACGAACTGTCAGGATCACCGGCAAAGAGGTGATGCTCAAGGACAAGAGTCATTTCAAGACTAGTACGGGAGATGAAGCCGGAAACGCGCCGAAGAAAGGAGTGATTACGAGCAAGATCAAGGGGAAGGTGTACTTCATTGCGTGGTCGATGGATGTGAAGTTCGAAGGGGAAAATGTGGTCAGGCATTTAGACATGATGACTCATAACCACGCGTCCAAACCCGGAAATACGCCTCCTTGGGCTTATACCGACGCGATAGCGACGGCGCCCATTGAGCGTTGCAAGAAAGAAATTGCCAGGAAAAACAAGGCTTGTGAGGGACTGAATACCAAAGCGGCACAGTGTGATGACAAGGGCTGTACGTCCGCCAAAAAGTGTTTGCTGGTGTCTAAGAAGCAGGCGGATTCCAAGGCGCAGAACAGTCAAGTGGCCTGTTGTCCTGGCGAAACCGGCCACCACCTCGTTGAAGCCCATAGTTTTACAGTGCCGGGAACTGATCGCCAAACGCCTCTTCCTCAATTCCCCAATTACGACGAAAAAGATGCACCGTGCATTTGCGTGCAATGCCCTCAAGGCGGAAACGGACGCTATGAAGGGGATCATGGCTTCATGCATGCAGCCCAGGGCAAACTGGAACAGGCAGCCATAGAGAGAGCGTCGCCCAGTCAAAAGGATTACGCCTGGAACTACGGCCAATCCCGTTCTGCGGGCGTGCGGGCGCTTCAGCAGACCTTTCCAAAGTCGAAATGCTCAAAGAAATGTCTGGAAGCGCAGTTAGACGCCTATCACAAGAATACGTTAGGTGTCAGTGACAAAACCCCAGTGCGGACCCACACACCCAACCTTCAAGACAATCAGAAAGCGCTGGCTCACGAAATGATCCCAGAGGTCACTATCAGTGCTTGGTAGATCAATTGGAGCAGAAACGACATGACTCAAACATTGGATTGGACGCTGAGCCGAGTAGCTGTTTTCGATAAGAACCGCGTTTACGTGCTCGCCTACTCCAAACGCGAGCCCGGTACTCGAGTTTTTCGCTGGACCGGAGAATGGGACAACTATTACGTTCAAGCGATTTGCGCCGGTATATGCGCAGTTCGCGGCGCGCCTCCCGAAATTCTGACGCTATGCGCCAATGGTAGCGTGCATCGCGCCGCGCCTGACGGGCAAGCCTACGAGGATATAGTCGAAGAAAAACCCAGTAAGCACGGCCTGCTGCGCGACATACGCCCTATCGGTGGGAGTGTCTATGCCACAGGCTTCGGCCGCCAAGTCTATATTCGAAAGGACAGAGTCTGGCAGCGCTGCGATCAAGGCGTGGTCGAAGATCCTACCGCTGATAGCCTCAGTGGCTTCGAATCCATCGACGGCTTTGGTGAAGATGAAATCTATGCCACCGGCAATCGGGGCGAGATCTGGTACCGCCGGCATGGCGTCTGGCAGCAAAGCGAAAGTCCGACCAACATCATTCTGGAAAACGTTCTCTGCGCACCCGATGGAGTGGTTTACATCTCAGGCCAGTTGGGCATCGTCATACGAGGTCGTCTCGACCGCTGGGAGCTCATTGAGCATGAGCTCACCGAAGACACATTCTGGGACATGGCCTGGTTCAATGATCAACTCTGGCTTTCAACCACCACAGCACTCTACACGCTACAAGGTGACAAGCTGGAGAGGGTCGAGACAGGACTTCCCGGCGATCAGACCTTCAGATACTTAGACGCTAATGAGCAGTGTCTATGGTCATCCGGCGAACGACACCTTGCAGCTTTTGACGGAGCGAATTGGACACGCATACCCAGTCCTTAAGACGAACGTAGAGAAATACATGGAAAGTTTGTCACCGATTCTGCACCAACACACCGAAGAGGCCAGTTTTCTCGCTGCCCTGCGCGACTATGCCATGCGTGCACCACATTACGATCTGGAGCACATAGACACACTCGACAGCCGCATCGACGCCCACCTCGACGGCCTTCGAATCGCCGGCACCACCGGCCTGGAAACCCTCCTGACCCAACTCGGCCCACACGCCATCGGCGAGATGTTCGCCAGTGTGGTGCTGGCCTTCGAGGCGGGTAACGCGCAGGTGTTGTCGCGGCTCAGCGAGCACTTGCGCAGTGCCGTGGAAACGGAGCGCGGTTATCTGATGGCCTTGGGTTGGCTCGACTGGGAGTGGATATCGCCCTGGATCGACCGCATGCTCGCCTCCCCTGAACCCCTGTTCCACCGCCTCGGCCTGGCCGCCTGCGGCATGCACCGCCACGACCCTGGCCCTGCCCTGCTTACCGGACTTTCCCACGCCGACCCAAGCGTGCTGGCACGTGCCGCCCGCACTGCCGGCGAGCTGCGTCGTCGTGACCTGATGCCGACAATTCGTGCCCACCGTCTACACCCGGATCCAGCCACGCGCTTCTGGGCCAACTGGGCCACCGCACAGATGGGCGATGAGCACGCTCTGGAACCGCTGCGCCAGTTCGCCGAGCAACCGGGCGAGTTCCAGTACCGCGCACTCTGCGTATTGCTGGCCTGGCAAAAGCGTGAAGACAGCATCACCTGGATACGCCAATTGATAGAGACCCCTGAGCAGCAGCGCATCGGCATCCAGGCCATCGGGCTGCTGGGCGACCCGTTCAGCGTGCCCTGGTTGATCCAGCAGATGAGCGACCTGCCTCATGCCCGCGTCGCCGGCGAAGCCTTCAGTCTGATCACTGGCGCTGACCTGGCGCTGCTCGACCTGGAATTGCAGGACCTGCCGGATTTCGATGCCGGCCCGAACGACGATCCTGAGGACGCTAATGTCGCCATGGACCCCGATGAAAACCTGCCCTGGCCCGACCCGCAGTTGATCGCCGCCTGGTGGCGGGCCCATGGAGGCGATTTCCAGGCGGGCGTGGGCTATGTGCTGGGGCTACAGCAGAGCGAGAGCAGTTACCGGCGCGTCCTTGTCCAGGGCCAGCAACGCCAGCGTATTGCGGCCGCCTTCGGCGTTGCTCGCTGGCGACCGAACGAAGTGCTGTTCCCCACCAGCGCACCCGCCTGGCGGCAAAAGATGTTGTTGGGGGAGCCAGCGTCGCCCGTTCGGCCCCTCTGAGGTTTTGCCAAAATAGAATGCAGCCCCTAAGCCAGACAGCTTGGAAATACTTAAATGGTTGGGCCTTTTCGTGCTGGCATTCATTCCGCAGTTTGTCGACCCGCACCGCGGCTCAGTGAGTATCCAGATGCAGGTGTACGGCGTGTGATTTGCTGTACTTACGGCAGCTGGATTCGCGCTCATGGGCGCTTTCGCCACTACACTTTCCGGTTTTCTACGCCAGCGGCCACGACTTGTGAATGGTCTGACGTGGGGGCAGGAATGACGTTTGTGGCATCGGGGGGTATCGATCGCGGCGCTCAGCCAAAAATAGAGCAAGGGACTCGCCCCGCTGAGCACCCTACGCGCGCCCGCCTCGCATGGCTTTAATCACCCACGCCGATCGGTCGCGGCGTTTCATAATTCTTAAGGTTTGATTAAGGACTTTAAAGGTCGCCGGCGGACAGACTTTCCCTAACGATCAGGAGAGCCGCCATGAACCCGCAATCGGTGAATTCAGACCATCCATGTGAACTTGCGAGACCGCTGGGCGCCCTGTCCAGCTGGCAAGAGCGCCGCGCCAAGGAACTGATGCTGCGTGATATGGGCAGTTGCGTTCGCATCAGCGAGATTGCCGAACACTGCAACCTTTCGCGCAGCCATTTTTCCCGGGCGTTCAAAAAAAGTACCGGCCACTCACCCCAAGGTTGGCTGGTGAGGATGAAAATCGAAAAAGCCAAAAGCCTGCTGATCACCTCGATGCCGATCACCGACGTCGTCTATGAATGCGGTTTCGCGGACCACTCGCATTTCACCCACACCTTTAGCCGGCTGGAAGGGATGACACCCAAGGCCTGGCGGCGGGCCGTTGATCACGTGATCACAAACCGACGTCCCAACACACCAATGATTGATCGAGACATATCCGACAGGAGAATCCCCGATAGCGTGGTCGACGGCTTGCGACAACTTCGCGCGCAGGCGCTGCACGCGTGAACTGATCGAGGCCAACAGAACGAACTCCTCCCCTTTGGCCGCTCATGCGGCCTTTTTTTATCCGACGCTGGCCGCCGCGATCGGCAGATTGAAACAGATCCTGGCGCCCTGCTCGCTGTCCTGGACCACCAGCGTCCCGCCGTGCGCACCGATCACTGACCTGCAGATGGCCAGCCCCATCCCCATGCCGCTGCCTTTGGTGGTGTAGAACGCATCGAAGATTTGCTCGCGCTGTGGTGCGTCAATTCCCGGCCCATTGTCCTGGAAGCAGACTTGAACATGATCGTCCTTGACCGCTGAGCCGATGATGATGCGTCCATCTGGCAACCCGGCTCCGACGATGGCTTCCTGCGCATTGGTGATCAGGTTGAACACCACTTGCTGGATCTGCACCGCATCGACCCAAACCGGGCATTGCGCATCAAGCCGGGTTTGCAGTTGCACGTTGCGGTTCGCCAGATCGGTGGCGGTCAGGCGCACGACCTCACCAATCAACTCGTCGATCTGCACCGGTAGCCGTTGCAACGGCGCCTGTTTGGCGAGCGCGCGAAGTGCCTGGATAATATCGGCGGCGCGGGCGCTGTCTGAGCGAATATCTTCCAGCCCCTGAATCGCCTCTTCCAGATCGGGCTGATCGCGCTTAAGCCAGCGCAGGCTCGCCGAGGCGTTAGACAAGATGCCCAGCAGCGGCTGGCTGATTTCATGGGCAATCGAAGCAGACAGCTCGCCCATGACTTTAAGGTGCGAGCTACGCGCCAGTTCTGCCCGGGAACTGCGCAAGTCCGCTTCCATTTGCGCACGCAGTCGGGTGTCTTCGACCAGCTGTGCATACAGCCTGGCGGTATGCAGTGACACAGCGGCCTGAGAGGCGAGTATTTCCAGCATGGTCAGGCGCTCGGCGCTGAACAGCTTGGGGACCAGGCTGTTTTCGAGATAGACCAGACCGATCAATGTGCCTTGTCTGAGCAACGGCAGGCACAACATGGAACGCGTCTGGCGCTGTAGGAGGTCGGCGCTGTAGGCCTCGGGACAATCTGCCCGGGCATCGTCGAGCACCAGAGTGTTGCGGGTGCGCTTGCTGGCGTTGAGCACCGAGGCAGGCGCCATCTGTTCGAGCGGCTGCCCGGTGTCCAGCGCGACCCGCACGTTGCCGGCCTCGACAGAAGCGGTTGCCGCGAGTTGCAGCTCGGCGCCGCTGACAATCATCAGAACGCCATGATCGGCACCCGCCTGAATCATCAGGTGGTTCATCAGGGTTTCGACCAGTCGTTCCAGCAATACCTCTTGCGAAAGTGCGCGCGCCGCCTCGATTCCCACTTCAAGATCAAGGCGGACCTGGGTCACAGGCCGGACAGGTTCGAACGACGACTCTGTGTTCAGAAACGGGTGCAAGGCTTCCAGCTGGCGGGCCTTGCTGTTGGCCCCCCAGAGGTTGTAACAGTCGCGCGCGACGCGCAGGTGGTGATTGGCACCCGACACCAGCCCGTTAGGTAAGCAGATATCGGCTAGCTGTTCATGCGCCAGCGCCTGCTCGTGGATGAAACCGGCCGCTGCAGCAGCGATCTGGGACTGATCAAAACAGCGGATGGCAACCAGCTCCTGACCGCGTAAACGGGCGATGACCCCTTCGATCAGCAGCAATTTACTGCGAAAGGTTGCCGGGTTGAGCTCGACCCATGACAGAAACCGCAGACGTTGCCGTTCGAGTTGTTCCAGTTTTTCGGCCACCTCCCCCGGTGCCTGCGCACTGCCCAGAGCCAGGCTGTAGAACAGGTAGTAATCGGCGAGATTGATGTGTGCCGGAATGGACCAGGTCAGCGCGGCCGCCTCTTCGAAACGCCGCAATGCGTAAGGGATATCGCCGTAGTAAAACGCGGACATGCCTGAATACAGCCACGTCCAGAACAGAGTCGGCTGTGACACGCTGGTGCGGTCGATGGGGCCGAAACGGTCATGTTCAGTGCCGTCCAGTTCGGTCAGCGGCCGGTGCTGACGCCCATCGCGCAGATCGCTGGCGTACGCCTGTTGCGCCAGCAGGATGCGTTCGATGTCGATATAGTGAAACTGACGCACCCAGGCCAGGCCATGCTCCAGTTCGCTCAACACTCGTTGTAAGGGTTCGCCCATGAACAACAGATCGGAGCCGATGTGGTTGCAGGCATAACAGGACATACCCAGATCACCGCCGGCCTGACCGCACTCGAATGCTGCGAACGCCTTCTGTCGGGCGTACGCCATCGGTCGGGTCCACGGGCTGACTTGATCAAGCGCCACCAGCGTACCTGTGCGTCCGGCTTCGTAGCCGTGTTTGTCAGTGAGTTCAAGGGCCACTTCGGCGAAGGACTGCCCGTCCACATACTCGCCATAGCGCTCGGCAATCATCACGCCAAACCAGGCAAACCCATAACCGCTGCTCGGCGTGGTGCCATGCATCAACGTAAGTTCGACCATTTTCGCCAAATGCAGAAAACGAATGTCGTCGTTGACGAAGAACGAGGAAATCAATGTGCTGAGCAACTCCATGGCCACTTCGACAAGCGGGTCATCGGCCTTGGGCAAATGCACCAGATCGGCGATGCGGCGCGCGCCCACGAGTGCGCGTACCTGGGCAAACACGAGGCTCAGCTGATCGTGCGAGGGCTTGCGCTGCAGGGGAATATCCAGCAGGGTCAACCCGGTCAACGCCTCGGTTATCGCACCCTCGTAATCGGAGTGCAACGTGCGCAAGGTGGCCCGTAACCGATAGGTTTTCGCGCGGTCGAGGGCTGTGGTGGCGTGATTCAGGCAGTCGTCGAGGCGGTGTTGGGCGCTGGCCAGATCGGCCAGCAGCATGTCACATTCGGCAGCCAGCCATTGGGTGGCGAACGCCTGAGTGTAAAGGCTCGACCAACCGGTCTGCCCGAGCAGACGCTCGGCCGTGCGCAGATAGCCCACGGCCTGCTCGACAGCCGCGGTGTCCCTGGCACGTTCGGCAGCTTCGACCAACAGCTCGACGAACGCGGCACGGCGATGCGCCTCCAGTTTATCCACGTCAATACGCTGAACCTGGCTGGCGACTTCAAATACACGCTCATGGATCTGCTCACCCCACTGATCAAGCATGGCGACGGCGATACGGGCATGCTCGGCGGCGCGTCCCGCTGGCGCAGCAAGCTGACAGGCTGCCTCAAGTACACGGTCGTGGGGAAACACCAGTTGCTCACGCTCACGCAACAGAAAACCGGCATCGACCAGACTTTGCACTTCACGGTTGATCTGTTGCTGATCACACGGTAACAACCGGTGCAGCAGCGATTCATCACAGCGCCCGCCGACATATCCGGCCGTGCGCAACACTTCGCGTTCCATCGGTGCCAGCCGTTCGAATCGCTGCACCATCAAGTCCGCGACGTTATCGGCGTAACGGTAACCATCCACCTCCTCCTGGTTCCAGGTCCAGCGGCGACCGTGCACGTCGAAGCACACCAAACGTTCATCGATCAACGCGCGCAACACCTGGCTGATGAAAAGAGGGTTGCCAGCCGTCTTGTAGTGCACGACTGGTGCGAGCGACTCGATAGCCTCGGGGTCGGTGTCCAGTTCAGCGGCGATCAGTTCCGCGACTGCTGGCACCGATAGTGGACCCAGCATGACGCTTGTACAGGGTAACGATTGCCCATGCTCCAACACCTGCAGCAATCCACCTTCACGCTGGAGGGACTGCGATTCGGCCTCACGGTACGCCAGGATGAGCGCCAGATGCCGGGGCGGCCGGGCGATGAAGGCTTGCAAGAACGACAGCGTCGAATCGTCGGCCCACTGCACGTCATCTATGAATAGCACCAGGGGTCGTCCCGGCTGAGCGAAGACTTCCAAAACATCGAGTAGCGTTTGATTGGCGCGATCAAGCGCATGCCGGGCCGGCATGTTCGGCAGTTCAGGCGCGACACCGATGACCAGCTCGGCCTCGGGCGCCAGCTCCGCCAGGAGTTTACCCCGTCCCTTGAGGCGTTCGACCAGTTGCTCGCCCAGCGTCTCCAGTTCCAGAGCCGGCTTGCCCAGCAGTTGGGTCATCAGCGACTTGAGGATCTCTGCCAATGGCGCGTAGGGAATTTCCTGCTGCAGCAGATTGCTCTTGCCGCTGGCCCAGTAGCCGGGCGCCAAGGGCCGGACACCCTGGTGGATCAGCGTCGACTTGCCGGCACCCGGCGCGCCACCTACCAGCAGGACCCGGGCGATGCCATCGCTGCGCACCTGACTTATCTGCTCGATCAACTGCATGCGTTCAGCCTCGCGGCCGAACAGAACATCACCGCGGGCCGCAGAAGGCAACGCATCGAAGGCGCCCAGCCGAAACCCATCAATGCGCTCGTGTTCCAGCCACTGCTGTTGGCACCAGGCCAGATCCGCGGCCATCGACTCTGCGCGCTGATAGCGGGCACCCGGTTCCTTCGCCAAGCCTTTGAGCAGCACTTGGCAGATGCCTTCCGGCAGATCGGCAACATGGATTGCCGGTGATTGCGGTTGCACGGCGGCGTGCACGTGCAGCCATTGCGAGGGGTCGCGGGCGGTGAGCGGCAGTCGGCCGGTCAGCGCTTGATAGAGGATTACGGTCAGGGCGTAGATATCGCTGCGCGCGTCAAAACTGGCGGCATCGCGCCGTACCTGTTCGGGCGCCAGGTACGGCCATTGTTCCAGACCGGGCAATTCAGCGGTGGGCACCTCTGCGGCATGACTGTGAAAACCCAGGAGTCTGACCGAATCGGCGGTTTCCACCATCAAATGGTGGGGCAGCAGGCTGGCATGGCGCACACCCGCGTTCTGCGCGCTGGCCAGCGCGTTGGCCGCCGCCACGGCGATGGCCAACAAGCGCCCCAGCGGCAGCCCGGCGTCACCGATCAGATCCATCAGCGGCGTCCCCGATGCGGGATAGATCAACAAGGGCCCCTCGGCCGAGCGGATAAACGCGACAGGTGCAATCGCCCATGCCGGATCCAGGCGCAGATGAAAATCGCGCTCAAGCCGCTGGCACGTGCCGGGCAGCTGAATCGGCGCCCGGGCGGCAAGCCAGTGTGTGCCCGACGGTCGGTCCTGAAGCGTGAACCAGGTCAGGTCATTTTCCCGGCGCAGCATGGAGAAGGTGCAGCGTTCCAGCCAGGCTTCATCGTGGACGACCTCAAGACTGCGGGAACCGGATGATGAGAGAGGACGGCTGGACATGAACAATCACCGCTGAAGATTCGTTTCGGGCTGAGCCCTGGAGTATACGCAAGGCTCTGGCCCAACGGCTGCATGCCGGTAATCCTGTCCGTAATCGGCACCATGATGGCTGTCGTGCTGCCCCGTTGCCGATGGTTTTTGCGCACTGAAATCACGGTGTGTTATCCCTCGGGATAATTGCATTATGCGGGGCCGTCCCCTAGCGTGTACCTCTGATGAATCGATGCTCCGGCGTCACTCTCCATCCACGCAGTGCAGAGGAACGCATGATCCGACTCGGCCAAGCCACTATTTCCCTGGAGCGGCGCGAAGCCTTTCTTGATGGACGGCCGCTGCGTGTCGGGGGCCGGGCGTTCGAAATCCTCTCGGTGCTGATGCACGCCGATGGCCGGATTGTCAGCAAAGATGAATTGATCACACAGGTCTGGCCCGACACCGTCGTCGAGGAAAACAATCTGCAGGTGCAGATTTCCTCACTGCGCAAGTTGCTCGGAGAAAAAGAACTTATCCAGACGGTCCCGCGCCGAGGTTACCGATTATTGAAAAAACGTGAACCGCCCCTGCCCCTGTTCCATCCGGTGGCACCGGGCCCTTTGGCGCCAGAGGATCAGGAGACGATCGATCCTGACAGCGTGCCGGTGTTCATCGTCGACGATGAAGCGAGCGTGCGTACAGCTCTCAGCCGACTGCTGCGGGCTGAAGGCATCGCGCACCGGATATTCGCCTCGGCCGAAGAATTGCTCAACGCTGACCTCGACACCGGCCCCGCTTGCCTGTTGCTTGACGTCAGTCTGCCCGAAACGACAGGCCTGGAACTTCAATCGGCGCTCGGACAGCGCGGGCATCCGTGGCCGGTCATTTTCATGACCGGTTTCGGCACCATCTCGATGTCGGTGCAGGCCATGAAAGCAGGTGCGGTCGAATTCCTGACCAAACCATTCAACGACGACCAGTTGTTGGACACCCTGCGCGCCACCCGTCAGCGTGCAGCGACGGCGTTCGAGCAATGGCAACGCATACAAAGCGCCCGTCAAAGGGCTGCCCTGTTGACCCCCCGTGAGCGCGAAGTGCTGCCGCTGATCGTCGCAGGTCTGTCCAACAAGCACATCGCCAACCAGCTGGGCACCAGTGAAGTCACCGCCAAGGTCCATCGCAAACACATCATGGAGAAAATGCAGACACGCTCTCTGGTCAATCTGGTCAAGCTGTATGGCTTGATCAGCACGGAGCCAGCGTTTGGCATGCAGGGTTCTTCATGACTACGGAGACTGGCTGCGCCCCCGAATCATCCCGTAGCGCCATGATCATCGTCTGCATCGTGGACGACGATGCGTCCGTACGCAAAAGCCTGGCCAATCTGCTCCGGTCGGCCGGATACCGTTCTCGGGTGTTCGCCTCGGGCGAGGAGTTCCTGGCCCTCGAAAACTTCGATGACGTTGCCTGCCTGCTGTTGGATCTGAAAATGAACGGCCTGTCAGGGCTGGACGTCATGCGTGCGCTGACGCTCAAGGGCCGAAAGTTTCCAGTGATTTGCATGTCGGCGCACTGGGATGAAGCCACACTGGCCGAATCCAGCCGCTATGAGCCCATCGAATGCTTGCGTAAACCCTTCAACGGCGATGCCTTGCTAAGCGCCGTCGAGTTTGCGCTGCAACGTGAGCGATGAACAATCACGTGTTGGACGGTGATTGCGGCGTATCAGGATTGAGTTGCTGACGCCTGAATTGCCCTGGAGGCTGGCCGTGGATCTGGCGGAAGCGTCGCGAAAAATAAGCCTCGTCAGCGAAACCGCACAACCTTGCCACCTCCCCCACTGGTCGTGTCCCATTGAGCAAATAATTGCGTGCCGCGTGCATCCTGCGCTCGAGCACCAGCTCAGTGAAGGTCTTGCCGATTTCCTTGCGCAACCAGTGCGTCAGGTACGTCGGTGACAGGTAAGTAGCAGCAGCCACCTTGATCAGGTTGAGGTCGGGATCGGCAATGTTCTTGCGCAAGTATTCGGACATCCTGCTCAGCGCATCGCGTCGGCTGACTTCGGCGGCATTCTCTTCGGCCAACCGTTTGAGCGGCTCGGCATACAAGGCACAAACGCTCCCCACCAGTTGCAGCAACAACCCCTTGAGCATCTCGCGAGTGCCGAACTGACGGTTTTCATCGAGCACGCGCATCTGTTCGATCAGGGCACAGACTTTGCTGAAATCTTCATCGGACAGAATGAAATCCAGATGCTCCTGAAAGCGGAACGGCGACAACTCGGGTGCCAGCAGAATCGAGACTTCCTCCAGGTCCATCGGGTCGCACTGCAAATGCGGCAACAGGAAGGTCTGGGAAAAGTTGATCACCATGAAATTGCTGTCGGCCGGATGCGGAATCACGTGCACGCGATGCGGCAGGATGAAGGCCAGCGTGTTGCGCGGAAACGGCCGCTCGACGTTGCCGATGTGCTGCACGGTATCGCCACCGAGGTTGACCTGGATCTGGAAATACTCATGGCGATGCGGGCTGGTTTCGGCGCGCCGGCCCTTTTTGTCGCGGATGTAAAAGTCCGTCAATTCGCTGCGTTGCTGCATGACGTAAGTGGGTACTCGACTCGGTGACGACATCGCCTGAGGATCCTCGACAGGTACATGGACAGGTTGTCGTCGCGCCGCGACGCAGGCGGCGACCGCAGTGATTGTGAAGGCAGACACCGCTGGCTTCAACATGTCATAGGATGACAACGAAACACAGAGAATTAATTGTATCCGTGTGTGATGTGTCGCCTGTCCAAAAAACTACGAGCGCAAAAAAATATTTAATCTTTTAAAAACATATAGTTACGAAGTGAATAACGCATAACGAAGGAAATGAGTCGATTTGATTTCTCTTGGACACCTGCATGAATCACCTTTTACAGGAGAAAAAACGATCTAACGCCTCCGTTGATTTTGAGAGGTTGTACGACCACTGTAATAACCAATGCAGCCCGACCCTTCCAAAAACAATCAAAAGGTGCGCTCGTGATGAACCTGCTTTTTTCCCTCGCCAACCCTCCCCCGACCGAGCCAGTCCGAAGGCGTATCTGAGCGCCTGACAGTAGCTGTCCGCGCCCTCATTCAAGTAGCGATTGCCCTGCCCCGGCACTGGGGGCATCGGCTTCGGCTGCGCGCGAACATCTCGATTCTCCTAACAATAAGAAGGTCTACCCATGTCGAATTCGCAAACCTCCCCGTCCACCGCGCCGTCGGTGAGCGCCGGCGCCCGGGACGCCCTGTTGCCTCAGCGACTACCGACGCGTCGGCGCTGGTTCATGCTGTCATTGCTGCTGATTGCGACCATCATCAACTACATCGACCGCGTAAATATCTCGATTGCCGCACCGTTCATGGCCAAGGATCTGGGCCTGGACAAGATCGAAATGGGTCTGATTTTTTCCGCGTTTGCCTGGACCTACGCACTCGCTCTGGTCCCCGCCGGGTTCATCGCCGATCGCTTCGGTTCCCGGTTCACCTACGGGGTGTCGCTGATCAGTTGGTCGACGGTCACCGTGTGCCAAGGCTTTGCCACTGGGTTCGCTTCGCTGTTCGGGCTGCGACTGGCTGTCGGTGCCATGGAGGCTCCAGCATTTCCGGCCAACAGCCGTGCGGTGACGGTATGGTTCCCGGCCCGCGAACGGGGCCTGGCCAGCAGCATTTACGTGTGCGGCCAGTATCTGGGCACGGCATTGTTTACCGGCATGTTGTTATGGCTGGCCACGACCTATGACTGGCGCCATGTTTTCTACAGCACCGGGATACTCGGCATCGTGTTTGGTGTGATCTGGCTCTACGTGTACCGCGATCCGCTGAGCTGCAAGAACGTCAGCCAGGAAGAACTGAAGTACATCGAAGCCGGCGGTGGACTGGTCAAGAGCAGTCAGGAGCGCACCCGGTTCAACTGGCGGCAGATCGCCGAGCTGTTCAGCTATCGGCAGATCTGGGCGATTTGCATCGGCAAGTTCGCCAGCACCTCGGCGTTGTACTTCTTCCTGACCTGGTTCCCGACGTACCTGATCGAAGAACGCAAGCTGACCATGATCAAGGCCGGGGTCTTCGCCGTGCTGCCGTTCGTAGGTGCAACGGTCGGCATTCTGCTGGCCGGCATCGTCTCCGACTTGTTGATCCGTCGTGGTTACTCAATGTCCTTCGCTCGCAAGTTGCCATTGGTGGTCGGCTCGATGCTGGGTATGTCGATCGTGCTGGTGAATTTCACCGACTCGAACGTGATCTGCATTGCCGTGCTGACCATGGCCTTCTTCGCCCAGGGAATCGCCTCCTCGTCGTGGGCGGCGGTGTCGGAAGTCGCGCCCAAGGAATTGATCGGCCTGACTGGCGGGGTCACCAGCCTGGCCGCCAACATCGGCGGGATCGTCACCCCGATCGTGATTGGCGGCATCGTCCACGCGACAGGCTCGTTTGCCTACGCCTTCTGGTTCATTGGCGGCGTGGCGCTGATGGGCACCTTGTCCTATTCGTTGCTGCTCGGTCGCTTGTATCGCATCGAACTCAAGGCGCGCTGAGCCAAGACACCGTTTTTCTCCAACACGAGGCGGCTTTCGTCCAACTTTGCAAAAGATTGCCGCCGTACGCTGACGCTTCAAACAGGACGACAACAAAAATGACGATGACCGAGTACGTGTTTACCCCGGATCTGCCCGTGACCTTGCCGGTTGCCGGCAGCCAGCAGCGCTTTCCCGTTGGCCGAGTTTTTTGCGTCGGCCGCAACTACCCTTGGCCAGACACCCAAGGCCAGTCCCGCCAGCCGCCGGTGTTCTTCATGAAACCGGCGAGCAACGTGGTGGATGCGACGGGCGAAGTGACTTTCCCGCCATTGACCGAAGAGTTTGTCCACGAAATCGAATTGGTCGTGGCCATCGGCGAAGGCGGCGCCAATATTCCGGAGAGCCAGGCGCTGGCCTATGTCTGGGGCTATGCCGTCGGCCTTGACCTGACCCGCCGTGATGTCCAGCGTGCGGCCAAAAGCAATGGCTTGCCGTGGGAAGGTGCCAAGGTGTTTGACGGCGCCGCGCCGATGACCGCCATCGTGCCGGTGACTCGCGCCGGACACCCGGACGGCGAATTGTGGCTGAACGTCAACGGCGAAGAGCGCCAACGCGACAGCCTCGACAGCCAGATCTGGTCGGTCAGTGAAATCATCAGCCGCATCTCGCAATCGGTAGCGCTCCGGGCCGGCGACTTGATCATGACCGGCAGCCCGGCGGGCGTCGATGTGCTGCAACCGGGCGACATCATCAATGCCGGGATCGACGGCATCGGCCAACTGGAAATGCGCGTCGGTCAGCGACCTTGAACCCGACGTACGCTCTCGTGAATTGAAAAAAGGAGATAACAACATGTCCAGTCCTTTGAAAGTGGCCCTGGTCACCGGCGCCGGCAGCGGAATCGGCCGCGCCGTGGCGCTGGCTCTGATGGCAGACGGATTCACCCTGGTGTTGGCCGGTCGCCGAGCGGAGCCTTTGCAGGCCTTGGTCGAATTGGCGCTCAGCGAAGGACACGAAGCGTTGGCGGTGCCCACTGATGTGCGCGACCCGGTCAGTGTCGATGCGCTGTTTGCCACCATCACCGAGGTATACGGACGCCTCGACGTGGTGTTCAACAACGCCGGGGTCAACGCCCCTGCAGTGCCGCTCGATGAGCTGACGTTCGAGCAGTGGCGAAACGTGATCGACACCAACCTCAACGGCGTTTTCCTCTGCGCCCGTGGTGCCTTCGCACTGATGCGCCGGCAACAGCCACAGGGCGGACGCATCATCAATAACGGCTCGATCTCGGCGCATACCCCACGCCCCTTCAGCAGCGCCTACACCGCCAGCAAACATGCGGTGCTGGGGCTGACCAAATCCTTGGCCCTAGACGGGCGTGAATTCAACATCGCCTGCAGCCAGATCGACATCGGCAACGCCTTGACCGAAATGTCGGTGCGCATGACCAAAGGCGTACGCCAGGCCAACGGCACCATCGCCGTGGAGCCGATGGTGGACGTCAAACATGTGGCCGATGCCGTGCGCTACATCGCCGGCCTGCCGCTGGAGGCGAACGTCCTGAACATGACCGTCATGGCCAGTGCCATGCCGTTTGCCGGTCGCGGTTGAACCGGCCTTTTTTATTCCGCTACACGAGGTTTACATGAAGCCAGAAGTCTTGCAGCTCAGCCCGATCCTGATCCCTGAAATCAACGCGCGGCTCGATGAGCTGTTTACCGTCAGACGTTACTTCCAGCAGGCCGACAAGCAGGCTTATTTGCAGGAACACAGTGCGAACATTCGCGGGGTGATCACCGGCGGGCATACCGGAATCAGCCAGGCGCTGATGGCGCAACTACCGAAACTGGAAGTGGTGGCGGTCAACGGCGTGGGTACCGATGCGGTGGATCTGGCTTACGCCCGGGATCGCGGAATCCGCGTAACGGCAACCATCGGAGCGCTGACCGAAGACGTCGCCGACCTGGCCATCGGCTTGTTGATTGCCGTGTGCCGGGGTCTGTGCACCAGTGATCGTTATGTGCGTTCGGGCCAATGGCCCCATAGCCCGACGCCGTTGGCTCCGTTGCCGTTGGCACGTCAGGTGTCGGGCATGCGCATCGGCATCGTCGGCATGGGCCGGGTCGGCCGTGCCGTGGCGACCCGGGCCGCGGCGTTCGGCTGCCCGATCAGTTACACCGATCTGCAGCCGATGAGCGACGTGAACCACACGTTCATCGCCGATCTGAAGCAGCTGGCCAGCAACAGTGATGCACTGATTCTCGCGGCCGCTGCCGACAAGGCTGAAGCCATCATCAATGCCGAGGTGCTGCAGGCGCTGGGCAAGGACGGGTATCTGATCAACGTGGCGCGCGGCAAGCTGGTCAACGAGGTAGATCTGGTGACGGCACTGGCCGCTGGAGAGATAGCGGGTGCGGCGCTGGATGTGTTTGTCGATGAACCGAACGTGCCCGAAGCACTGTTTGCCAACGAGAACGTGGTACTGCAGCCCCATCGCGCGAGTGCGACGCTGCAGACTCGCACGCGAATGGGAGAGATGGTGGTGGCGAGCCTGGTGGACAGTTTCGCCGGGAGAATACCGCAGGGGTCTGTGACTGACTGAACGTTGGCCGCCGAGGAGACGTTGCGTCCCCTCGGCGGTTCGGTGTCAGGTAAACAGCCACGTCGACGCCCACTAAAGCAGCACGCTATGGCCTACGGCTAAAGCTCTGTGGTTTGGTGAACATCGAGAGGACGAGGTGGCGTCCTATCCACCAGGCTTGCTTGCTTATTGGCTGGTTCAGTTTTCCCCGCATGGTCGGGACGGATCTTGAACCAGATGGAGTACATCGCTGGCAGGAACACCAGCGTCATGATGGTTCCGACGAACGTGCCTCCGATCAGCGTGTAGGCCAGCGTCCCCCAGAAGACGGAGTGTGTCAGGGGAATGAATGCCAGGATCGCCGCCAGCGCTGTCAGCAGTACCGGGCGGGCACGTTGGACCGTGGCTTCGACCACCGCGTGAAACGGATCCAGCCCTTCTTGGGCGTTGTGATGGATTTGCCCAATCAGAATCAGCGTATTGCGCATCAAAATGCCTGAAAGGGCGATTAGACCTACCAGAGCGTTGATACCAAACGGCTGCTGGAAGATAAGCAGTGTCGGCACCACACCAATCAACCCCAGTGGCGAGGTGAGGAACACCATGACCATCGCCGAGATCGAACGTACCTGCAGAATAATGATCAGCAGCGTCATGGCAATCATGATCGGGAACAGCGGCAACATCGCTTTACCGGCTTTGCCCGACTCCTCGATTGCACCCGCCTGCTCGATCCGGTACCCGTCAGGCAGCTGGTCGATGACCGGCTGCAGCTCTTTCATGATCACGCTCGAGACGTCCGGTGGCTGCAGGCCTTCGGCAATGTCACCGCGCACGGTAATGGTCGGCGTGCGGTCACGACGTCGGAGGATCGGATCCTCCATACGAACATCGACCTCTCCCACCTGAGACAGCGGAATCCGCTGACCCGCCGTGCCCACCAGCGTAAAACCTTCTATCTTGGCGGGATCGAGCCGGATATCACCCGCAGCACGACCAACCACCTGCACCGAGCGAATGTCCTCACGAACTGCGGTGATCGGTACTCCGGCCAACAGGAATTGCAGTTGCTGCGCGACTGAGTTTGACGTCAACCCCACCGCCTCCAAGCGATCCTGATCCAGGGCGAAATGCAGCGTCGGCGTCAGTGGCCCCCAGTCAGTGTTGACGGTTCTCATCATCGGGCTCGACTGCATCACGTCCTGTACCTGGCCCGCGATCTCGCGCAACTTTGACGGATCAGGCCCCATCACCCGATAGGCAACAGGGAACGGAGAATACGGACCAAATACAAGCTGAGTCACCCTGACACGCGCTTCTGGGGCAAGTCCCTCAGCAGCGGCCTCGCGGAGACGGAACTTGAGGGCCTCGCGCTCCTCCTGGCTGTCCGTCAGCACCACAATCTTCGCAAACGATGGATCAGGGAGTTCCGGCGCCATCGCCAGATAGAAACGCGGCGCGCCTTGCCCGATATAGGCCGTGACGATTTTTGCCTCACCCTGCTTTTGCAGCCAGGCCTCTATCTTGGCGGTGGTGGCGCTGGTCTGCTCAATGGAGGTTCCATAAGGCATTTGCACTTCAATCAATACCTCTGGACGGTCCGAGGTAGGGAAGAACTGTTTCTTGACCAGGCTCATGCCGAGAATCGCCACGCCAAACATTGCGATAACAGTACCGGCTACCAGCCATTTGCGAGCGATGACACGCGTCAACACCTGACGGAAGCGGTTGTAATTTCGGGTGTTGTAGATGGCCGCATGACCACCCTCCACCTTCTTGATGTTCGGCAACATCTTCACACCCAGGTACGGGGTAAAAGCTACCGCAACCACCCAGGAGGCAATCAGGGCAATGCCCACGATCCAGAACATGTTGCTGGTGTACTCGCCGGCTGTCGACTGCGCGAAACCGTTGGGCATAAAGCCGATAGCCGTCACCAGCGTACCGGAAAGCATCGGCGCGGCTGTATGACTCCAGGCATACGCGGAAGCTTTGATGCGGTCGTAGCCCTCCTCCATTTTCACCACCATCATTTCGATAGCAATGATGGCGTCGTCCACCAACAGTCCGAGCGCCAGAATCAACGAGCCAAGGGTGATACGGTCAAAGTTCTTTCCAGTGGCCGCCATCACCACAAACACCACCGCCAACGTCAACGGCACAGCCGCAGCGACCACAACGCCTACACGCCAGCCCATGCTGAGAAAGCAGACAAGCATCACCACAAGCAGCGCGACGAAAAATTTGACCATGAACTCGCCGACGGCCGAACTGATATTTACAGATTGATCGGTGACCTTGGAGAGCGTCATGCCCAACGGCATGCCTTCATTGATCTTGACCGTCTCCGCGTCCAGCGCCTTGCCCAGGTCAAGACCGTTCCAACCCTCACGCATCACGATCCCCAGCAACAAGGCCTCTTCACCGTTATTACGCACGAGAAAGGTTGCCGGATCTTCATAACCACGTTCGATCGTCGCCACGTCCGAGAGCTTCAGCGTCCGCCCCTGAACCGCAATGGGTGTGTCACGAATCTTCTGCACCTTATCGAAGGCGCCATCCAGCCGGAGGAAGATTTGTGGCCCGTCGCTTTCGATCGAACCGGCAGGCGTGAGCACGTTCTGATTATTCAGCGCGGCAAAGATGTCCTGAGGTGATACGCCCAAGGTGGCCAGCCGATCATGGGAAAAGGAAACAAAGATGCGCTCGGGTTGCTCCCCAATAATGTTGACCTTCTTCACGCCCGGCACATGCAGCAGTTGTTGGCGCAACGACTCTGCATCACGTACCAACAGTCGCTGCGGTTCGCCTTTGGCTTTCAGGGCGAACAGTGCAAATGTCACGTCCGAAAACTCGTCGTTGACCATTGGCCCAATGACACCCGCCGGCAGCTTCCTGGCCTCATCGTCGAGCTTTTTACGCGCCTGATAGAACTCCTCCTGCACTTGCGAGGGCGGCGTGCTATCGCGTAGTGACACCATGGTGAAGGCGAGGCCAGGACGGGTGTAGGTTTCCGTGCGGTCGTACCATTTCAGTTCTTGCAGGCGTTTTTCAAGTGGCTCTGCTACCTGATCCTGCATCTCCTGCGCCGTGGCGCCCGGCCACGCGGTAATGACCGTCAACTGCTTGACCGTAAACGGAGGATCTTCCGCACGCCCCAGCTGGAAGAACGACAGGATGCCCGCAACGGCGATCAGGAAGATCAGAAACACCGTGATGGAGCGCTCGCGAACGGCGATCGCGGAGAGATTGAAGCGCCCCTCGCTCATGGATGACTCCCTGCGACCTTGACGCCATCCGGTTGAGCCAGCCTCACCTCCTCACCATCGCGCAGCAGATGCGCGCCTAACGCTACAATCTGCTCGCCGACCTTGAGATCGCCTGCGACTCGCGCTGCGTCGTCGCTCAAGCCCAAGATTTGAACAGGTCGCCAGGCCACCTTCGCCGGTGTACCGGCGATGACCCACACGCCAGTGCCTTGGCCTGGGTCATAAACGGCAGCGATCGGCACTTGTAGCCCCTGCCCTTGCGTGGTGCTTTCAGCGATCCGAAGCGTGACGGTCGAACCTAGTGGTGCATTGGCCAGCGCCCCCTCAAGCACATACCGCGCCTCGAAGGTGCGTGTCATTCGGTCGGCCGAGTCAGAAAGCAGCCTCAGCTTCGCTGTAACAGCACCCGTGGTATTGCCATAAAGCGTCGCCTGCGCGGTGGATCCTGCTGCGGGGCGTAGCGTCTCGGGCAGATGCACGATGGCTTCGCGCTGCCCCGCCCGCGCCAGTCGAACCACGGGCTGCCCCGGGCTGACGACTTGCCCGGGCTCGGCGAGCGTCTCCACCACTACGCCGTCGGAATCCGCAAACAGCACCGCATAACCAGAAGCATTGCGGGCTACATCAGCCTGCGCTTCAGCGGCGCTGAGCTGCGCCTTTGCGGTATCCGCTGCGGCTTTGATCTGGTCGTAAGCCGATGCGGAAATAGCGCCTGCGGCGACCAGGTCGCGATATCGCGCCTCGTCATCTGCAGTCTGCTTGGCTCGGGCCCGAGCGGCGATGACCGACTCTTGCTGTGCTCGCGCCTGCAACCCCAGGTCGATTGGGTCGAGACGCATGAGTGGCTGACCACGCTTAACGGTCTGACCGGTGTCAACCAGACGCTCAAGTATCTTGCCTGACACCCGGAAGCCCAGATCGCCCTGGACGCGGGCAGCCACGACACCCGTGAAAGAACGTGAGACGTCGGACGAACCCTGAACCGCAGAGGACCTCACCAGAGGGGCATGCGTACGTGGATCTTCAACGGTGGATGAGTCGCCACACGCCGTCAGGACGAGAGGCAACAAGCAAGCGGCAATGGGGACAGGTCGAAGCCGGCGCATAGGTTCCCTTACTTAAAAAATAGGACAGGCGCCTCATTCTCAGTCTAGTGACCATATCTGTCAATGGTCACTAATCATGAAGTACTGCCCCCCATGATCCCAGCACTAGCGTTGCCGAATACTGCTGGCCAACCTCGAGCTTAGTCCAAAGAGCGTCGATTGACAGATAGTGACCATAACGTAATATAGTCACAAACATCCTCAGTTGAAGGTACCTCAATGCCTCCCCTCCGCCCCATTGCTCTCTTGGTGAGTGCCAGCTTGATGACAGGTTGCGCGGTCGGTCCGGACTATCACCGTCCGGACGCCCCACTGTCGGACCATTACTTGGGGCAGTCTTCTGTCGAACAGAGGCCTGGGGCGACGCCGGCCAGTCTTGTCGCCTGGTGGGAAGGCTTTGGTGATCCGCTGTTAGCCGACTTCGTCTCCAAGGCACTTGAGCAGAACCTGGATCTGGCGCAGGCGTCGGCGCGAGTCACGCAGGCACGGGCCGGACTGGGCGCCGCAAATGCCGCTTTACTGCCCTCGGGGAACATCAGCGGACAGGCCGCGCGCTCCTACCAGTCAATCGAGACTCCGCTCGGCCAGGTGTTGAACTCAACACCTGGCTATGATCGGTACGGAAGTTCCTACGAGGCCAACCTCGATGCCAGCTGGGAGGTAGATGTCTTTGGCGGATTGCGCCGCGGACGCGAGGCTGCTCTGGCCGAGTACCAGGCTTCCCAGGCGGGCGTCGCTGCCACACGATTGGCCGTCGCTGCACAGACCGCCGATATCTACATCACTATCCGCGGACTGCAGACCCGGCTGGACATTGCGAACCGACAAGTCAAAACACAGCAGGAGCTACTAGAGAAAGTCCAGTTGCTCTACAGCAAGGGGCTCGCCGCCAACTATCAGGTTCGCCAGGCCGAGGGGGCGCTATCGCAGGTCCAGGCGACAGTGCCGGTCATGCAGACCGGTCTGGATGCTGCCATGAATGCGCTGGATGTCATGCTCGGCACGCCGCCAGGCACTCACCGCACACAACTGGCAAGTGCGGGGAGCATTCCTGTAGCGCCGCAGTTAAAGACGATGGGAACGCCGGCCGATTTGCTGCGCCGCAGGCCAGACCTCATTGTGGCTGAGCGCCGTCTTGCGGCTTCAAACGCACGCATCGGGGAGGCGATTGCTGAGTACTACCCGAAATTCTCCCTCAGCGCATTGCTGGGTAGTGCTACGGCTGTATCCGCAGGCAATCTTTTCACCAGCGGTGCCAGCCAGTCGGCGGGCGTATTGGGACTGCGCTGGAGACTCTTCGACTTCGGTCGCATAAACGCCCAAATCGACCAAGCCAAGGGACAAGAAGCCGAAACCTTGGCCGCTTACCGTCAGTCCGTGCTGCGCGCCACCGAGGATGTTGAGAACGCGCTCTCCTCACTGGTGAATCGGGAAGCTCAAGCAACCACCCTCACCAGGGGAGAGGCGTCTCTGACACAGGCTCGCCAATCGTCGTTCATTGCCTATGAGAAAGGCACAGCCAGCCTGATCGATGTCCTGCACGCCGACGAGACGATGCTGCAGGCTTCCGATGCTCGGGCACAAGCTCGAACGGAATCGGCACGGGCGGCAGTCGCGGCATTCAAGGCGCTCGGTGGTGGCTGGCAGCCTCCTGAAACTCAGCCTGTTGCGACACGATGATTTAACCAGGTGACGTAGCACTTGATGCACGCACCTCCCCCCTCTTTCAGCTACTACCCAATCCGAGAGTGGGTTCGCTCACCGACTGACGCGGTCAGCAGCCAATTGCTCAATAGAAACCAACCGGAGTAAAGCGAAATGAAGTCGAACGAAAATTCCTGGGTGCTCATCACCGGCGCATCAAGCGGATTTGGCGAGGAGTTTGCCCGGCAATATGCAGCGCAGGGAAAATCGCTCGTTCTGGTAGCAAGAAGGCTGAGTAAGCTCGAAGCGCTATCGGCGCAGCTGCGCGAACGCTTCGGCGTTGATGTGATCGTCGAACAAGTAGACCTGTCCTCGATCCCGGCGATCATCGGACTGCATGAGCGACTCAGCGAACGCAATATAGTGATCGATGTGCTCATCAACAATGCGGGTCATGGATTGCAGGGGCCTTTCCTGGATCAACCTCTGGATGAGTCCCTGACCATGATTGATTTGGATATCGCCAGCCTGACAGCCCTGACACGCCTTTTCGCGGCCGACATGCGAGCCCGCAAACGTGGGCACATCCTGATGGTCGCCAGCTTGCTGTCCTTCCAGGGCGTGAAGAGTTTCGCCGTTTACTCTGCCGCGAAAGCCTATGTTCTTCGCTTCTCTGATGCGCTTCATCGCGAACTGAAAAATGACGGCGTCGTCGTTACCGCACTGTGCCCAGGAATGTCGGATACCGGATTTGCAGAAAGCGCCAAGCAACGGATCACACCGGCCTTGAAAAGGGTGATGATGCAGCCTCAACCCGTCGTGCGTGCAGGAATCCGTGCACTGCAAGCCGGACGCATGAGTGTGGTGCCGGGTTTTGGCAACAAGGCCATTACTGTCTTGACTTGGGCCACGCCTCGTCGGTTTCATCAGGGCCTTATGGCGCAGGTGATGGGAGTCTGAGGGGGCGACAAAGAGGCCTTTTACCTCAGGGGAAAGGCCCGAGATGTGTTCCTAAAGGTCGGGAGGCAACGCGTGCTCCCGACAGGACATTCATCGTGTAACAGCACTCAATTAGAAGCGGTAACTCACAGACGTACCGAGCCCGTTCGCACTGTTCTTAAATTTGGCACTGTATGCACCTCTATTCGCAGAGGCGTCGTTGATCTGCACGCTCTCCTCCCATAGGTAGGAATAAGCAACATCGATCGTGACATTGTCCACCGGAGTCCAGCCAGCACCGAAGCTGATAACCTTCCGGTCACCCGTAGGAATACGTGGTCCACGGTTGGTGTTGTTGGTGGGAGACTGGTCGACCGAGAAGCCTGCGCGAAGTACCCATTGGCTGTTCAATTTGTACGCCGTGCCGATAGCGTGAGCCCACGTATCATGCCAGTTCTGTTCTTCGGTAATAGTGCCCAGCGAGCCGCTCAACAAAGGGGGTAAACCCGTGTTCTCGATGGTTAATTCTTTAAAGCGACTCCAGCGTGTCCAGGTACTCCCCAAATATAGAGTCCAGTCATTATTGAGCTGATGAGTCACCGAGAAATCCACTGACTCTGGGGTATCCACATCCAGCGAAGCGTCATAACTCCGGCCGCTGACCCCCAACACGCTAAAGATGCCGTCGGTGACCTTGGTCTTGGCGTCCAAGTGGTAACTGACCTTGGAATGGTAAGTCATGCCCAAGCGAGTTTGGTCTGTAGCCTGCACCAGGATACCGGCGTTGAAACCGAGGGCCGTGTCATCGCCCGTGCTTTTGAGTTTTCCGTCATTGCGACCTGGGCTAAGTGGATTGGGCACCATCCCGGACAGCTCACCGGTGATGCGGTTGATGGTCGGACCGAACCCGATCGAAACTTTGTCGTTAAAGGCATAGCTGATGGTGGGCTGGAACGTAAGGGTCGTGACCTCACTTTTGTTGGCGTAGTAACGCCCGGCAAAACCGCTGCCATAGTCAGTCATCAGACCGAAAGGTACATAAAACCCTACACCGAACGCCCAATGCTCATCGATGGGTTTGACGTAGTAACCCATAGGCACTGTGGTGGTTGGCACCATGTCGCCGTCTTCCTGACCTCCGAATGTACTGCGGGTTTGGCTTATGTCGGTCTTCGCGAATAGAGTCGCCGCGCCCACGCTGACCTGCTCTCTTTTCAAGCGAGACATACCCGCCGGATTACCGAAGACCGTGCTCGCATCTTCAGCGGATGAGGAGCGCCCGGCAAACCCGGACCCCATCCCACTGACGCTTTGTTCATTGAGAGCGAAACCGCTTGCAAACACATTTGAAGATGCGAGCACGACAGCGAGGCCAAATGGGCTCTTGAGCAACATTTTTTTCATTGTTTGAACTCTATGGGATCACTGAGATGAAGCAGTAGAAGTAACGGCTCACCATATTTATTCATGTGACCAATTCAGTCAACGGTCACAATGCGAATAAATGAAATGCCCTTCGACGACTGGAAGAAGGGCAAAGTGAAAAGCCGTTTTGGTGATGTGTCGCTTACACAGGCATGACGTAAAACCGTTAGCCGAAGGTCAAGGCATGAGGCTACGCAAAATGAGGTTGGCGGTGAGCGTGGGCGCCTCCTCGACATAATCGAGGTTGTACTGCAGGAGTAAAGGATTGACGAAAGGCCGCAAAGCCAGATGTATCGCTTCTACTGTTTCGTCCAGGGGAGTCTTGCGTTCAAATTCGCCGATCTCTCGCCCCTCCCGCACGATTTGCAACACGAAGCGTTTGATCTGTGCGTCATAAGCCTGCGTACTGGGCCAGCTTTCCGACGCCGCAAATGCTGCAATGTCATAGAGTTTTCGGTCGTTAAAGAACAGATTCACGCCTGTGGCGACCACAGTTTTGACCAATCGTCGAAAGCGTTCCGTCGGCGACAGGTCTTCTACATTGATCGCCTGCTCCACAGCCGCGACGATTTCTGCCAGACAATTTGCGCAGATGGCTTCACCGATCGCCTGCTTGGAATCAAAAAATTTGTAGATGTAGGCCTTGGAAAACCCAATGGCCCTAGCCAGGTCGGAAACCGTGGTTTTGCCGTAGCCGTACTGACTGAAGTGTTCGTTGGCCGCCGCAACAATCTGGTCTCGAATGTCGTGATCGGCTGGGCCACGGGGGCTGGGCGAAGCTGAAGATATTGATGGCTGATTCATGGGAACAGCTTACTCATCCTATCGAGGACTGACAACTTGTGACCGACAAGATATATAGTCACAAATCGGCCATTTTGAACGACTTTTCCGAGCGCCCACAAACTTCATCACTTGAGCCGGTCGACAGTGGCTGCCTCGAGGAGTTGTTGCAGCGCGACACACGACTGATTTATTGGAGAACATTATCTGATAGTCCTTCAGTGGTGAGTGCGGCCGCCCTTGACACCGTTAACGATCGGCTGTGGATTCAACCGGTCGATGCAACAGATTGGCTAACCCTCCGTATGTCGAGACCAAGCACTGCAAAAGGAGTAAATTTTGAGAGTCCTTGCTCAAGTGGTGTCTATAATTTTTCAGATATCGGCCCCATTGGTCAGTGAATACAAATGCCCGCAGATGACGACTCGCTGCCCGGTTCTGAAATTCTCTTCGATGAAGCTGATTGTGGCTTACTGCTTACCGCAGAAAATGGCCAGATCGCACAGGTCAACCTCACCTTCTGCCGCTGGATTGGCTACCGCAGGAGTGAGCTGGTCGGTCGTCACATCCAAGACCTGATGAGCCCTGAAGGGAGGACGTTTCACAGGACGTACTGGGCGCCCCTTATGCAAATCCAGGGCGTGATCGCTGATGTCAAATTCGATCTCGTTCACTACAACGGACATTCAATTCCGATGATGCTCAGCGCCGTCCGTTGTGAGAGTTCTGCTGGCATATTTCATGAAATGACGCTGTTCAAAGCCGAAGATCGGCAAAGATACGAGCGTGAGCTGCTCCATGCCCGAATGCTCGCAGAAAGACATTTGGCAAAACACCTCAAGGATCAACGGGTGATGGATATCACCCAAGACAAGCTGCGCATCACTTACGCCGCGGCGGAAGACCGGGCCCTGTTCGCCGAGCAGCTTATCGGGATTGTCAGTCACGACCTGCGCAACCCATTGTCGGCGATAAAAATGGCAACGGAACTGCTGGGGCGCAGAGAGATGGATGCTAAACAAGCACAAATCCTTAGCCATATCACCCACTCGGCAGATCGCGCACAGCGCCTGGTGGCCGATCTGCTGGATTTCACCTTGACGCAGGTCGGGCGAGGTATCGCAGTTCTGCCCAAACCCGTTGATCTACACGAACTGGTGGCCGACTGCCTGGATGAGTTGAGCCTGGCGTTCCCCGGGCATGAGTTGTCCCACCTGCGTTATGGGCAAGGTAACTTTACTGCCGACAGTGACCGGCTCTATCAACTCATCGGCAACCTGGTCGCCAATGCAGTCGCCTACGGTGCTGCCGATAGCGGAGTCACCGTTTCTTCGCGCATCGAAGATCCAGCGGTCATTATTACAGTCCACAACCTTGGCACACCCATACCATCTGAATTGCTCAAGGACCTGTTCGAACCGATGATCCGCGGCAGTCATGACAATGCTGAACTTAGAAGTGTCGGGCTGGGTTTGTTCATTGTTCGTGAGATCGCCAGGGCGCACCACGGCGACGTGGCTGTAACGTCTTCTCTAACGAGCGGAACAACATTCACTGCAACCTTTCCTCGCACCATAAATTAGCTTGGGTTGACCTTCGCTCAACCCCGTCGCCCTCCTTTGCTAGCCGTCGATAGCGTGGTGTGTTGCTTGCCAATCTGGTCCGCGAAGACTGGTGCCCTTCAACGACAAAACGCCCACCAGTTTACTGTTTGCCCGCAAATTGCCCAATCGCTCCGGCTGAGAAAACACTGGAGTAAGCCGAACGGGGTGGTGTCCTGCAGCCACGGTGCACTCCTTGAGCACATGCAAATTAGCCAAGGTTACTGCGAGGTGCCGTCGTCGAGACTGGTTCGGGGAACGTAACTGCGAACGAAGGTGTCATCTGTATTAGGCACCGTGGTGTCGCAATCCTGTTGGGATAGAGAGGTGGCTTTCATGAACAATATTATCTACATCGTCGGGGCAGTTGTGATTGTCCTGGTTATTCTGTCGTTTGTCGGCCTTGTATAACCTTAGCTGCCAGCTGAGAGCCGTCCTGATGGCGCCTGCCTGACAGGGTGTATTTATGTTGCTACCCCCTGCCCTCGCAACATCGCAATATCCCGCTTGGGGGGTACGCCAAACAGACGGCTGTATTCGCGGCTGAACTGCGACGGGCTTTCATAGCCGACCTGGTAGGCTGCGCTTGATACTTCCTGATGCTCGTTGAGCATCAATCGCCTCGCCTCGTTCAATCGCAACCACTTCTGGTACTGCAACGGGCTCATCGAGGTGAGCTGGCGGAAGTGGTGATGAAAGGTGGGTGTGCTCATCTGCACTCGCGCCGCAAGTTCTTCGACGCGAAGCGCCGAGGCGTAATTCAACTTCAGCCAGTCGATGGCTTTTGCGATGCGATAACCCTGGCCATCGACCGAGGTAATCTGCCGCAACCTGGCCGCCTGATCACTCTTCAAGAGACGATAGTGAATCTCGCGCTGAATCAAGGGCGCAAGCACAGGGATGGCTTCGGGCTCATCGAGTAGCGCCAGCAAGCGCTCGAACGACGCCAACATGGCAGGCGTTACTGAACCAATCCCGACACCTTTCACCACTGATCGATCACGGGTTGGCGGCAAGTCACCCTGCACTATCAGCTCAGCCAACATGCGCAGATCGAGCTTCAAAGTCAGCCCCAGGCATGGCTGCTCCGGGCTTGCCGCCAGCACCTCAGAATTGGCGGGCAAGTCCAATGAGGTGATCAGAAATCGCGACGTGTCATACGGGTAGCCCTCGCCACCTACCCACAACTGTTTCTCACCTTGGGCGACGAGGATGATGCTTGGCTCGACCATGCAGACGACGGGCGGCGACGGATGTTCGCGCCTGAAAAAGCCTAGGCCCGCAATGGGCGTTCCGTAGTCACCTGGTTTCGGGATCTGCTCGCTAATGATCCGCGCAAGCGTTTCTTGTGGCGACAGGTGTTGAGCAGCGGTGTCGTGTTTGATCGTCATGTTCGCCTTGTACCTCTTCGCTGAACTCTAACTCGCCCGCTTACGACCGTCCTGCAAAAAAACAGAGACTCATAGAATCAGGCAAGTAATCCAGCGCAATGCACTACAGGGAGTCTGGGCAGAGCCGGAAAATGTTCATCCGACAAAGCCATTGAGGACTCTCCCATGCTTGTACAAGCCTATGGTGCTCATGCGGGTGACAAGCCCCTTGAACCGTTGCAAATCATTCGCCGTACACCCGTCGCCCATGACGTTCAGATCGATATTGCCTTTTGCGGCATCTGCCATTCGGACTTGCACCAGGTGCGCGCCGAGTGGGCAGGCACGCAATTTCCCTGCGTACCGGGGCACGAAATTGTGGGCCGTGTATCGGCGGTCGGCGCGCATGTTGTGGATTTCAAAGTCGGCGATCTGGTCGGTGTCGGTTGCATCGTCGACAGCTGCAAACACTGTGAAGACTGTGCCACGGGGCTGGAAAACTATTGCGACGGCATGGTCGGTACCTACAACTTCCCGACCCCGGACGAACCCGGCTGGACGCTCGGCGGCTACTCGCAAAACATCGTGGTGCATGAACGTTATGTTCTGCGTATCCGCCATCCCGAAGAACAACTGGCCGCCGTCGCACCACTGCTGTGTGCAGGCATCACCACCTATTCCCCATTACGTCACTGGAACGCCGGGCCGGGCAAGAAAATCGGCGTGGTCGGCATTGGTGGCCTGGGCCACATGGGCATCAAGCTGGCCCACGCGATGGGCGCCCACGTTGTGGCGTTCACTACATCCGAATCCAAGCGCGAAGCGGCGAAGGAGTTGGGCGCTGACGAAGTGGTGGTATCGCGCAACGCTGAGGAGATGGCCGCGCATGCCAAGAGCTTCGACTTCATCCTCAACACCGTCGCAGCCCCCCACGATCTCGATGCCTTCCTGGTTCTACTCAAGCGCGATGGTGCGCTGACCCTGGTCGGTGCGCCCGCCTCGCCGCATCCATCGCCCAATGTGTTCAACCTGATCATGAAACGACGAACGATTGCCGGCTCGATGATCGGCGGTATCCCCGAGACGCAGGAGATGCTGGATTTCTGCGCCGAGCGCGGCATCGTCGCCGACATCGAGTTGGTCCGGGTCGATCAAATCAACGAATCCTATGAGCGGATGCTCAAGGGCGACGTCAAGTATCGCTTCGTGATCGACAACGCCACATTGGCTGGCTAAGCAAAAAGCGCCAGCGAATAACCACTCATCAAAAGGACTATCCAGTGAAAGGCATTTTGCTTGCCCTAGGGCTGCTTGTTACCTCTTTTTCTTCAACGGGAGCCGATTTGTCGAACGGAGCAGACAACTTCTACAAAAGCGAAAAAGTGACGGTAGAAAAGGTCACCTTCAAGAATCAATACGGCATGAAGGTGGTGGGCAATCTGTTCATCCTGAAGAACCTCAATCCTCAATCGAAGAATGCCGCGATCATTGTCGGTCATCCAATGGGGGCAGTGAAGGAGCAGAGTGCAAACCTCTACGCCACAAAAATGGCCGAGCAGGGATTTATCACACTGTCGCTGGACTTGTCCTTCTGGGGTGAAAGTGAGGGCACGCCTCGCCAGGCCGTTTCGCCTGATATCTACACCGAAGACTTCAGTGCCGCCGTGGACTTTCTCGGCTCTCGCCCATTGGTCGATCGTGAACGTATCGGCGTCATCGGTATTTGCGGCAGTGGCAGCTTCGCCATCAGTGCGGCCAAGATCGATCCGCGTCTAAAGGCCATCGCCACCGTCAGCATGTACGACATGGGCGCCGCCAATCGTAATGGCCTCAAGCACAGTGTAACGATCGAACAACGCCAACAAATCATTCGCGAAGCGGCGCAGCAGCGCAACGCCGAATTCTGGGGAGGCGAAGTCCGCTATACCAGCGGCTCACCACTGAAGCTGACCGGCAACGCCGTGGGTGACGAGTTCTACGATTTCTATCGCACACCGCGTGGTGAGGTCACCCCTGCCGACGCATCGGCACAGACAACCACCATGCCGACGCTGACCAGCAACGTGAAATTCATGAACTTCTATCCGTTCAACGACATCGAGACGATCTCCCCTCGCCCACTGCTGTTCATTGCTGGCGCCCGGGCACACTCACTCGAGTTCAGTGAGGATGCCTACAAACGCGCGGCAGAACCTAAAGAACTGCTCATCATTCCAGATGCCGGCCATGTGGATCTTTACGACCGGGTCAACCTCATTCCATTCGCCAAGTTGACCACGTTCTTCAAAAGCAACCTGAAGTAGCACTGAGCAGTGCCCTGGCCGGGCATCCCTTCTCACGCGCGGCCTCGTTCCCGGGGCCGCGACGCTTCGCGCATTACGGGATTCAATCAATGATCCAACCCACGCTCTCAGCCCCGCGAAAACCTGAACAATCATGGGGTGCCGTATTCGCCATGTCGCTCGCCGCCTTCGTCCTGGTGGCATCGGAGTTCATGCCCGTCAGCCTGCTGACACCGATTGCCGCAGATCTGCATATCACCGAAGGGCAAGCGGGCCAGGGCATTTCAGTCTCCGGGCTGTTTGCGCTATTCGCCAGCCTCCTGACCGCTTCGGTGGCGGCGCGGGTCGACCGCAAGCCACTGCTGTTGTCCCTGACGCTGCTGATGATCGTTTCGGGAACCGTGGTCGCGTTCGCGCCGAACTACTGGGTGTTCATGGCCGGCCGCGCGCTGATCGGCGTGGCAATTGGTGGCTTCTGGTCATTGTCGGCGGCAACTGCCATACGCTTGGTGCCCGACGACCAGATCGCTCGCGCCATGGCAGTCGTCAATGGCGGCAACGCTCTGGCGACAGTGATTGCAGCACCTCTGGGCAGTTTTCTCGGAGCCTTCATCGGATGGCGCGGTGCATTTTTGTGCGTCATCCCGGTCGCGGTAATTGCCAGTCTCTGGCTTTGGGTGAACCTTCCTGCGATGAAGTCGCAAAGCGGTTCAGGCACTGGAAATGTTTTCAGGTTGATGAAAAGCACACCGGTCACGTTAGGCATGGCGGCGGTCAGTGTCTTTTTCATGGGCCAGTTCATGCTATTTACCTACCTGCGCCCGTTCCTTGAAACGGTCACGCACGTCAGTATTTCCATGCTGTCACTGATGTTGCTCGTCCTCGGCCTGGCAGGCCTCGCGGGAACCTTCCTGATTGAAGCATTCTTGAAAAATGGCCTGCATCGCACCCTCATCGTCATCCCGATATTGATGGCGGCGATCGCGCTGGCACTCGTTTCGTTCGGCAGTTCTGTGACTACCACCACCGTCTTGTTGGGCCTCTGGGGGCTGGTTGCGACCGCGGCGCCGGTGGGATGGTGGACATGGCTGGCCAGAACATTGCCAGAGGATGCTGAAGCCGGAGGCGGCTTAATGGTGGCGATCATCCAACTGGCCATTGCATCCGGCGCAACCGTTGGCGGGCTGGTATTTGACTCGAACGGCTATCGAGCGACTTTCGAGTTGAGCGCCACGCTGCTGGGCGTGGCGGCAGTTCTTGCCTTCCTGGCGGCACGCGCTGCCTCGCGAGAACCTGTTGCATTGGAGAGCATCGCTTGAAAAAACACAAGACATGCCAAGGCGAGTCTTGTGTTCCCTGTGGGGCAATCGGTTGCAGACTGGACGGTAAAATCAGCGTGCGCTATCGATGATTTGGCCACCGTCAGGCGTCAGGCTATACCCCGTCAAAAATTGCCCATCCTTGCTGGCGAGAAACAGCACCACCGGTGCGATGTCCTCTTCGGGTGATCCATAACGGCCAAGTACGTTAGTGGGTGCAGGCACATCGGCCGCAGTACCCCAAGTGTCTGCGACCGGCATGACATTGCTCACCGTTCCTCAAAGAGCCGTGGACGTTAATTACCGATTCAGGGGTAGATGAATCGCTGCTGGCGCCGTTCCGGGCAAACAAAATGATCACCCTTGAAATAGCTGACAGCTGACTGTTCTATGCACAGGCTCAAGGGACAAGCTTTCTTCTCTCGATAGGGACAGACAAGACAATGCTTGTACGTGTCTCACCGTACGCGTTGATCTTCGCAATGATATTTTCGATATCGGCCATTGACCTGGCATAGATCCTGATCAGGTAGGAGTCGTTACCCGTGACGTGCAGGCACTCAACGACTTCGGGTATGTCGTTGAGCGTCGCTATCAATTTGGATTTCGCAGGCTTGAGGGTGGTCATGCCGACGACAGCAGATATGCCAAACCCTAGTTTGGTTGGATCTAACTGAGCGCTATATCCCTTGATGACCCCAGAGTCTTCGAGCTTTCGCAACCGATCAGTGGTGGCGGGAATAGAAAGACCTGCGTGCTTGGACAGCTCCGTGATGGAAATGCGACCAAAGTCCTGCACCTTCCCCAAGATTTTGATGTCTATACGATCCATGTAAGCTCCCACAGCAAAAAGTATAAATTTTAACGAAAAGCACCCGGTTTACATTAAAAAATAATGCACCAAAATAAAGCAGAGTGCTAGTCTATTTGCAGCCCGATAAAGCCTAACAAGAACCCGGGCAATCATTAGCTCTGAATCCTTAGCGTTACGCACTGCATAATAAAATATTCTCCTCCAAGGATGGTGCTCGTATGGAAGATGAAAAAATAAAGTGTGAAAAAAAATCCTATCCATCATTCGCGAATTATATTGGAACGCAAGTCCTAAGTTTTCGTGATTTCAAGATGGATCAGATTTTTATGTATCTGGCTGGAGTCGCACTTTTCTCGGTGGGGGCCAAGCTTTTCATAGTCAGTCAACTGGGGACTGACCCCTTAGATGTCCTGATCATCTCGATAAATAAAATACTCATGCTCGGAATGGGCGTTTGTTCGGGTATCGTTTCTCTATTCTTTCTGCTGTGGTGGATGCTCTGGAACAAGAAATACCCTCCGATAAGCCCATTTATTACAACGACACTTACAGGCCTGTTGATTGACCTCTGGTCCGTGCTGGGGCTTGGAGAGTATTTGATTGTCAGAGTGAATGAGTACACGATGTTGGCGATGGGTCTGGTGCTGTGTGCTTATTCGTCTGCACTGATTATCATGAGCGGTATTGGTATCAGGATCATGGACCTTGTGGTGCTTACCATGGTGTCCAAATGGGCGTGGTCATTCACAAAAGCCAAAATGATAATTGAAATTGGCATCTTTTCAACCGGATGGCTTCTAGGCGGGCCCTTCGGTGTGGGAACCATTGCATTCTTGTTGGTCATAGGCCCTCTTATACAGCCATTCATGAATATAAACGCCAGGCGTTTTTCGCTTAAGAATTATGGATTGACCAGCGTTTCTTCCGCCTATCAATAACTACTAGAGGATTGCTGCCACTGTGGCGGCGGGATTGTTTCGCCTCGACTATTTCAACCGATGATATTGACAGCAACTTCCGTGAGATGAGGAGTGAGAGATGGACACTACAAAAAATAAAAACTGGACCTTGGAAAGCACGCCTGCAAAGTTGGAAGAAATACTCCCGAACGGCGTTGTAAAGTGTCATCTTTCTCCCCGAAACTGTGTCATTCAGGAGGGCAAAGTAGGTTTTTGCAAGGTGCGCGGAAACAGAGGCGGCCGGTTAGTTACGTTGAATTATGGCAAAGGTGTTCACAGCACCGAAGAGACCATTGAAACCGAGGCGGTATTCCACTTTGCTCCCGGAGAGCGAATCCTTTCCCTAGGCAATATCGGCTGCATGCTTAACTGCGGCTACTGCCACAATTGGAAGACCTCTCAGGCCAAGTATGTGACAGATAAAGATGTTTACTACTATACGCCTGAGCAGGTTGTAGAAACTGCCTTGAAGCATGGTATACGCGTTATCTCCTGGACGTATAACGACCCTGTTGTCTGGCATGAATTCATCCTCGACACGGCAAAGCTGGCAAAGGAAGCGGGCTTAATCAACTTATATAAATCAGCTTTTTTTATCAGTGAAGAAGCCATTGATGAACTATTGCCAGTCATCGACATATTCTCGATTTCGCTAAAATCCATCTCCCCCGAATACTATCGAAAAGTCACAACAGGCTGGGTAGAACCCGTTCTGGCTGGCATCAAGAAAGTATACGATGCTGGTAAATATGTTGAAGTCAGCACCTTGATGGTTACCGATATCAGTGACGATGAGGATACCGCCAGGAAAATTAGCCAGTGGGTACTGGATGAACTGGGCCCGAATGTACCGCTCCACTTTGTAAGGTTTCACCCTGATTATAAAATGAGTAATAGCATCAGGACGCCCGTGGATAGACTCCTGAAGGCTCGGGACATTGCCCGGAGCATGGGGGTTGAGCATGTGTATCTGGGTAACGTAAATGATGTCGAGGGCACCAATACCAACTGCAATAATTGTAACGCTCTACTCGTTACCCGCTACGGTTTGAATGCTGAACTCATCGGATTGGATAGCAACGGTTGCTGTGCCCGGTGTGGGCACGACGCACACTTCAAGTTACTGGGCGAACACAAAGCGAACACGCCTGTTGAACTGCGAGAGACTGCATTGACCTCTTACGAGAAGCGAAAGTTCGAGTGGCATGGGGATATCGTATCGCTGCACGCCCAAGTGCTGAATACTGAAGACCTTGAACAGACCGTCTACCTGCGGCGCAACTATACCGACGGGCTCAACAGCGATTGGAAATCACTGACATTGCGGCCGTATGAAAGCTATCGATTTATTATTGCCAAGGCACGAATTGATGAATCAGGCCCTGAAGTCTGGCTTCCCAAGGGGGTGAACTCAAATCTTCATGAAGTATTCGACAGGGCTCACTTCCCAACCGAGTCGATTGAAGAGATTGGTATTTCGCAAAACGACATCACGCCGACCATTGGGTATGAAGGCAAGCAGAACATGTATGAGCAGGTTATCAAACTGGTGAGCAAATCATGAGCGTGTCTACTGAAATACTCCATATCAGGGTCGATGACCGAGAGGCCCACCCATCCGTGACGCCTATTTATCAGTGCAGCGCTTTTAGCGCTGACTCGGCGTTCTTCTACTCGAGAAAAGCCAATCCCAATGTGACTGAGCTGGAACAGGTTGTCGCTGCACTGGAAGGAAGCGAATACGCCTTGGCCTACAGCACCGGAATGAGTGCCATCTACATGGTGCTGGAGCTGCTGAAACCCGGTGGGTCGCTGGTGATCAACAAATATATCTATGGCTGTTCTTATAAGCTGTTTCAGCGATATACGGCACGTATCGGTGCGAAACTGACGATTCTGGATCTCACCACGGAAAGTGGATTGAAAGAGTTGCCGTTGAACGTGGACATGGTCATTTTCGAAACACCGACCAATCCCTTTCTGAAAGACATTGATATTCATGCGGTCAGCAAGGCGGTTAAGCAAAACAACCCACACGCTCTGGTGGTCGTTGACAACACGTGGGCCACTCCGATATTTCAAAAGCCTCTGAACTTCGGCGCGGATATTTCTCTGTACAGCGCAACGAAGTATTTCTCCGGGCATAGCGATGTCATGGGCGGCCTGGTACTCGTCAACAATGAAATGATTTATACGCGCCTCCTCGAAGGCCGCTTTTACTCAGGCTCAATATTAGCGCCTAATAGCGCATGGCTGCTTCGCAGAAGCATGCAGACATTTAACCTGCGCATGGAGAAACACAGCAACACAACCTCCAGCATGCTCAACTATCTACGGGAACTACCCTTTATTGAGCATGTTTATTATCCACGAGTCGATGGTAAACAATTGACCGGCTACGGTGGCATTGTGTTTGTTGATATTCGGCCCGATCTGGTCCCCTTTTACAAAACCTTCACCAGCGCCCTCAAATGGTTTGGAACGGGTACGGGAATGGCCTGTGTCACGTCAATGGTTGCGCAACCCTTTAGTGGAAGCCATGCCTCGATGACTGAGCAGGAAAAAGCGGATATGGGGATTGAAAAGAGTTTGGTTCGATTGTGTTTTGGTTTAGAGACCCTTGAGGATCTTAAAGAGGATCTGCTTCAGGCATTTGTAGCCATGGAAAATATGGCCAATCAAAAAAGTGCACTTAAACCTGCGTAACAGATATTAATCATGAGCAACGAGCCTTCAACGGCTCGTTGCTTTTTTATGGAGAAGCGAGATTGCCCAGCGTACTCGAAAAAACGATATTCGAAGACCCTACTCTGAACGTTATCCATCTTCTAAACTCCATTTCCAGTGAAAATCCAGAGGCAATCTCTCTGGCGTCCGGTCGACCTGACGACGAGCAATGCGACCTGTCCCTCATCGATAAAGGGTTGGCCAGCTATACACGATACGCCGTCGATACGGAACACTCACTTGCGACACTACTTTGCCAATATGGAAAAACCACCGGGATTATCAACGGCATAATAGCCGAACACTTGCAGGTGGATGAAGGCATAAAGATTTACAACCCTGAAAGTATTGTCGTGTGTATGGGGTTTCAGGAAGCTGCGACCTTGACACTGCTATCAATTTTTGAAGGAAGTGGTGTTTTATTAGTACCTGACCCTGTATTTTCCGGAATAACGGGTATTGCGAAATTATTAAGAATAAAAATTGTACCCGTTCCCGAGGACACCTTCCTCGATCCATCTGCCCTGCGCAAGGTAGCTGAAGATCTTGAGTCCAGGGGGGAAAAGGTAAAAGCGCTGTACGCGATTTCAGATTTTAGCAACCCTACTGCTAACAGCCTTTCCTATGAAGACAGAAAGGCCATGCTCTCCTTGGCCAATGAAATGAATTTTTTTATCCTGGAGGATAATGCCTACAGCTACTTCAGGTACGAGGGAGATAAAATCCCCTTGATGAAGTCGATCGACAGTAGTCGAGTATTCCTTCTTGGCTCTTTTGCAAAGTCAATTTTTCCGGGATTGCGTATGGGCTATGTAGTCGCCCCGGAGAACGCTGGGGTGATTTCCTTTAGCGCCAGATTATGTAAAGCCAAAAGCTTGATCACCGTCAATACACCTGCCCTGTGCCAAGCAATTGTCGGAGGTTTACTGATAGAGAACAATTACTCTTTAAAACAGCTTAATCAACCAAGAGTGTTGTCTTACAGGCAAAAAAGAAACTATATGATTGAATGCCTTGAACGTGAATTCCCGATCAAGGCTGGTTCTGGAAGAAGTGTCACCTGGAACCATCCAGAGGGAGGTTTTTTCATCAATGTACAGCTGCCTTTCACCTTCGAATATTTTGAAATGTGCGAGTGCGCCAGGAACTTCAAGGTTATTGTATTTCCCACTTCCTTGTTTTCGCTGACGAATCAGGCTGTCACTCAGGTCAGGTTGTCGTTTAGCAATGCGACAGAATCAGAAATCAAACAAGCGATAGGCAACCTCAGGGCGTACATTGAATCCAGAATGCAGTAAAGCATCCTCCCGTCAGACCGTAGGGGATTGATGCCAAGGCTTACTCATCAGTCAAAGAGAAATAAGCCTTGTCTCATTTCCCGCTTAAGCTGCTGTGGCGAGCATAACGCCAGTGGCTACTTGGTAGGCACCCAGGATGGTTATGGTTGACCCGGAAAAATAGTTGATCAACCTGAGCTTTGATTGGGAGATTCTGGTCTTGAATATGGAGGAGAATCCGCTCAATCCCAGCCACCAGACAGCCGAGCCTAGAAATATACCTGTCACCATAGGCAGCACTGAGTGCTGACCGCTTTGATCATTAGCCATGCCGTCGCTCATGGCAGCAAATATCGCAATAAACGACAGGATGGTCATTGGGTTCGACAGTGTCAAAAACAGTGTACTCAAGTAGGCTTTTAGCAGGTTGGCTCGTTCACCCGCCAGGGCTGTTGAGCTCGCTTTCGATCTTATTGTTTGATAACCAATGTACGCGAGGAATACCCCCCCCAAAATACACAACCATGGCTTAAAGCTAATGAGTGTCGCTATGATGACTGTGATTCCCAGCGCACCGACAAATCCATAGATCGAATCGGCTGTGGCCGCCCCTAACCCTGTCGCGAAACCTGCTCTCCATCCGAGCGCAAGGCTCCTCTGTATGCACAACAGCCCAATGGGTCCCACAGGGGCTGCAATACAAAGCCCAATGATCATCGACTTAATGAAAATCAACATAAATGCACCTCCGCAATTGATGCTTAAAGGTTAGGGGAAGTGCTTTTTTTTATGAATTAATTATTAATTCCCATCCAGGCTTTTTTGATAATTTTGTAAGAAGTATTCTTATCTTTCCTTCATTATTAAGGCGCACTCAGTGATGAGCCTTACTAAACACGATCGGGATGCCATTCGCCTTCGACGATGACGCCAGCCAGGACTGGTCGCAGGCTTTTTCGTTTCTGCGTCGCTTTTGCATTTTGTGCGACAGATCCCACTTCAGGGACTCCCCTACCGCTCCTTCGTGGTGTTAGTTTGGGAGAGTTTCTGCCTCATCGATCAGAAATTTCTTACCCACTACCTGCAAAGGAGCGGATCGAGGATCAACCCCCTTTGCGACCTGGGTACGCGCATTGTCGCGAGCAAAACGAGCGTCTAAGGCTTAGCTCCGGATACATTCCCAAGGAGATGCGAGCCGGCTTACCCAGCCAGTTGAAACGAAAATGCCAGCTCTTGGCACCCGTCGAACTGACGAACAGGTGCAAGCCGTCCATATCCTTGAAGCTGTAATTTCTTCCGAGGTTTTTTGCGTGGCGAACAGCCGTATCAGTCAAAGGCATATGTACATCTCCTCGTCTCGATCGATTGAGGAGAGATGTACGGGTTCCAGCAATGCGTCATCTATCTGAAAACCGGCACGTCCTGGGACCGGATTTCGATGTACGTTTTAATGTACAAAAAAGCGTGGCTGATGATGGTTTTCAGCAGAACCCACTGGAACGAAAAAAGAGGCAAAAGCCTCTTTTTCCAATGCTGACGACAAAATAGCGCGCAAAAAAAAACGCCACTCAATGAATGGCGTTTTTCTGTATTTGGAGCGGGAAACGAGACTCGAACTCGCGACCCCGACCTTGGCAAGGTCGTGCTCTACCAACTGAGCTATTCCCGCGTCTTGGTGAGGCGCATTCTATAGAATTCAGATGCCCCGTCAACCCCTTGATTCAAAAAAGTTTTATTTCTTTTCCACATCCGTCTTCAGATGCGGCCAGGCGGCCCGCAAGTACTGGACCATGGACCACAAGGTCAGGCCAGCGGACACCATCAGCAAGGCGTAGCCCATCAGGACCCAGAAGCTGAAGTCCGACGGATTGGCCAGCAGGATCACCAGCGCCAGCATTTGCGCGGCGGTTTTCCATTTGCCCAGGTTCGATACCGCCACATGGGCACGGGCGCCGAGTTCGGCCATCCACTCGCGCAGTGCCGATACGACGATCTCGCGACCGATGATGACGGCGGCCGGCAGTGTGAGCCACAGGTTGCCGTGTTCTTGCACCAGCAGCACCAGCGCAACGGCGACCATCAGCTTGTCCGCAACAGGATCGAGGAAAGCCCCGAACGGTGTGCTTTGTTCCAGACGTCGGGCCAGATACCCGTCCAGCCAGTCGGTCGCGGCGGCAAAGGCAAAAACCGAAGCCGACGCCAGATAGCTCCAGTGGTAAGGCAAGTAAAACAGCAAAATGAAGATCGGGATGAGCAGGACGCGTAGAACGGTAATCAGATTAGGGATATTCATCGACACAACTGGCTACGAGGTGAGTTGGGCATTCTACTCGCTGTGCAGATTTGCATAAATCAACTCTGCGAGCTTTTTACTGATCCCGGGTGCTTTGGCGATCTCTTCGATGCTGGCACGAGACAGCTCCTGCAATCCACCAAAATGTTTCAACAAATCCCGTCGACGTGTTGGTCCTACACCGGCAACCCCCTCAAGCGTCGAGGTGCGGCGGGTTTTACCACGCCGTGCACGGTGCCCGGTGATGGCAAAACGGTGAGCTTCGTCGCGGATCTGCTGGATCAAATGCAGCGCGGGGGAATCACCGCGCAAGGTGAATTCATGGGCCGCATCGTTGAGGTACAAGGTTTCGAAACCGGCCTTGCGCGTCGCCCCCTTGGCCACGCCCAGCAGAATCAGGTCGGGCACGGCCAGCTCATTGAGCACGTCACGGGCCATCGACAGCTGACCTTTACCGCCGTCGACCAGCAGAATGTCCGGCAGTTTGCCCTCTCCGTCCTTCAACTTGCTGAAGCGTCGGGTCAGGGCCTGGTGCATCGCGGCATAGTCGTCGCCTGGCGTGACGCCTTCGATGTTGTAGCGGCGGTAGTCGGACTTGATCGGGCCTTCCGGGCCGAACACCACGCACGACGCCACGGTGGCCTCGCCACTGGAATGACTGATGTCGTAGCACTCGAGACGTTGCGGCGGCTCGTCCAGGCTCAGCACTTCGGCCAGAGCATCGAAACGTGCCGCGACGTGTTGCCGGTTCGCCAGACGTGCGCCCAGCGCCTGCTCGGCATTGGTGACCGCCAATTGCTGCCAGCGCGCTCGGGTGCCCCGTACACGATGACTGATGGTCAGTTCACGACCGCGCAGCTCTTCAATGGCTGCAATCAGGGTCGGAAAGTCTTCGTGAACCACGTTGACGATCAGCTCGCTCGGCAAGTCGCGCTCGGGACTGCTGATGAAGTACTGGCCGAGAAACGCCGCCATGACTTCGGAAACGTCTTCTTCAATACCCACCTGCGGGAAGAAGTTCTTGCTCCCCAACACCCGGCCGCCGCGTACGCTGATCAAGTGCACACAGGCGCCACCCGGATTGACGAACGCTGCGATCACATCGACATCGCCCGTCCCGCCTTCCATGCTTTGCTGGTCCTGGACCCGGCGCAGCAATGAAATCTGGTCGCGCAATTCGGCGGCACGTTCGAACTCCAGATTGACCGCCGCTTCCTCCATGGCCGCGGACAACTCGTCCGCCAACGCATTGCTGCGCCCCTCAAGAAACATCACCGAGTGGCGAACATCTTCGGCATACACCTCAGGCTCCACTAGGCCGACACACGGCGCCTTGCAGCGCTTGATCTGGTATTGCAGACAAGGTCGCGTGCGGTTCTTGTAATAGCTGTCTTCACACTGACGAACAAAAAAAGCCTTTTGCAGCAGGCTCAGGCTTTCGCGGATCGCTCCCGCGCTGGGGTAAGGGCCAAAATATTTGCCCTTGGCCTTTTTCGCTCCGCGATGGATGCTCAAGCGCGGGAACTGGCCATCCGAGAGAAAGACATAAGGGTAGGATTTGTCGTCGCGCAGCAGGATGTTGTACGGCGGGCGCCATTCCTTGATCAGCGTCTGCTCGAGCAGCAAGGCCTCGGTTTCGTTGGCCGTGATGGTGGTTTCGACCTGGGCGATACGCCCTACCAGCGCGGCGGTCTTGGGAGCCAGACCGGTTTTGCGGAAGTAGCTCGCCAAACGTTTCTTGAGATTCTTGGCTTTGCCGACATAAAGCAGACGGGCATCGCTGTCGAACATGCGATAGACACCCGGCCGCCCACTGACCGTCGACAGAAAAGCACTTGGATCGAAGGTTTCAGTCATTTTCAGAGGCTGGCATCAACCATGCCGTGACGAACCGCCAACAGCGTCAACTCGACATCGCTGCTGATCGAAAGCTTTTCGAAAATACGGTAACGGTAGGTATTCACTGTTTTTGGCGACAGGCACAGTTTGTCGGAGATGATCTGCACCTTCTGACAGCCGACAATCATCAACGCAATCTGGATTTCCCGCTCAGACAAGGCGTCGAACGGCGAATCGTTGGTTGGCTGGAACGACTTGATTGCCAGTTGCTGGGCAATTTGCGGGCTGATATAGCGTTGCCCGGCAAACACCAGGCGAATGGCCTGGACCATTTCCGGCAGTCCGGCGCCCTTGGTCAGGTAGCCCGCGGCACCTGCCTGTAACAGGCGGGTTGGAAACGGATCTTCTTCGCACACGGTGACCGCGACGACTTTGATGTCGGGATGACTGCGCAATAATTTGCGCGTGGCTTCAAGACCGCCGATCCCGGGCATCTTGACGTCCATCAGCACCACATCGGGTTTCAACTCACGCGCTTTGAGCAGGGATTCCTCTCCCGACTCGGCCTGACCGACTACTTGCAGGCCATCGATGTCAGCCAGCATTCGTGTAATGCCTGTACGAACGAGATCATGGTCATCGACTACTAGCACCCTAATCAAGCAGACACCTCGCGATTTGGTCTTATTGGGTTGCCGGACACCTTAGCAAAAAGCGACTGGCAGACCTAGCGGAAAGCAGCATATAAAAAGTGTCAATTCTTCTGGCGAGGCTTGCTGGCAGTGTGTTTCAGCGGTGCAGTCCATTGATATCACGCTGCATTCTCAAGAAACACTGGTCCTTGCCGACCACCTTCAGTCCTTTTCTCTCGTAAAGAATTTTTGCCGGATTATTTTCAAATACGGTCAGACGCAATGCCGGGCGCCGTTCCTTGCAGGCCATGGCGAATACCTGATCGATCACCCAGGAGCCGGCGCCCTGCCCCCGGTACGCTTCAAGTAAATGCAATTCGCGGATATACAAGGCGCTGGCGTCACGGCTCAGGCTGACATACCCCATCAGTGTGTCATCACGCACAATCAGCCAGTTTTCGCGTCCCTCCCAAGCAACATCGAAAGCCTCGTCCTGCCACAACAGCTCATGTTGAATGTAGTAGCGCAGCATATTTCGACAAGTCAGGTCACGTGCGAAGTCCAGGTCACGAGACGTTGCCGGGCGCAATTCAAACCCCATTCAAGCCTCCGCGACCGCCACGATTTGCCCCTTCCAGCCGTCAGCATTGCGACGAGCAACCACCATGAGATTCCCCGTCCCCGGTGCCGCCGCAACCAACGAGCCGTCCAACGCCCAGATTGCACTACGCCCTGCCGACTCCCAGCCACCCGTTGCGCCACCATGGTTGGCCATCAGTACCGCCATCGAGTGGGTGCGGGCATAACCTTGCAACAGTGCGGTATCTGGAGCGTAGCCGCTTTCTGTGATCAACACGCCCGCGGCATAAAGATCAGCGCCCTGCCGTGCCGCGGCGGCTGCATGACTGGCGTGAGAAAAATCGGCGCATACCGCCAACGCGACGGTGTCGGTGCCGATCTTCAACGTCGAACCGCCTGTTCCCGGGGCAAATGCCACCTCCTCCCCTGGGTGCAAATGCTGCTTGCTGTAGATATCGAGCGAACCATCGGCCCCCAATACCAGGGCACCGATCAACACCGGCGAATCGTCCGACAGACGAATCGGCATCCCGACGACACTGGTCACACCGACCTCCCGCGCGAAATCGCGCAGAGGTTGCAGCACTCTGGCACCTGGCGCGATGGCCAGCTCCGCTGCCAGACCACGCTCGTATCCGGTCAGCGACAGTTCTGGAAACACCAGCAATTGCACGCCCTGCTCCGCGGCAACCTGCATGAAGCGCAGGTGTCGGGTAATATTGGCGGCAAGATCGCCAGCGACGGAGATCGATTGAGCGGCGGCGATGGTCAGTGTCGTCATGGTTCGTCCTTGTGACGTTGATGGTTTGGGCGCCGGTTACACGCCGCCCGTTGCGTAAAGTGTGTCACAACTCCCGACGTACCCAACCGATAGAAACGCCCTGTGATGCTCGATAGCATTTTCTGATTGAATCCGCGTACCGGCCTCTAGTAAGCTCGGCTCATTCATCGGAGACAGACCATGTTCAACGCCCTCTCACAGCTTCGTACCGCCAGCGCCCCGCGCTCGGTTGCGGCTGCCCGGGTGAATGACGTTTGTGCTTCGGTCAGCTTTTATTTTGGGTATTGGTTTAGCCACTGGCGCGCCTGATACCCACACGGCGCCCACTTTAAACGGGTCGCCACCAGAGAATTCTCAACCCCCGGTCGGCCTCCCGACCGGGGGTTTTGTTTTTTCAGCCCTGAACATTTTTTGCGTTACACCAGACAACTTGAGGATTTACGACATGAATTACGCCACTTATTACCGTTACGACACTTTTACCGCCTGGCGATTTACCAGCTTCCGCTCGGGACAGCCTGCCGCCTCCGATCGGTCACCCACAGGTGGCAAGCACACACACGCAGCCAATCCGGCCAATTGTCGAACACCCCACTAGGGCCGAGCGCGCGGGACGAACCCGCCGCCAGCCCAGGAAGCCCGAATATGAACTCGTCCGTCTCTGCTCTGCCGCTGTCCACCTTGAGCCCTGCCAATGAAGCGCTGACCTTGCGTCTGCCCAGCTCATTGCAACTCAAACAGCAACTGCCACTCAGCAATGCGCTGACCCAACAAGTCTCCGCCCACCGCCAGGCTGTCCGCGCGATCCTCAACGGTGAAGACTCCCGTCTGCTGGTGATCGTCGGTCCCTGCTCGATTCACGACCCACGTTCCGCCCTCGAATACGCCGCCAACCTGGCCCGTCTGTCTGCACAAGTCAGCGACGAGATGCTGTTGGTGATGCGCGCCTACGTCGAAAAACCCCGTACCACGGTCGGCTGGAAAGGCCTGGCCTACGACCCGCACCTGGATGGCAGCGATGACATGGCGGGCGGTTTGACCCTGTCCCGCGAATTGATGCGCGAAATGCTCCAACTGGGTCTGCCCGTTGCCACCGAGCTGCTGCAACCGATGGCCGCCGGTTACTTTGACGACCTGCTGAGCTGGGTCGCGATCGGCGCCCGTACCACCGAATCGCAGATCCATCGGGAAATGGCCAGTGGCCTGAGCATGCCGGTAGGGTTCAAGAACGGCACCGATGGTGGTGTGGCTGTCGCCAGCGACGCCATGCGCTCGGCCGCTCATCCGCACCGCCATTTCGGTGTCGACAGCCAGGGCCATCCTGCGATTATCCAGACGCCGGGCAACCCCGACACTCACCTGGTATTGCGCGGCGGCCATCGCGGACCGAACTACGACCGCGACAGCATCGCCAAAGTGCACAGCGACTTGACTAGACTCAAGATTCCGGCGCGGATCATGGTCGACTGCAGCCACGCCAACAGCGCAAAAGATCCGTTGCGTCAGCCCGCCGTGTTCAACGACGTGCTTGAACAGCGCTTGCAAGGTGATCGCTCGCTGGTCGGCATGATGATTGAGAGTCATCTGTTCGAAGGCTGCCAACCGTTGAGCCCGTCGTTGCGGTACGGGGTGTCGGTAACGGATGGCTGCCTTGGCTGGACCGGGACGGAACAATTGTTGTTGCAGGGCGCCGAGCGACTTCGTGCACAACGAAGCACTCAACAGCCAAAGTAAGCTGTGGCGCCGAGATCCGCGATGCAGGGCTATCGGGTCGGTTTACACGGAAAAATGACCTACCAGAGGTAGGTCATTGAAAGAAATATCTCGGCCATCGTTAAAAAGATGTCCGGATATTCCGACCAAGACCTCACGCTCATTCGAGTTTTCGTACCATTTCTATTCCGTTTTCATCAGGTTACAGCGGCTTTTTCATACATCGCCGAGCGGTGGGTGTGCTTTAGAGTGCCCCCTTGAGCACACACCTGACCTACTGCGAAAAAGGAAATGTACATGCTACGGAATGCAACCACTGACTATCCGATCCTGCTGGTCCACGGGCTCTTCGGCTTCGATCGCATCGGCAAACTCGAACTGTTCCATGACGTCAAACAGGCCCTCAGAAGCGCCGGTGCAAGGGTTTTCATCCCGCACCTGTCGGCTACCCACAGCAATGAAACCCGTGGCGAACAACTGCTGGTACAGATCGACCGGGTTCTGCAAGGAACCGGCGCAAGCAAAGTCAACCTGATCGGTCACAGCCAAGGCGCACTGGCTGCACGATATGCGGGGGCGCTGGCGCCACAGGTGGTCGCTTCGGTGACATCGGTCAGCGGGCCGAACCACGGCTCGGAACTGGCCGACTTCCTGCGCAAGGCGCTGACGCCCGGGCGCCTGCCGGAACAAGTCGCCGGAGCGGTGGCCACCCTGTTCGCCGACTTCCTGTCGTTGCTCAGCGGCAACCGGCACCTGCCGCAGAGCGCGATCGCCGCACTCAACGCGCTGACCACCGAAGGCGTCGGTGCCTTCAACGACAAGTACCCTCAAGGGTTACCGAAGACCTGGGGCGGCAAGGGTCGCGAACTGGTGAACGGCGTACGCTACTACTCCTGGAGCGGCACCCTGCAGGGAAACATCCTCGACGAGGGGCTCTACGCGCTCAACCCGCTGCACGGGTTCCTGCGGGCGTTCTCCCACTACTTCACCACCGAAGCCGAACAGAATGACGGCATGGTTGGCCGGTTCAGCTCCCATCTGGGTAAAGTGATCCGTTCCGACTATCCGCTGGATCATCTGGACAGCCTCAGCCAGACCACCGGTCAAGTCCGCAAGGGCATCGACCCGATCGACCTGTATGTACAGCATGCCGAACGCTTGAAAAATGCCGGCCTTTAGACAATGCCTTAATCTGGACGGTATTTTGAGAAGAAATAGCCCACTGAATCCGGTAGGCTCCGCACTTTACTGAACATTGAATGGAGTATTTTCCCATGGCCAAAGCCACCGCCCGCCACATCCTGGTTTCCAGCGAAGCCAAGTGCAACGAACTCAAGGCCCAGATCGAAGCCGGCGCCGATTTCGCCGAAGTCGCCAAAGCCAACTCCAGCTGCCCATCGAGCCGCCAGGGCGGTGACCTGGGTTCGTTCGGTCCAGGCCAGATGGTCAAGGAATTCGACACCGTGGTTTTCAGCGCGCCAATCAACGTGGTGCAAGGCCCGGTCAAGACCCAGTTCGGCTACCACCTGCTGGAAGTGACCAGCCGTCAGGACTGATCAACCCCTGAGTTTTCTCCACAACGGCCCGCCTTTTGGTGGGCCGTTGTGTTTTCGTTACGTGATACGGCTGGCGAGGGACGCGCCGCTAGCGTACAAATTGTGCTTATCGATCACCCGGCTCTAAGGCTGACAATGCGACTGGCTTTCCCCTCCTTACTGTTCACTGCCGTGGCCCTGCTGTTGGGCGCCGCCGGCGTGAACGCTGAACCGCAACAGGCGTTGACCGTGTACGGTGAACCGGCGAAGTATCCCGCCGGTTTCAGTCATTTCGACTACACCAACCCGCAAGCGCCCAAGGGCGGCACGATGCGTCGCTCGGCGCTGGAAATCGGTCATTTCGACCACGTCCTGCCGTACATCGACAAAGGGATTGGCGTCACACAAGTCGATGGCTTGATCTACTCGCCCCTGGCCGTGCGCTCACTGGACGAACCCTACACCGTGTACGGCCTGGTGGCGCAGCAGATGGAGCGTTCCGACGATGGACTGTCCCTGCGTTTCTACCTGAACCCGAAGGCCCGTTTCGCCGATGGCAAGCCGATCACCGCCGAAGACGTGCGCTACACCTTCGACCTGCTGATGACCCAGGGCAGCCTGCGCTATCGCACGCAATTCGCCGACGTCAAAGGCGTCGAAGTGGAATCGCCGCGAACCATTCGGTTCGACTTCAAGAGCAACGAGAACCGCACCCTGCCCCTCGACATCGCCACTTTGCCGGTGCTTCCCGAACACTGGTGGAAAACCCGCGACTTCGCCAACGGTGGCGGTTACGAGCCGCCGCTGGGCAGCGGTCCGTACCGCGTGAGCAAGGTCGACTCCGGGCGCAGCATCACCTTCGAGCGTAACGCCGACTGGTGGGCCAGGGATTTACCGGTCAGCCGCGGCCTCTACAACTTCGATCATTTCAGCATCGAGTACTTCGGCGACACCGATGTCGCCCGTCAGGTCCTGCGTGGCGGCGCCTACGACTACAACCGCGAATTCTCCGCCACCGCCTACTCCATCGGCTACGAGAGCCCGGCCTTGCGCGACGGTCGTCTGCAAAAAGCCCACCTGGCAACGCAGGCACCACAACCGTCCCAAGGCTTTGTGTTCAACCTGCAAAACCCGATATTCCAGGACCGCCGCGTGCGCCAGGCGCTGGCCATGCTTTGGGACTTCGAGTGGAGCAACCGGCAGATGATGCGCGACCTGTACATCCGCCAGCAGAGCTTCTTTTCCAACACCGACCTCGCCGCCCGACAACTGCCCGACGCGGGTGAGCGGGCGATTCTCGAACCGCTTCGCGGGCAGATCCCTGACGAAGTCTTCACTCAGGTCTTCGAAGCACCGAAAACCGATGGCAGCGGCGTGATTCGCGACAAACAGTTGCAAGCCCTGGACCTACTCGAACAGGCCGGCTGGAAACCCGATGGCGATCAACTGGTCAACGCCGAAGGCCAACCGCTGGCCTTCACCTTTCTGATCAGCCAGAACGGCATGGACCGATTGCTGCTGCCTTACAAGCGCACCCTGAAACAAATCGGCATCGACCTGAACATTCGTCGCATCGACGCCTCCCAGTACGTCAACCGCCTGATGTCCCGGGACTACGACATGATCGTCACCGGCTACCCGGTCACCAACTCGCCGGGTAACGAGCTGTACAACTACTTTGGCTCGGCGGCGGCCAGCGATCCGGGCTCCAACAACTACATGGTGCTGAAGAACCCGGCGGTCGATACGTTGATCAACGGCCTGGTCCGCGCTACCACCCAAACCGACATGCTGCGCTACGCCCATGCCCTGGACCGTGTCCTGCAATGGAACTTCTATTGGATTCCCAACTATTACCCGCCCGGCAGTTCGACCGTGTGGTGGAACCGCTTCGGCATTCCCTCTGTACAAGCAAGCAATGACGAAGCCATCGAGAGTTGGTGGGAAGTCAGCTCCACACCCCTGACCAACGAACAGATGACCGCCGAACTCATCAAGCGCGGCAAATCCGGAGGGTCGCACTGATGTGGGCTTACGTACTGCGGCGCTTGCTGCTGATCATCCCGACTTTAGTGATCATTCTTCTGGTCAACTTCGCCATCGTCCAGGCCGCACCCGGTGGCCCGGTGGAACAGGCCATCGCGCACTTGCAAGGCATCGGTGGCGCGAGTGTCGGCGGCGGTTCCAGTGAGACCATGCACGGCAGCTCTCGGGCCAGCCGCGGGCTCGATCCGCAGCTGATCAAGGAGATCGAAAAGCAATACGGCTTCGACAAGCCGGCGCCGGAACGCTTGTGGCTGATGCTCAAGAGCTACGCCCACCTCGACTTCGGCAAGAGCTTTTTTCGCGGTGCCACGGTCACCGACCTGATCCTGGATAAAATGCCGGTGACCATTTCCCTCGGGCTCTGGGCGACGTTGATCACTTATCTGGTGTCGATTCCGCTGGGCATCCGCAAGGCCGTGCACCACGGCAGCCATTTCGATATCTGGAGCAGCACCGCGATCATCATCGGTTACGCGATGCCGGCGTTCCTGTTCGCGATGTTCCTGATCGTGGTCTTCGCCGGCGGCACCTCGTTGAACTGGTTTCCGGTGCGCGGCCTGGTCTCGGACAACTTCGAGTCGCTGTCGACGGTGGGCAAGATCGCCGATTACTTCTGGCACCTGGTACTGCCAGTAACGGCGTTGGTGGTCGGCGGCTTCGCGACCCTGACCATCCTCACCAAAAATTCCTTCCTCAATGAAATCACCCGCCAGTACGTGGTCACCGCCCGAGCCAAGGGCTTGAGCGAACGCCAGGTGCTTTACGGCCATGTGTTTCGCAACGCCATGCTGCTGGTGGTCTCGGGAATTCCCCAGGCCTTTATCAGCGTTTTCTTCGCCGGCTCGCTGCTGATCGAAGTGATTTTCTCCCTCGATGGCCTGGGTCGCATGAGTTACGAAGCGGCGGTATCGCGGGACTATCCGGTGGTATTCGGTTCGCTGTTCATCTTCACCTTGTTCGGCCTGCTGATGAAAATCATCGGTGACCTGTGCTACACCCTGGTCGATCCGCGTATCGACTTCGCCGCGAGGAACGCCTGATGCTCAAACTCTCGCCGCTGGGCCGTCGCCGTTTTGAACGCTTCAAGAAAAACCGCCGGGGCTGGTGGTCGTTGTGGTTGTTTGTCGGTTTGTTCCTGCTGACTCTGGGCGGCGAACTGATCGCCAATGACCAACCGCTGGTGGTCAGTTATCAGGGCTCGCTGTACTTCCCGGCGTTCAAACACCACACCGAGCAAGAATTCGGCGGCCAGTTGCCGTTTCAGGCCGATTTCCGCAGCGATTACGTGCAGAAGCTGATTCACAAGGGCGACGGCTGGATGCTGTTTGCGCCGATCCCGTTCAGCGACGACACTCCCAATTACGATCTCAATCAACCGGCGCCAAGTCCGCCGTCGAAGGTCAACTGGCTGGGCACCGACGATCAGGCCCGGGACGTGCTGGCGCGAGTGATTTTCGGGGCACGGGTGTCGATCCTGTTTGCGCTGATGCTGACGTTTATCAGCGCCCTGATCGGTATCGCCGCCGGTGCATTGCAGGGCTATTACGGCGGCTGGGTCGACCTGCTTGGTCAGCGCTTGCAGGAAGTCTGGTCGGGGCTGCCGGTGCTGTACCTGCTGATCATTCTGTCGGGCTTCGTCGAGCCGAATTTCTGGTGGCTGTTGGGGATCATGGCGCTGTTTTCCTGGCTGGCCCTGGTGGACGTAGTGCGCGCCGAGTTCCTGCGCGGGCGTAACCTGGAATACGTCAAAGCCGCCCGTGCGTTGGGCCTGACCGACCGCAAGGTGATCGTGCGACACATTCTGCCCAACGCAATGAACGCCACCCTGAGTTATCTGCCGTTCATCCTGACCGGGGCAATTTCCACCCTCACGGCGCTGGATTTCCTCGGTTTCGGCATGCCGGCCGGCAGTGCGTCACTGGGCGAATTGATTGGCCAAGGCAAGCAGAACCTACAAGCGCCGTGGCTGGGGCTGACGGCGTTTTTCACCCTGGCGCTGATTCTTTCTTTGCTGGTGTTCATTGGCGAGGCGTTGCGTGATGCCTTTGACCCTCGTTCTTGAAGCGGACTGGTGAAATGACTGACAACCTGATCGAAATCCGTGACCTCAATGTAGCCTTCAGTGGCCAGACCGTGGTGCGCAACCTGTGCCTGGACATCCACCCCGGCGAATGCCTGGCGCTGGTCGGCGAGTCCGGATCCGGCAAGTCGGTGACCGCCCACTCGATTCTGCAACTGCTGCCCGAAAACGGTACGCAAACCACCGGCAGCATTCGCTATCGCGGCCAGGAATTGATCGGCGCCGACGCTAACGTCTTGCGCGAACTGCGCGGTAACCGGATCGCGATAATCTTCCAGGAGCCGATGACCTCCCTCAATCCGCTGCACAGCATCGAGAAGCAGATCGGCGAAACCCTGCTGCTGCACAAAGGGCTGGGTGGCAAAGCGGCGCAAGCGCGGATTCTAGAATTACTGCAACTGGTGGGCATCCAGAAGCCCGAAGAGCGGCTCAAGGCCTACCCTCATCAACTGTCCGGCGGCCAGCGACAACGGGTGATGATCGCCATGGCCCTGGCCTGCGAACCGGAATTGCTGATCGCCGACGAACCGACCACCGCGCTGGATGTGACGGTGCAGCGCAAGATCCTGCGGCTGCTCAAATCCCTGCAACAGCAGCTTGGCATGTCGCTGCTACTGATCAGCCACGACCTCAATCTGGTGCGCAGCATGGCCCAGCGGGTGTGCGTGATGCACGCCGGGGAAATCGTCGAGCAGGCACCTTGCGAAACGCTGTTCACCGAGCCGAAACACCCTTACAGCTGCGTGCTGCTGAACGCCGAGCCGGAAGGTGAAGCCCTGCCCCGGGACGAGCGTGAAAACGTGCTGGAAGTGGAGAATCTGCAAGTGCAGTTCACCCTCGGTGGCGGGCTGTTCCAGCGTAAGACGTACCTGCGAGCGGTGGACGGCATCAGCCTGAACGTTCAGCGCGGCAAGACCCTGGGCATCGTCGGTGAGTCCGGTTCAGGCAAGTCCACGCTCGGTCAGGCGATCCTGCGCTTGCTTGATTCCGAAGGCAGCATTCGCTTTCAGGGGCAGGCGCTGGATGGCCTGACGCAAAAGCAACTGCGGCCATGGCGCAAGAAGATGCAGGTGGTATTCCAGGATCCTTTCGGCAGCCTCAGCCCGCGAATGTCCGTGGCGCAGATCATCAGTGAAGGCCTTGAGGTCCATAGCCAGTCCACCCCTGCCCAATGCGAGGCCCAGGTCATCCGGGTGCTGGAAGAAGTCGGCCTCGATCCGCAAAGCCGTCATCGCTACCCGCACGAATTTTCCGGCGGGCAGCGCCAACGCATTGCCATTGCCCGCGCGCTAGTGCTGAAGCCGGCGTTGATCCTGCTCGACGAACCGACCTCGGCGCTCGATCGCACAGTGCAAAAACAAGTGGTCGCCCTGCTCCGCCAGCTTCAGGAGAAATATGGCCTGACCTACCTGTTCATCAGCCACGACCTGGCGGTGGTGCGTGCCCTGGCCCACGACATGATCGTGATCAAGGACGGCAAAGTGGTGGAAAGCGGCGCCAGCCATGATGTGTTTGAATCGCCGCAGCATCCGTATACCAAGGAGCTGTTGGCGGCGGCGCATCCGGGGTTGGCATAATCCCTGCGATCTTTTGATCTTGATTTCCAAAAATGGACACCCCGATGAACACCACCGAAAGCCTCAAGGACTACCAGCGCGTTCGCACCCTGGCGATCCGCTCGCTGTTCGAGATCATCGAGCAATCGAGCGAAGGCACGGTGATTGTCGACCGCGATGCGAACATCGTCTGGATGAACGAGCGCTATGCCCGGCGATTCGGCCTGGAGTCGGCCGCAGGTGCCATCGGCAGGGCCTGTGAAAGCGTGATCCCCGGCAGCCTGTTGCGTGAGGTGGTGCGCACCGGACGGCCGATCCTGCTGGACATGCAAGACACCCCCAAGGAACCGCTGGTGGTGATGCGCCTGCCGATTCACGACGATGCCGGCGCGGTGATCGGCGCCATCGGTTTTGCCCTGTTCGACGAATTGCGCAGCCTGTCGCCAATGCTCAAGCGCTACCTGAGCATGCAGGAAGAACTGGCGTCCACCCGCTCGCTGCTGCGAGCACGGCAGACCAAGTACAACTTCGCGCACTTCATCGGCACCAGCGCCGCCAGCCTCGAAGTCAAACGCCGCGCCCGACGCAGCGCCAGTGCAGAGTCGCCGGTGTTGTTGCTCGGTGAAACCGGCACCGGCAAGGAACTGCTGGCCCAGGCGATCCACGGCGCATCGCCCCGGGCGCATAAAGCCTTCGTCAGCATCAACAGCGCAGCGATTCCCGAGTCGCTGCTGGAAGCCGAGTTCTTCGGCACCGCGCCCGGCGCGTTCACCGGCGCCGATCGCAAGGGCCGCGCCGGCAAGTTGCAAATCGCCCAGGGCGGCACGCTGTTTCTCGACGAAATCGGCGACATGCCGCTGCCGCTGCAAAGCAAGTTGCTGCGGGTGTTGCAGGAGAAGGAATTCGAACCGGTAGGTTCCAACGAAGTGATTCAGAGTGATGTGCGAGTGATCGCCGCCACCTCCACCGACCTGGTAGCAGCGATCAAACGCGGCGAGTTTCGCGCCGATCTGTATTACCGCCTCAATGTGCTGCCGATCCAGGTCCCGCCCCTGCGTGATCGCCTCGACGACCTGCCGGCCCTCAGTGAAGCGATCCTTGAGGAACTGCGCAGTCAGCATGAATTGAACCGCGAAGCCCTGGAATTGTTGGGGCAACACGCCTGGCCGGGGAACATTCGTGAACTGCGCAACGTGCTGGAGCGGGCGGCGTTGCTCAGTGATGACTTGATGCTGAACGCAGCGGATATCCGCGCGGCGATTGGCAGCTTTACCCCGGTGGAGCGTGCGGCGTCTCTGCCCCTTGAGCCGATTGCCCATGAAACCTTCAGTGAGGCTCGTGAACGGTTTGATCGGCAGTTGATTGAATCGACCCTCGCGCAATGCGGTGGGAAGGTGATCGAAGCGGCGGCGCGGTTGGGGCTGGGACGGTCGACGTTGTACAAGAAGATGGCGGCGCTGGGGATTGCTGAGTCTCCATAAAGAGACATTGATCTCCATGGGTAGACAGCGCCTCTTCGCGGGCAAGCCTCGCTCCTACAGGTCGTGCAATTTCGTAGATAACCACACTCCCGCAGGAGCGAGGCTTGCCCGCGAAAGCGTCAGCACAATCGCCAAAAGTCTCAATACAGAGACAAAAATCACCAAAATCACTTCACAAACAAATAATCTCCTTATATTTCAATAGCTTAGATATCTGGCACGAAACCCGCTATAGCCCTCCCACCAAGCTTCACCCTACAAAAATAACAATCCTGGAGAGACACACCATGAGTGTGATCATTGCCTTGGCAGCCCTCGCGCTGCTGATGGTGGCTGCTTACCGTGGCTACAGCGTTATCCTCTTTGCCCCGATCGCCGCCCTCGGCGCCGTCCTGTTCACCGACCCTTCCGCCGTCGCCCCCGTCTTCACCGGGGTGTTCATGGAAAAAATGGTCGGCTTCGTCAAACTGTATTTCCCGGTATTCCTGCTCGGCGCGGTGTTCGGCAAGCTGATTGAGTTGTCGGGTTTCTCCCGCTCCATCGTCGCAGCAGCGATTCGCTTGCTCGGCACTCGCCAGGCGATGCTGGTGATTGTGCTGGTCTGCGCCTTGCTCACCTACGGCGGTGTGTCGTTGTTTGTGGTGGTGTTTGCGGTGTACCCGTTTGCCGCCGAGATGTTCCGCCAGAGCAATATTCCCAAACGCCTGATCCCGGCGACCATCGCCCTCGGCGCGTTCTCGTTCACCATGGACGCCCTGCCTGGCACGCCGCAGATCCAGAACATCATCCCCAGCACCTTCTTCAACACCACCGCCTGGGCGGCGCCGTGGCTGGGTGTGATCGGCACGATTTTCGTGTTCTGTGCCGGCATGCTGTTTCTGCAGCGCCAGCGTAACAAGGCCCAGCGCACGGGTGAGGGTTACGGTTCAGAGCTGCGCAACGAACCGGAAACCGCACCGGACATCCAACTGCCTAATCCGTGGATCGCGCTGTCGCCGCTGTTGCTGGTGGGCCTGATGAACCTGCTGTTCACCCGCTGGATTCCAGAATGGTATGGCAAGACCCACAGCCTTTCGCTGCCGGGCATGGCCGCTCCGGTGACCACCGACATCGCCAAGCTGACGGCGATCTGGGCGGTCCAGGCTGCCTTGCTGGTGGGCATCATCATGGTGCTGGTGTTCGGCTTTAAGGCGATTCGTGGCAAGTTGGCCGAAGGCAGTAAAAGTGCGGTCAGCGGCGCGCTGCTGGCGGCGATGAACACGGCATCGGAATACGGTTTCGGGGCGGTGATCGCCTCGTTGCCAGGCTTTCTGGTGCTGGCCGACTGGCTCAAGAGCATTCCCAACCCGTTGGTCAATGAAGCGATCACCGTGACCTTGCTGGCCGGCATCACCGGCTCGGCGTCAGGCGGGATGAGCATCGCTTTGGCAGCGATGTCCGAGAGTTTCATCAGCGCTGCCCACGCCGCCAATATTCCCCTGGAAGTGCTGCACCGGGTCGCCGCGATGGCCAGTGGCGGCATGGACACCCTGCCGCACAACGGCGCGGTGATTACCTTGCTGGCGGTCACCGGCTTGACCCACCGCGAGGCCTACAAAGACATTTTCTGTATTACGCTGATCAAGACACTCGCTGTTTTTGTGGTGATCGGTACTTTCTACGCCACTGGCATTGTGTGAGGTATTCATGACGACTCTTTCGGGCAAGACCGCACTGGTCACCGGTTCCACCAGCGGCATCGGTCTGGGGATCGCCCTGAGCCTGGCCAAGGCTGGCGCCAACCTGATCCTCAACGGTTTCGGCGATGCGTCCAAAGTGATTGCCGAAGTAGAACAATTCGGCGGCAAGGTCGGCCATCACCCCGCCGACGTCAGCGACCCCGCACAGATCGCCGACATGATCGACTACGCCGAGCGTGAGTTCGGCGGTGTGGATATCCTGGTCAACAACGCGGGCATCCAGCACGTGGCGGCGGTGGAAGATTTTCCGGTGGAGCGCTGGGATTCGATCATTGCGATCAACCTGTCGTCGGTGTTTCACAGCACTCGTTTGAGCTTGCCGGGGATGCGCGCCAAGGGCTGGGGACGGATCGTCAACATCGCTTCGGTGCACGGCCAGGTCGGTTCGGTGGGCAAGGCGGCATACGTCGCGGCCAAGCATGGCGTGATCGGCCTGACCAAAGTGGTCGGTCTGGAAACCGCCACCACCAACGTTACCTGCAACGCCATTTGCCCAGGCTGGGTGCTGACGCCGCTGGTGCAGAAGCAGATTGATGATCGCGCCGCGACCGGGATCGACCCGCAGCAGGCGCAACACGACTTGCTGGCCGAGAAACAGCCCTCCCTGGAATTCGTGACGCCGCCGCAGCTGGGTGAGTTGGTGCTGTTTTTATGCAGCGAAGCCGGTAGCCAGGTGCGTGGCGCAGCGTGGAATATAGATGGTGGGTGGTTGGCGCAGTAGCCTGCCGCCATACCCTGTGGCGAGGGGGCTTGCCCCCGTTGGGGCGCGAAGCGGCCCCCAGATAGACGCCGCACCCTCGCTGATGCACAGTGAGTCGAGCGGGCGACTGCTTCGCAGCCGAACGGGGGCAAGCCCCCTCGCCACAAAAGCGCTCTTGCCACAAAAGCCTGTGTGTTATGCATAAATAAGAAGAGGCCAAGCCATGTCCGACATCCTCTGGCAACCCGGCACCGAGCGCATCGGCAAGTCCCGCATGGAGGCCTTCCGGCGTTTCGTCAATCAGCGACACGCCCTTGGGATCGCCGACTACCCTGCCCTGCACCAATGGAGCATCGACCAGCGGGAAGCCTTCTGGCAGGCCATCGTCGATTTCTTTGACATCCGTTTTCACGATCAGCCAGACGCGGTGCTGATCGAGGGCGCGCAAATGCCCAGCGCCCAGTGGTTCCCCGGCGCTACCTTGAACTTCGCCGAACACCTGCTGCGCCGTCGTGACGATGCCGTGGCAGTCGTCGCCATCGGCGAAAACGGTCAACGGGAACAGCTGACCTGGGCCGAACTGGCAAGCCACGTCGCCGGTTTTCAAAATAGCCTGAAAGCCGCCGGTGTCGGCCTCGGCGACCGCGTGGCGGCGTGCATGCCGAACACCTGGCAAACCCTGGTGGCCATGCTCGCCACCACCAGCCTGGGCGCGATCTGGTCCTGTTCTTCACCGGATTTCGGCACCCACGGGGTGATCGATCGCTTCGGCCAGATCGAACCGAAAGTGCTGATCACCTGCGCCGGCTACCGCTACGCCGGTAAAGAGATCGACCAGACCACCAAGGTCAATGAAATCCTCGGACAGTTGCCGTCCTTGCAGCAATTGATTGTTGTGCCTTATGCGCGTCCTCAAGCGCGCATCGAGGATTTCCGCTGCCAGGCCAACGTGACGCTGTGGGACGATTTTTACGACCCGGGCGGCGAGCCGCAATTCGTTCCCGTGCCTTTCGCCCATCCGCTGTACATCCTCTACTCCAGCGGCACCACCGGCGTACCGAAGTGCATTGTGCACGGCACCGGCGGCGTGCTGCTGCAACACGTCAAGGAACATGGCCTGCACACCGACCTCGGTGCCGGTGACCGTTTGTTCTACTACACCACCTGCGGCTGGATGATGTGGAATTGGCTGGTCTCGGCGTTGGCCGTCGGCAGCGCCGTGGTGCTGTATGACGGCTCGCCGTTTCATCCAGGGCCGGAGCGCTTGATCGACCTGATCGACGACGAACGCCTCAACGTCTTCGGCACCAGTCCGAAATTCCTCACTGCGCTGGAAAGCAATGGCTTGAAGCCGTGCGACAGTCATGACCTGAGCAGCCTGAGAACCATCCTGTCCACCGGCTCGGCGCTGTCGCCGCAAAGCTTCGATTACGTCTACCGCGCGTTCAAGTCCGACCTGTGCCTGTCTTCGATGTCCGGTGGTACCGATATCGTTTCGTGCTTTGTGATTGGCAACCCGGTCCTGCCGGTGCGCCGTGGTGAGATGCAATGCAAGAGCCTGGGCATGGCGGTCGAAGTGTGGAACGACGATGGCAAGCCCGTGATCGGTGAAAAAGGCGAACTGGTGTGCACCCGGCATTTCCCGGCCATGCCCATCGGCTTGTGGAACGACCCGCAACAGGAAAAGCTGCGCGCTTCGTATTTCAGCCTGTTCCCCGGCGTCTGGGCCCAGGGCGATTACGCCGAACAACTGCCCCATGGCGGCATGCTGATCCACGGCCGCTCCGACGCGGTGCTCAACCCCGGCGGCGTACGCATCGGCACGGCGGAAATCTACCGTCAGGTGGAGAAAGTCCCGCAGGTGCTGGACAGCGTGGCCATCGGTCAGCAATGGCAGGATGACGTGCGAGTGGTGTTGTTCGTGCGCTTGCGCGAAGGCGTCGAACTGGACGAAGCGCTGCAACAACAGATCCGCCAGGTCATCCGCGCCAACACCACGCCACGGCATGTGCCAGCGAAGATTGTCGCGGTGACGGACATTCCGCGGACCATCAGCGGCAAGGTGGTCGAGTTGGCGGTGCGCAACGTGGTGCATGGCCAGAAGGTGAAGAACACCGATGCACTGGCCAACCCCGAAGCCCTGGAGCAATTTCGAAACCGCCCCGAACTGAATGACTGACGCCGGCGCTAGTCCACCAAACCCCATTCACCCGGCGGTGCATGGGGGGTGGGCGCGGCCTCGGCGTGCATTTTCAGGCGCAAGCGCAAGTTGTTCACCGAATCAGCATGCTTCAACGCCTCTGCCTCATCGATTGCGCCCTCGGCAAACAGCGCGAACAGCGCCCCGTCAAACGTCTGCATCCCCACCTCTGAAGACTTCTCCATGATTCCCTTGAGTTCGCCAAACTCATTGCGCCGGATCAGGTCGCCGATGGTCGGCGTTCCCAGCATCACCTCCACCGCCGCCCGACGCTGCCCATCGCGGGTACGCACCAGGCGTTGGGAAACAAACGCCTTGAGGTTGTTGCCCAGGTCGTTGAGCAACTGCCCCCGGCGCTCTTCGGGAAAGAAATTGATCACCCGATCCAGCGCCTGATTGGCGTTGTGCGCATGCAACGTGGAAATTACCAGATGACCGGTATCGGCAAACGCCAGCGCGTGCTCCATAGTCTCGCGGTCACGGATTTCGCCGATCAACACCACGTCCGGCGCCTGGCGCAACGTGTTTTTCAGCGCGGCGTGGAAACTGCGGGTATCGACGCCGACCTCGCGCTGATTGACGATCGACTTCTTGTGCCGATGGATAAACTCGACCGGGTCTTCGATAGTGATGATATGGCCACTGCTGTGGCGGTTGCGGTAATCGATCAGCGCTGCCAGCGAGGTCGACTTGCCCGAGCCGGTCGAACCGACGAACAGCATCAGCCCTTGTTTGAGCATCACGGTTTCAAGCAGCACCGCTGGCAAGTTGAGGTCTTCGAAGCGTGGAATGTCGAGTTTGATGTTGCGCGCCACGATGGAAACATCATTGCGCTGCTTGAAGATATTGAGCCGGAAACGCCCGACCCCGGGCAGGGAAAGTGCCAGGTTCATTTCCAGGTCCCGATCGAACTCCAGGCGCTGTTCGGCGTCCATGATGGACGCGGCAATGGCCGCCACTTCTCCCGGCTTGAACGGTTGATCGGTCAGGGCTTTGAGCACACCGTCAAATTTCGCGCTGGGTGGCGCGCCCGTGGACAGGTAAAGATCGGAGCCATGGCGGCTGGCCAGAATCTGCAGCAGTGCATCGATTTCCATGGCAAAAAGCACCCACGAAGCATTCAATAAAAAAATGACCCCATGCGGGTCATCCAGCGTCTACCGCCTTGCAAGGATAGTAGACGCCGCCACACTGACTCATGCGCAGGACATGTAGATGAACGCACCACCGACCGCCAGCGATGCCCAGGCCTTGATTGCCCGACTGGACTGGACAAACAACCCGCTGGGCGCCGCCGAAAACTGGCCGCAGAGCCTGCGCACCGCGGTGGACATCGTGATCCACTCGCCAATGCCGATGCTGCTGCTGTGGGGCCCGCAGCTCACCCAGATCTACAACGACGGCTTCGCCTTCCTCGCCGGCAGCAAACACCCTCACGCTTTCGGACAACCGGCGCACCAGATCTGGCCGGAACTCAAAGACTTTACCGACCCGATTTACAGCGCCGTCCTACAGGGCCAGGTGCGGACCTACAGCGAACAGCGCTTCACCTTGCAACGCGACGGTCGGGATTCTGACTTCTGGCTGGATTTGACCTACAGCCCCATTCGCAATGAAAGCGCCGAGGTTGCCGGGATATTGGTCACGGCCATCGAAACCAACGAACGCCGCCGCATCGCCCTCGAACTGGAACAACGCTCCGCCGCCAGCCTCAAGGCCCAGCAAGACACCGAGCAGCGCCTGCAACTGGCACTGGCCGCCACCGATGCCGTCGGCACCTGGGACTGGGACATTGGCGAAGACCGTTTCATCGCCGATGCACACTTCGCGCAATTGCATGGCGTCGATCCGGCCATGGCCAGCCAGTTGCCGATCAGCGAATACCTCCACGGCGTGCACCCGGAAGACCGCGCCATGATCGCCCGCAGCATCAAGCACTGCATCACCCATGGCAGCGAGTACGCCGAGGAATATCGCTTGCTGCAAGCCGACGGCCAGTTGCGCTGGGTGTTTGCCCGGGGTCGTTGCTACAAGGACCACCATGGCCGGCCGATCCGTTTTCTCGGCGCCGCGCTGGACCTGACCGAACGCAAACACATCGAACAGGCCTTGCGCCAAAGCCAGACCGAGCTGCAACTGATCATCAACGCGATGCCGATCCTGATCAGTTATGTGGACCGCGAAGAGCGCTTTCGCCTGAACAATGCCGCCTATCTGGAATGGTATGGCCTGACGCCCCAGGAGCTTTACGGCCGCACCATTCGTGAAGTGCTCGGCGATGAAGCCTATGCCCTGCGCGCCGAATACATCGCCGAGGCGCTGAAAGGCAAGACCTGTTGTTTCAGCATCAGCGCCGATCACCGCGATGGCAGCACCCGCCAGGCCCTGATGAACTACCTGCCACGCCACGGCGCAGACGGCGCGGTGAATGGTTTCTACATCTTCGTGATCGACGAGACCGAGCGCAAACAGACCGAAGAGGCGCTGCGCAACCTCAACGAAACCCTGGAAGAACGCGTGAGCGCTCGCACCCAACAACTGGCCGAAGCCAACCAGCGACTGCAGAACGAGATGTTCGAGCGTGAGCGCGCCGAAGACGCCTTGCGGCATGCGCAGAAAATGGAAGCGGTCGGCCAGCTCACCGGCGGCATCGCCCATGACTTCAACAACATGCTCACCGGGATCATCGGCAGCCTCGATTTGATGCAGCGCTACATCGCCGATGGGCGCGCGGCCGAGATCGGTCGCTTCACCGAAGCGGCAGTGTCCTCGGCCCATCGCGCCGCCGCCCTGACCCATCGGTTGCTGGCATTCTCAAGGCGTCAGTCACTGGATCGCAGGCCACTGGACGCCAACCAGCTGGTGCATTCCCTGGAAGACTTGCTCAGCCGGACCAAGGGCGATCACATCGAGCTCAAACTGAAGCTGGCCGATGAGGTCTGGCCGGTCAGTACCGATGTCAGCCAACTGGAAAACGCCTTGCTCAACCTCGTGATCAATGCCCGGGATGCGATGCCCGATGGCGGCGAGCTGTTGATCGAAACCGCCAATGTTCACCTCGACGGCAGCGACGTCACCCCGCTGGAGCCGGTCAGGGCCGGGGATTACCTGATGATTGCCGTCAGCGACAACGGTGCCGGCATGACCCCATCGGTACTGGCCAAGGCCTTCGATCCGTTCTTCACCACCAAACCCATCGGCCAGGGCACCGGCCTTGGGTTGTCGATGATCTATGGTTTCGCCCAGCAATCGGGCGGGCACGTCAGCCTGCACAGCCGGCCGGGCCAGGGCACCAACGTTCGCCTGTATTTGCCACGGTTGCACGTCGCCCTGCCGGAACACGCTCAGCTGCCCGTCGCAGGTGAAGCACCGCCAGCGGTTGCCGGTGAAACCGTGGTGTTGGTGGAAGACGATCCGGCGGTGCGCATGCTGGTGCTCGACCTGCTCAAAGAGTTGGGTTATCACGCCCATGAAGCCGAAGATGCGCAGAGCGCCCTGCCCTTGCTGGAGTCCGACCTGCGGGTCGATCTGCTGGTAACCGATGTCGGGCTGCCGGGCATGAATGGTCGGCAATTGGCGGAAATCGCTCGTCAGCACCGCCCGGAGCTCAAAGTGCTGTTCATTACCGGTTATGCCGAGAAAGCCGCCGAACGCCAGGGCTTCCTGGAGGAAGGCATGGACATGGTGGCCAAACCCTTTTCCATGGACCTGTTGGCCAACAAGATTCGCACGATGATCGGCCAAGCCGGCTGAGTTAAGGCATAATCGCGCGCCCCACGCTGGCACCAACATAGCCACCACCGTTGCAAGGTACGCCCAATGAAAGCTCAAGCCCGCCATATTCTGGTGAAAACCTCGGAAGAAGCCGAGCAGCTCAAACAACGCATCGCCAAGGGCGAAGCCTTCGATGTGCTGGCCAAGAAATACTCCACCTGCCCGTCCGGCAAACGCGGCGGCGATCTTGGCGAAGTACGGCCCGGGCAGATGGTCGGGGCGATCGATGCGGTGATCTTCAAAAAACCGCTGCGGGTGGTGCATGGGCCGATCAAGAGCAAGTTCGGGTATCACCTGGTGCAGGTGTTTTACCGGGACTGATCGGTTGGCTCGATATACAGGGTGAGGCTTGCCTGTGGCGAGGGGGCTTGCCCCCGTTCGGCTGCGAAGCAGTCGTAGATCCTGCGCACTCGGTGTGTCAGGTCGATCAAGGTCACAGGTTTTGGGGCCGCTTCGCGGCCCAACGGGGGCAAGCCCCCTCGCCACAAAAACCACAGCCACCACAGGCATTGCATTTCAATCTTTGGGAATCAACGCCCCCGGCACTTGAATCACCCGGCTCGCCAACCGATGCCCCGCTTCAGCAGCCTCGACCGGACTCCCGCCCTTGAGGCGGCAAGCCAGATAGGCCGCGCTGAACGAATCCCCCGCCGCCGTGGTGTCCACCACCCGTTCGACCACTTGCGCCGGCACTTCGAACGACTCGCCGTCACAGCGAATCAGACACGCCTCGGCACCGCGTTTGAGCACCACTTCGGGCGTGCCCATCTGCTCATAAGCGGCAAACACCGCCGCGCAATCGGAAAAGTGGAACAGCGCCTGCTCGTCATCAACCGTCAGCAACGCCAAGTCGACATAGGGCAACACTTCGCGATAAGCCGCTCGTGCGTCCTCGACCGAAGCCCACAGGCGTGGTCGATAATTGTTGTCGAACACGATCCGCGCATCCCGCTGCCGGGCTTCGATCAGGGTCTCCAGCAGTTTCTCCCGACCCTGCTCACCGAGCACCGCCAGGGTGATGCCGCTGAAATACAGCACGTCGTAATCCGGCAGTGCTGCCAGGATCGGCGCGGCCGCCGGGGTGGTAAAGCAATCGCGCACGGCCGCTTCATTGCGCCAGTAGAGAAAACGCCGCTCGCCGGCCGCGTCGGTCTGGATGCAATACAGACCGGGCAAGCGACCGGGCAACCGCTGAACCATATCTAGCCCGATATGTTCGCTGGCCCAACTCTGGCACATCGCATCGCTGAAACTGTCGTCACCCAGGGCAGTGACGTAATCCACCGTGCCGCCATCGCCCAGTTCACGGGCCAGATAGACCGCGGTGTTCAGGGTATCGCCGCCGAAGCTCTGTTGCAGAGAGCCGTCGGCGCGCTGCTGCAGTTCGATCATGCACTCGCCGATCAGGGCGATGCGCGGGATGTTGGGGCCTAGAGGGCTGATGTTGTTCATGTTGTGGGGGCTCTTAGAAGCAGGTTTCCATGGTTTCGATGACATTCAGCTGCTCATCCACCAGACACCCGATACGCCACTTGTCGAACGTCAAACACGGGTGCGAAGTCCCGAACGAAATGATATCGCCCACCCGCAACTCAACCCCCGGCGCCACGGTCATGAACGCGTGCTGGTCCATCACCGCCGTCACCTTGCAGGCACTCACATCATCGCCGGTCGCCGGCACCACGCCGGCCTTGTAACGCAGCAACGGCACCGGCAAACCGGCGTCGTAGGCCACGTCGCGCTTGCCCAGGGCGATCACCGCAAAACCCGGTTCGGGCAACGACTGCACATGCGCCCAGACTTCCAGCGCCGGGCGCAAACCTTCGTGCAGGTCGCTGCGACGGTCGAGCACGCAGCATTGCGCTTCTTTGTAGATGCCATGGTCGTGGGCCACGTAACTGCCAGGGCGCAGCACGCTGAGGAAACGCCCGCCGGCATTCTGCGCTTCGAACGACTCGGCGATCAGGTCGTACCAGGCCGAGCCCGACGCGGTGATGATCGGTTTGGCAATCGCGAACGCGCCGCTGTCCTGCAACTGCACCGCCAATCGCACCAGGGAGGCTGCGAACTCGCGGATGCCGCTCACCGCATGATCACCGTGAATCACCCCTTCGTAGCCCTCGATGCCGGTCAGCGCCAACGCCGGTTGAGCGTTGATAGCCTTGGCCAGTGCCAGCACTTCGGCTTCGGTGCGGCAACCGCAACGACCGCCGACCACGCCGTACTCGATCATCACGTTCAGGCGCACGCCGCGCGAGGCGAAAAACGCGCCGAGGTCGGCGACGTTATCCGGGTGATCGACCATGCAATAAAAATCGAAAGTCGGGTCTGCCAGCAGGTCGGCGATCAGCGCCATGTTCGGCTTGCCGACCAGTTGATTGGCCATCAGCACCCGGCGCACGCCATGGGCGTAGGCCGCACGGGTTTGCGTGGCACTGGCCAGGGTGATGCCCCAGGCACCGGCGTCCAGTTGGCGACGAAACAGCGCCGGGGTCATGCTGGTTTTACCGTGAGGTGCCAGTTCCGCGCCGCTGTGGCTGACGAAGTCCTGCATCCAGCGAATGTTGTGTTCCAGCGCGTCGCGGTGCAGCACCAGGGCCGGCAGACTGACGTCCCGCACCAGGTTGGCGCCGGTTTGCGCATAGCCCTTTTCCATGGCGGCGGTATTGATGGCAGTAGACATGGTCGATCTCCTCACACACGGCCGCAGGCAGCCGCTGTTATTCGTTGATACGCCGGGCGAGGCTGTTGGCGCTGTCGATCAGCACCCGGCGATAGTCGTTGTAATTGTTCTTCGCATCGGCCCGTGGGGCGACGATGCACAGGGTCGCGATGGCCACGCCGTTCGGGTCTTTGACCGGGGCGGCGAAGCAATGGGTAAAGGTGTCGGCGACGCTGTCGAAGGAAAAGAATCCGTCAATGGCGGCCTGGCGGATCTCCCGGAGAAACTGCTCCAGCGGCAGGCGTTCGCCGTCGGGCAGGATGAAATCGTCGGGGTCGATCAAATCGACGATCTGCTGATCGCTCAGGTGCGCCAGCAGCAGGCGCCCGGAAGCGGTCCAGGGGATCGGCGCGTTTTCGCCGATGTCCGAGGAAATGCGGAAATGCCGCTCACCCTCTTTCATCAATGCCACGGTGTATTTGCGTCCGTTGAGCAGGCACATCTGCGCGGTTTCGCGGGTCTGGCTGACGATTTCCTGCAAGGCGTAATCGGCCTCGCGGGACAGGTCGAAATGACGCAGATGCGCCTGCCCGAGGAAGTACAGCTGACGACCGAGGTAAACGTGACCTTCCTTGCCCACGGGTTCGAGGATGCGCCGCTCCAATAAGGACGCAACCAGTTCGTAGACCGTGGATTTCGGGCTGCCGATGCCGCTGGCGATTTCGTTCGGGCGCAGGGGCTGGCCGATTTCCTTGAGGAAATCGAGGATGTCGAACGCCCGGTCCAGACCGCGAGCCCGGCGCTTGATGGTGTCTTCGGTCATTTCAGTGGTCCCATTCAAAGTGCCGGGAGTTTACCCAGAAGGCCGCCTTCGCGGGCAAGCCTCGCTCCTACAGGATTTCGCCGTTTGTAGGAGCGAGGCTTGCCCGCGAAGAATCCACCGCGATTCAGGCCTTCTTCTTGTAGGCGATGCAATCAATCTCGACCTTGCAATCGACCATCATGTTCGCCTGCACGCAGGCCCGGGCCGGGGCGTGTTCGCTTTTGAAGTACTCGGAAAACACCTTGTTGAAACTCCAGAAGTCCCGCGGGTCTTCCAGCCACACGCCCGTGCGCACCACGTCTTCGAGCCCGTAACCGGCCTCTTCCAGAATCGCGATCAGGTTTTTCATGGTCTGGTGAGTCTGCTCGACAATCCCGCCCACGATGATTTCACCGTCCACCGCCGGCACTTGGCCGGACACGTGCAGCCAGCCATCGGCTTCGACGGCACGGGCAAAAGGACGGGGTTGGCCGCCACCGGCGGTGCTGCCGGTGCCGTAACGAGTAATGCTCATGGGTGTTTCTCCTGATTAAAAAGTGAAGGCTTAAAAGCGGGTGCTCTTGAGAAATTCCGCCAATCGCGGTGACTGCGGGCGTTCGAACAATTCCTTGGGCGGCCCCTGCTCTTCGATCCGCCCCTGATTCATGAACACGATCTTGTCCGAGACCTCGAAGGCAAAACGCATTTCGTGGGTCACCAGCAACATGGTCATGCCGTCCTCGGCCAGGCCCTTGATCACGTTCAGCACTTCGCCCACCAGTTCCGGATCGAGGGCCGAGGTGACTTCATCGAACAGCATCAAACTCGGGTTCATCGCAATCGCCCGGGCAATCGCCACGCGCTGTTGCTGACCACCGGACAACTGACCGGGGTAATGATTGCGGCGCTCCAGCAGGCCGACCCGCTCCAGCCATTTTTCCGCCAGCGCTACCGCCTCGTCCTTGTGCAACTTTTTCACCTTGAGCAAACCGAGGGTGACGTTCTGCAACGCGGTGAGGTGCGGGAACAGATTGAATTGCTGGAAAGCCATGCCGGTCATGGCGCGATGGCGGGCGATGACTTTTTCCGGGTGGCGCACGCGCTTGCCGTTCACCTCGTCATAGCCAATGGATTCACCGTCGAGCAGAATCTGCCCGCCCTGGAACTCTTCGAGCATGTTCACGCAGCGCAGCAGCGTGGTCTTGCCCGAGCCGCTGGAGCCGATCAACGTGACCACATTGCCGCGCTGCATGGTCAGGTCGACGCCCTTGAGCACTTCGAGCTGGCCGTATTGTTTGTGCAGGCCGCGGATGTCCAGCAGCGCCTGGTTCTGGGTCGAAACTTGTGCTTGTGTCATGGCAAGGCCACCCGCTTTTCAATGTGCCGGCCGAGTAATTCGATGGCGTAGTTGATGACGAAAAACAGCAATCCGGCGAACAGGTAGAACTCGAGGGTCATGAAGGTCCGGGCGATGATCTGTTGAGTGCTGAGCAGCAGCTCGGCGACGCCGATCACCGACAACAAGGTCGACGCCTTGACGATCTCGGTGGACGAGTTGACCCACGTCGGCAAAATCTGCCGCAATGCCTGGGGCAGCAACACATAACCCAGCGCCTGGTAAAACGTCAGGCCGATGGCCTTGCTCGCTTCCATCTGACCGCTGGGCAGCGCTTGCAACGCACCGCGCACGATCTCGGCGACATGGGAACCGCAAAACAGCGTCAGGCCCAAAGTACCTGCCCCGAAGGCGCTGATCTGCCAGCCCAGTGCCGGCGCCATGTAGAAGCAGGCCAGCACCAACACGAACACCGGTGTGCCGCGAATGATGTCGACGTAAAACCGAAACGGCGCGCGCATCCAGAACGTGCCGTAGGTGAGTACCAGGCCGGCGACGATGCCGACCAGCGTGCCCAGCAAAATCGCCAGGCCCGAGCACTGCACACTGGTCAGGAAGCCCTGCCACAGGACATCCCGGGCCACCCATAACTCATGCAACCAACTGGGGGATTCGTACATGGGGCCTCCTATCGGCGAATCGCCAGACGCTGTTCGAGGTAACGCAGCATCATGGCAATGAGGTAACAGGCCGCAACATAGAGCGCTGTGGTCACCAGCCAGGTTTCAATCACCCGGTAGCTCTCGACATTGATCTTGCGCGCGTAATAGGTCAGCTCCGGCACGGCAATCGCCGCCGCCAGCGAGGTGTCCTTGAACAGCGAAATGAAGTTGTTCGACAGCGCCGGCAGCACATTGCGCAGCATCACCGGCACAGTGATGTACGCCTTGACCTGCCACTCGCCCAAGCCGATCGCCAACCCGGCTTCACGCAGCCCCTTGGGAATGCTCAACAGCCCCCCACGAAACACTTCGGTCAGGTACGCCCCGGCATACAGCGACAGGGTGATGATGAACGAGGGGATCTTGTCCAGACGAATCCCCAGGCTCGGCAACGCGAAGTAGATCAACAGAATCAACACCAGAATCGGCGTATTACGGATCACCGTCACATACACCGACGCCAGCCCCCGCAATGCGCGGTGCTTCGACAGCAAAGCAAACGCCATCAGCAAGCCGATCACGCAGCCGATGGCGATCGACACCAGCGCCAGCTCAAGGCCCAGGCCGAGCCCCGCCAGCAAGGTGTCGAAGTCGCGCCACACGGCGGCAAAATTCAACTGATAGTTCATGGTCAGCAGTACCTTGAGCGGGGCGCGTTATCGTCACCCCGCTCTCACGGGATCATTTGAATTCGACTGGAAAACCGATGGCTGGGGTTGGCAGGTCGACACCGAACCATTGTTTGAAGGAGGCCGCGTAAGTCGGGAATTCAACGCCGGTCATGCCTTCATGCAGCACGGTGTTGACGAAGTTCAGCCAGTCCTGATCGCCGCGTTTCACCGCACAGGCGTAGGTCTGCGGGCTCCAGGCGTAGGTCGGGCTGCGATAACGGCCAGGGTTCTGCACCATCAGGTATTTCACCGACGACTGATCGGTGGCCGCCGCGTCGGCCCGGCCGGAGTTCACTGCCTGATACATCAGATCCACGCTGTCGTACTGATCGACCTTGGCCTTGGGCAGCGCCTGATGCACCAGTTCTTCGGCGTACACGTTCTGCAGCACCGCCACGGTCACGCCGTCGGCGGCAGCCCTGAGGTCTTCGATTTCCTTGTACTTGCTGTTGGCCGGCAGCAACAGGCCAACACCTTCGCGGTAGTACGGCAGCGTGAACGCGACCTGTTGGGCCCGGCTGGCGGTCACGGTGATGAACTGGCAACTCATATCGACCTTGTCGGTCAGCAGGTTCGGAATCCGCGCATCGGACGACTGCACGACGAACTCGACCTTGCTCGGGTCGTTGAACAACCCCTTGGCCACCATCCGCGCGATATCGATATCAAAACCCTGCAACTTGCCGTCCGCTCCCTGGAAGTGCCACGGCGCGTTGGTACTGCCCGTGCCCACGATCAATTTCCCACGGGCCAGCACGCTGTCGAGCTTGCTGTCTGCCGCTTGAGCGACACCCACGGCAGCGGCCGAAGCCGCGAGAACGAAAACACACGCTTTAAACAAGGAAAGTCGGCGATGCATGGCAAGCACTCCAGGGCTGTGTTTATTCCGCTATACCGGAACTTGGTATGTAACAACGGAATAGACAGCAGAAAGTGTGCCACAGGTTGTGGGCGGAATCTCGGGGGATTTGAAAAGTGATTTGAATCAAGTGGATGCGAAGTGGATGCGCTAGAACGCCAAACAGACGTTACAAAATGCACAAGTGCTGAACGCTACTTATAGCTACAGGGTGCGGGTAATTGGGTCACATTTCAGGGCGCACTCAACTCGGGGTGCACTCAAATCGCGATCGAGGCAAGTCATGCGCCTACAGGCGCTTGAGGTACCTGTAAGAACAGGTCTGTAACTGCATACTTCCTAACGCTTAACAGCCTCCTCATAAACTTGCCCGCGCTCCCGTTTACCAACCGCTATCACCGTCACCACCAGAATCTCATCCACAACCCGATAAACCAGTCGGTATCCGGCACTACGAAGTTTGATCTTGTAAGCATTGCCCAGTCCACTCAGCCGATCCGCTGGAACGTGCGGATTAGCCAACCGCTCCTGAAGCTTCTTCTTGAACTGCTCCCTCAACGTTGACCCAAGCCTCTGCCACTCCTTCCAGGCCTTTTCAGAAAACTCCAGCTCATAGGTCATCGATAGAAACCTTGATCGTAGGATCGTTTTCTCGTTCGCGGCAAAGGGCTACCAGCTCCATCTCTTCAAGCCGGTCCATCATCGCTTCGTATTCTTTGGCCGGGACGCAGTAGAAAGCGGGTTCATTACGGTTGAGGATTGCGACAGACAAACCACCACCGGCAGCAACGGTCCCCATGGGGTTTTTCTTAAGTTCGGAAATGCTCGCTACGACCTGAGAAAGCACGATGTGTGTCATTACGCTACTCCTTGAAGTGCTTTTAATGGCGCTAAAAATAGCACTCTGAACCAAGTCTGGCATCTATCCTTTACTCATAGAAATTGGAATAGGACCACTGGCACCGAACCCCACCTGTAATTTCTGACAGTAGACCCACCCCCTCGCCTCCTTTAACGTCAACAGGCCTTCGATAGTCTTTGAAAAGGAGATTTCAATGAGTTCGATGACCACCCAGCCACTGGATCCGGCCTACCGCAAAGCACTCAACACCTGGCGCACAGTGATCATGTATTTCGGCAACCAACACTGTCCCGCCTGCGAATGGGCCGAGCCGGTTTTCCGTGAAATTGCCGAGAAGTACAAAGATCACGCGTGCATCTATGTGCTGGATACGAGCAAATCCCCTCGGCATCCAAAAGTCACCGGCACACCCACTGTGCTGACTTACAAGAGCGGGAAGCTGCTGCAGAAGCTCAAGGGGATTGGAACCGCGGAAACCCTGGAAGAACATTTCAGAAAGTACATCGGCAAACTGAGGCCCAAACAGGTTGCCCGCAAACCCCGCCACGACTTGCGGTGGCTGAAGAAAACCCTCAGGACTTTATGCACTGCACCTCGGGCACGGGGGCTGTTGAGCCGGTAAGACGCAGTCCCCCTGTAGGAGCGAGGCTTGCCCGCGAAGGAATGCACCGCTTTTTTTCAGGTACACCGCGTCATCGTTCTTCGCGGGCAAGCCTCGCTCCTACATTGAGCGATGCCAGCACCCGCTCGGCATTCGCACCGCACCCCATGCCCTCGGGCCGCGCCTGGATGCTCTCAATCACCTCCAGTAACCGCGCCTTGCTCTGGGCCAGGTGCAGTTGCATCTCCTCGATCTGCTCGACCTTGCGCTCAAGACCCGCCACCAGTTCGTCGTGCTTGAACTCACCCGTCGCGGCATCCGGCAACAGCAACTTCAGCTCTTCCAGGCTGAAACCGGCCTGTTGGGCGCACTGGATGATTTTCAGGGTTTGCAGTACTTGCGGCGGATAACGCCGATAGCCGTTGGTCTGACGTTCGACCTGACGAATCAACCCCTGGGCCTCGTAAAACCGAATGCGCGAAGCGTTCAACCCGCTCAGTTGCGCCAATTCACCAATCTTCATCACGGCCTCATTTGCACGCTTGACATTAAAGTTAACTTTAAGCTTAGCCTCCGCTCATCACTGATGAGGAGTCAAGTATGTCGCCCTTCCAAGCGTTGAATTTGCCCAACGGCCAGACCATCGGCAACCGCATCGCCAAAGCCGCGATGGAAGAGAACCTCGCCGATACCGGGCAGGCACCTTCCGGCGAGTTGTTTCGGTTGTATCAAGCCTGGGCTGACGGTGAGGCCGGGCTGTTGCTGACCGGCAATGTGATGATCGACCGCCGTGCCATGACCGGCCCCGGTGGCGTGGTGCTGGAAGACGAGCGACACCTGGACCGCTTTCGTCAGTGGGCAACCATCGGCCGGGCCAGTGGTGCGCAGTTCTGGATGCAACTCAATCATCCCGGGCGCCAGACCATGGCCAACCTCGGCCAGCAGGCCTTGGCCCCCTCGGCGGTAGCGCTGGACCTGGGCGGGTTTTCGAAGATGTTTGCCGAGCCCAAGCCCATGGGCGAGAACGACATTGCAGAAGTCATTCAACGCTTCGCCACCAGTGCCGCCCTGGCGGAAAAGGCCGGTTTCACCGGGGTGCAGATTCATGCCGCGCACGGGTATCTGCTCAGCCAGTTTCTATCGCCGTTGACCAATCGCCGCACCGACCGCTGGGGTGGTTCTCTGGAAAACCGTGCGCGTTTGCTGCTGGAGGTGCTCGGCGCTGTTCGCAAGTCGGTGTTGCCGCAGTTTTGCGTAGCGGTGAAGCTCAATTCCGCGGACTTCCAGCGCGGCGGTTTCGACGCCGATGACGCCCGGCAAGTGATCCAGTGGCTCAACGAGCAACAGATTGATTTGCTCGAGCTCTCAGGCGGCAGCTACGAAGCACCAGCCATGCAGGGCGAGGCTCGCGACGGTCGGACTTTGGCGCGAGAAGCGTACTTTCTGGAGATGGCCAGCGAATTGGCCGGTGTGGCGCACATGCCGGTGATGGTGACCGGGGGAATTCGTCGGCTGGCAATCGTCGAACAGGTGCTCGACAGTGGCATCGCCATGGCCGGTATCGGCACGGCACTGGCTATTGAACCGCAGCTGGTCAAACGCTGGCGCGAAGGCCAGAACAGCCACCCACAGCTGCCACCGATTCGCTGGAAACGCAAAGCCCTGGCGTCGCTGGCGAACATGGCCGTGGTGAAGTTTCAGCTCCATCGATTGAGTCGCGGACGCACACCCAGGCCGCAGGTTTCGGCGGTATGGGCATTGATCCTCGATCGGTTGTACATCGCCCGGCGTACCCGCCAGTACCGCCAGGCAATGGGCAAATAACCGACCCGTAGCAGCTGCCGAGCAGCGCGAGGCTGCGTTCGGCTGCGTAGCAGTCGTGAGTCCGGCTGACGCGGTCTGCCTGATGCACCGCAGTTTCAGGTTTTACGACTGCTGCGCAGCCGAACGCAGCCTCGCAGGCTCGGCAGCTGCTACAAAGGGNGCCCGCCGGTGTGTTTATCGTCCGGAAAAACGCAGCCGCGACAACATCCGCAGGTCACCTTCGCGGTAATAGTCATCGGTCCAGCTGTCATCCGCCGCCAACGGCCGGACCTGCTTGAGTTGCAGTTTCTTTGCAAAGTAGCGGAACCGGTAATGCTCGTAGAAGCGCAGCAGTTCCAACCCGTAGCGATCGGCCAGGTCGGTGTTGCCACGGATGATCAGATAGTTCTCATCGTTGCCATTGCTGGCTGCATCACTGAGGTTGTGGCTGCCGCTGATGATGGTCGGTGAATCGCTGGTGAAGTCGACGACGATGGCTTTGGTGTGCACCAGCAGGTTGCCCTTCTGGCCTTTCATGTTTTCCTTGAGCCAGCCTTCCAGGCCGGTGTTGAGCAGCGCGGTGGCAGCGAATTCGGCGGTGCGGTCGGCGTGGAAACCGGTGATGCTGCTGACCGTGTTTTGCAGGCCGTAACGCAAGATGTCGTCGTGAGGCTGGCCGAGCAGCGCGTTGAGTATTTTGTCCGGCAAGGTGAATGCGGTGACAAACAGCAGGTCTTTTTTGGCGGCGTTGATGATCTTGATGAACTCACTCAAGTCGCCCTCGCCCGAGCGCGGTGAAAAGCCGGCGAACAGCGGCTGGTCAGGCTGCATTGGATTATGTTCCGTGAGCCAGTCCCGCGTGGCGCCGACGTCCGTCGGTGTGGCCCAGACCTGCTCGAAGGTTTGCAGGTAAGTGGCGCCGATCCGAGCGTCGTCCAGCACATGCACGACATTGGCCTGACGGTAGACTCCGTTGGCAGTGAAGTTGGTACTGCCGCAGAGTACCGCTTCGGGCTGATGCTGCCCCGCCGCATCGAGCCGGCTCAGGACCATGAACTTATCGTGAAAGATATTGTGGGTGACTCGCCCGCGCTTATTCGCCGCCGGGATTTTTTCCAGGCTGGCTTCGTTCAACGCCGTGGTGTCTTCGCCGGGTTGGGCGTGGTACAGGACCCGAACCTTTACACCGCGCTCGAAGGCGGCGTTCACCGCATCGACGATCGCCTGCAACTGGTATTCATAGATCGCGATGTCCAGCGCCCACTGGCCATCCACGGCACGTTCGATAAACCCCAGCAAGCGTGCGAGCAGACCATTTTCCAGCCATTGGCGCGGCGCGTCGGGCCATTCTTCGATGGGCAGTTTCTTGTTGACGCTGAGCAGCGCATCGAGGTCGGCGAATTTGCGCTGGAACGCCTGGCTGGCAGCCACCGCCCGATTGAAAATCACGTTCTGGCCCTTGGGCAGGCCATTGTCCGTGGTGACCGTCACTTCCAGGCTTTCACCCAACTGTGGCGCATCGGCAGTGCCATAGGCCAGGTGAACCCGATAATGGATCGTCACACCCGGATTGACCGCATAATCGGCCCAGCGAAACTTCTGCAAAGGCGCGGCATCGCTGGGGGTGGCGTGAAACTGGGGGAAGGTATGGGTCTTGCCGGGAAAGGTCAGGCTGTTGAATAGAAACAGCCAGGGTTTGTCGCCTTGCTGTTTTTCGATAGCAAACCCCAGCAGGCCTTTGCGGCGGGGCTCGGCCAGGTCGATGGCCAGCAGCACACCGTTGGTGCCAGCGTAGGCTTTGACGCGGAAATCGTCCTGATCGTTGCGGGCTAGAACGCGCATGGGTCACTCCTGTGATGGGTTTGCTTACAGAGCATAGGGCAGCGATGCGATGGGGCCAGCACTGTCAGCACAAAACTCAACCTGAAATCAGCTCATCGATATGTCGATAATCAACCTGTAACTGCGCTGCCAACACCTTTGCCCGCCCGAGCCGAATCGGCCCGCGCTCGATGTCGATCAGCAACCCCGGACAATCCAGCTCCGGCAATGTCGACCATTCCTTCAGCCGTCCATCCGTCACCAGCAACAACCGCTGCTGCTCTGCCGGAAAGCGCTTTTGCCGTGCCGCCAGCCAGCGCCCCGCCTCACCCAACGCCGCCAGCATCGGCGTCCCGCCGCCGGCACCGAGCCCCTCGAGCCAATCACGCAAGCCCGCAGAGGCTTTCAATCCCTGCACCTGCCACTTCGGCAAGTGACCGCTGGCGGTCAGCAAAGCCAGACGTGCGCGCTGTCGATAGGCATCGTCGAACAGTTGCGCCAGCAAGCCCTTGGCATCGCTCAACGCCTGATGGCGCCGGGTCGAGGCCGAGGCATCGACGATCACCAGCCACAGTTCATGCGGGGTGCGGGTCCGCAGATGGAACAATAGGTCATCGCGTTGACGCGGTCGGCCATTGAGCAAGGTGCCGGGCCAGTTGACCGATCCGCTACGGGCGGCGTGACGCTTGCCCTGTTTACCGTGATCCAGCCGGCCTGCGCGGGGTCTGGCATTCGCCCCCGCGTCTGATCGAGGGCGAATGCCTAGGGCTTTTTTGGCCAGCTCGGCACTTCACGTCGAGCACCGATCGGCAGCGCCTGGGCGGGCATTTCGCCCCACTGGCCCTGACCTTCGTTCGGGTTGGGGGTTTGCGCAGGGGATTGCTGTGGCGCTTGGGAATGTTGCGGCGCAGAGGTCGAATGTTCCCGACGACGATGACGCAAGGCAAATTCGGCAACCGCGTCGATATCTTCTTCGGCAATGGCGTTCGCACCGCGCCACGCCGCATGTGCCCGCGCCGCGCGCAGCCAGACCAGATCGGCTCGCAAGCCGTCGACGCCGGCAGCAAAGCAGCGCTCAGTGATCTGCGCCAGTGCGGCATCGTCGAGCGGGATACTCGTCAGGGCCGCACGCGCCTTCTGGCAACGCTCGCGCAGGGCGTGTTGCTGACTTCCCCACTCGGCGCAGAACCCTTGCGGATCGCTGTCGAAATCCAGTCGACGACGGATGATCTGGCCGCGCTCGGCGGGTGCGGTATGGCCACTGAGGGCGACGTTCAGGCCAAAGCGGTCGAGCAGTTGCGGGCGCAGTTCGCCCTCTTCCGGGTTCATGGTGCCGATCAGCACAAACTTCGCCGAATGCCGATGGGAAATCCCGTCGCGCTCGATCAGGTTGGTGCCGCTGGCGGCCACGTCGAGCAGCAGGTCCACGAGGTGATCGGGCAGCAAGTTCACCTCATCGACGTAGAGCACGCCGCCGTCGGCCTTGGCCAATACACCCGGAGAAAACTGTGCGCGCCCTTCGCTCAAGGCCGCGTCGAGATCGAGGGTGCCGACCAGCCGTTCTTCAGTGGCGCCCAGGGGCAAGGTGACGAATTGACCACTGGCCAGCAGGTCCGCCAGGCCTCGGGCCAGGGTCGACTTGGCCATGCCGCGCGGGCCTTCGATCAGCACGCCACCAATTTTCGGGTCGATGGCGGTCAGGTACAGGGCGAGCTTCAAGTCATCGGCGCCGACCACGGCGGAGAGCGGGAAATGGGGGGTGTCGGTCATGTCGGGTCTCGCTTGTGGTCAGAGATTACATTGTGGCGAGGGGGCTTGTCGGAACGCCGCATCGCCCCGTTCGGCTGCGAAGCAGTCGTAAAACCGGACAACTCGGTGTAAACAGAGGTAAAAGCGGGGGCCGCTTCGCGACCCAACGGGGGCAAGCCCCCTCGCCACAGCCCCCTTCGCCACAAATTTCCTTTGCTCACCGGCTAACTGTCTTCTTCTATATCCAGCAACAAATTCTCCAGCGCCTCGCGGTATTCACCCGGTTCCTGCCACATCCCCCGTTGCTGCGCTTCGAGCAGGCGCTCGGTCATGTCGCGCAAGGCGTGGGGATTGTGTTCGCGAACAAACTCCCGGGTCGCCGGATCAAGCAAATAGGCGTCCGCCAGCAACGCATACTGGTGATCGTCGATCAGCTGCGTGGTGGCGTCGAACGCAAACAGGTTATCGACCGTCGCCGCCAGTTCGAACGCGCCTTTATAGCCATGACGCTTGATCCCGTCGATCCATTTCGGATTGGCCGCCCGGGAACGGATCACCCGGTTCAGCTCTTCCTTCAATGTACGGATCTTTGGCAAGTCCGGCTGACTGTGGTCGCCGTGATAACTCGCCGCCGCTGCACCGCTGAGGCTTTCGACGGCCGCCAGCATGCCGCCCTGGAACTGGTAATAGTCGTTGGAATCGAGCAAGTCGTGCTCGCGGTTGTCCTGGTTTTGCAGCACGGCCTGCACCTGGCTCAGACGCTGGACAAACTGCTCGCGGGCGGCGGTGCCTTCATCGGAGCCGCCGTAAGCGTAGCCGCCCCAGTTCAGGTAAACCTCGGCCAGGTCTTCGCGGCTTTGCCACAAACGACCGTCGATGGCGCCTTGCACGCCGGCACCGTAAGCACCCGGTTTGGCCCCGAAGATCCGCCAGCCGGCCTGTCGCCTGGCCGCCTCTTCATCCAGACCGGACTTCAGCAGCGCTTCGCGCTCGGCACGAACCTTGGCCGCCAACGGATTGAGATCGTCCGGTTCATCCAGCGCGGCGACCGCTTGCACGGCGGCGTCGAACAGCCGGATCAGGTTGGCAAAGGCATCACGGAAGAATCCGGAGACGCGCAAGGTCACATCCACCCGCGGCCGGTCCAGCAGGCTCAACGGCAGAATCTCAAAGTCATCGACCCGCTGGCTGCCCGTCGCCCACACCGGCCGCACGCCCATCAAGGCCATGGCCTGGGCAATGTCGTCGCCGCCGGTGCGCATGGTCGCGGTGCCCCAGACCGACAGGCCGAGCTGACGCAAATGATCGCCGTGATCCTGCAAGTGCCGCTCAAGAATCAGGTTCGCGGATTGAAAGCCGATGCGCCACGCCGTGGTGGTCGGCAGGTTGCGCACGTCCACCGAATAGAAATTGCGCCCGGTGGGCAACACGTCCAGCCGTCCACGACTGGGCGCACCACTCGGCCCGGCCGGGACGAATCGACCGCTGAGGGCGTCCAGCAGGCCGCGCATTTCCGCCGGGCCGCAGGCGTCCAGGCGTGGCGCAACCACCTCGCACAAACTGTCGATGATCGCGCTCACGTCGGACCAATCTGCCTCCTGTGGGAGCGGGTCTAGGTGGTGAGGGGCCTTGTGGCGAGGGGGCTTGCCCCCGTTGGACTGCGCAGCAGTCCCGTTTTTTGGGGCCGCTTCGCGACCCAACGGGGGCAAGCCCCCTCGCCACAAAGGCTCGCTCCCACACGGGCCAGGCTCGGCATTCAACGTCCGCGAGATTAGTTGCGCAGCGAACAGTTCCAGACGCTCACGGGTGTCTCCCGCTGTGCGCCACAACTCATCGCTGACCGCCTGCAAGGCATCCGGCCGAGGACCGTTCCAGGGCTCGGCCAACACGCAATCCAGTGGATCGAAGCCCAACTCGAACGCTTTGGCCAGCGCCCGCAACAAACTGGATTGCGCGCCACGACCGTCGCCGCGGGGAATGCGCAGCAAGGCCAATAAAGTGTCGATGCGCAATCGCCCGGTCGGCGACTCGCCAAACACGTGCAGGCCATCGCGGATCTGCGATTCCTTCAAGTCACACAGGTAAGTGTCCAGGCGCGGCAACCAGATCGCCGCGTCGGCATCGCTGTCGAGCTTCTCGTCCAGTTGCAGTTCGCGATCAATGTGCGTGTCGCGCACCAGTTGCAGAATGTCGCGTTGCAGTTCCCGGGCACGGCGCGGATCGAGCAACTGCGCTTCGTAATATTCGTCGGCGAGCAATTCGAGATTACGCAGCGGGCCGTAGGTTTCGGCGCGGGTCAGCGGCGGCATCAGGTGATCGATGATCACCGCCTGCGTACGACGCTTGGCCTGGGCGCCTTCGCCCGGGTCATTGACGATGAACGGATAGATGTTCGGCAGCGGCCCGAGCAACGCGTCCGGCCAGCAGTTTTCCGACAACCCGACGCCCTTGCCCGGCAGCCATTCGAGGTTGCCGTGCTTGCCGACGTGGATCACGCCGTGGGCCCCGTAGGTGTTGCGCAACCAGAAGTAAAACGCCAGATAACCGTGGGGCGGCACCAGGTCCGGGTCGTGATAGACCGCGCTCGGGTCAACCTGATAACCCCGCGCTGGTTGAATGCCGACGAAGGTCAGGCCGAAGCGCAACCCGGCAATCATCATTCGCCCGCCACGGAACATCGGATCGTTTTCAGGCGAGCCCCAACGTTGCAACACCGCCTCGCGGTTGGCTTCGGGCAGCGCGTTGAACATCAAAAAGTAATCGTCCAGCGCCAGGCTTTGCTGACACGGGCGTTGATCGACAGTGTCCAGGTCATTGCTGACGCCACCGAGCAGTTGCTGGATCAGCGCGGTGCCGCTGTCCGGCAACTCGGCCGGCAACGGATAACCTTCTTGATGCAGCGCACGCAGGATATTCAGCGCCGCGGCGGGTGTGTCGAGACCGACGCCATTGCCGATGCGTCCATCGCGAGTCGGGTAGTTGGCGAGGATCAGGGCAATGCGTTTTTCACCGTTGGGCACTCGCGCCAGATCGATCCAGCGCCGTGCCAGTTCGGCGACAAAATCCATCCGTTCCGGTTGTGGTCGATAGCAAACCACATCGGACTGACTGCGCTCGCTGCGCCACGCCAGATCCTTGAAGCTGATCGGCCGACTGATGATTCGCCCGTCCAGCTCCGGCAGCGCGATGTGCATCGCCAAGTCACGGGGACCGAGGCCTTGCTCGCTGGTACGCCAACCGGGCTCGTTGTCCTGGGCGCAGATTGCCTGAATCACCGGGATGTTGCGACGAAACGGCCGCAGGTGCGGCGCTTCAGGGCTGGACTGGGCGAAACCGGTGGTGTTCAGAATCACCCCCGCCTCGACTTCATCCAGCCAGTCCTCGACCACCGTCAGGCAGCCGGGCTCTTTCAGACTGGCCAGCGCAATCGGCAACGGGTTGAGCCCCGCCGCCTGCAAACGCTGGCAGAAAACATCGATGAAACCGGTGTTCGCCGCCTGCAAGTGCGAGCGGTAAAACAGCACCGCCGCCACCGGCTGATCGGCCTGCCAGTCGGCTTGCCAATCCTGAAGGTGCGCGGGGCTTTTTTGCGGGTGGTAGATCGCGGTGCGTGGCAGGGTTTGCGGCTCGGACCATGGATAGTCGCGACCCAGCCAGCGACTGGCGAGGCAGCGAAACAGGTCGAGCGCATTGGCCATGCCGCCCTGACGCAGGAAGTGCCAGAGCCGGTCGCGGTCTTCGGGAGTTACGGTGCTCAGGTCGCTGAGTTCCGGGTCCGGACGATCGTCGCCCGGCACCAGAATCAACTGCACACCGCGCGGGGACAATTCCACCAGACGCTCGATGCCGTAACGCCAATAGGCGATACCGCCATGCAGCGAGATCAGAATCACCTTGGCGTGGCGCAGCACTTCGTCGACATAAAGATCGACCGAGGCGTGATTCTGCACCTGCATCGGGTTGGCCAGGCGCAGGCTCGGGTAATCGTCGGGCAGCTGCTGCGCCGCCTCGGCGAGCAACGCCAGACTGGAATCGCCGCTGCACAGGATCACCAGCTCGGCGGGGGTTTGTCCAAGGTCGGCAATGTTGTCATCCGACACGAAACCGCCGGGCTGGGTCCTGAGCAGGTGCATGGGTTAAACGCTGAGCGCAGCGCGCAATTGCGCTTCGAGTTGAACGGCGTCCAGCGCCTGACCGATCAACACCAGACGGGTGGTGCGCGCTTCCTCGGCGCCCCACTGACGGTCAAAGTGCTTGTCGAAACGCGTGCCCACGCCCTGAATCAGCAGGCGCATCGGCTTGTTCGGCACCGCCGCGAAACCCTTGACCCGCAGAATGCCGTGCTGCACCACCAGTTGCGTCAGCGCGTCCATCAGCAGGCTTTCGTCGGCTTGTGGCAGCTCGATCGAGATGGAGTCGAACGCGTCATGGTCGTGATCGTGGTCGTCTTCATCTTCGTGGTGGTGATCGTGATGGCTGTGGCGGCTGTCGATGTGTTCTTCGGAACCGGCACCAAGGCCGATCAGCACGTCCAGTGGCAAGCGACCGCTGCTGGCTTCGATGACTTTCACCGCCGGTGGCAGCTCTTCGGCGACTTCCAGGCGCACTCGGGCCAGGTCTGCGGCGCTGATCAGGTCGGCTTTGTTGAGGATTACCAGGTCGGCGCTGGCCAGTTGGTCGGCGAACAGTTCGTGCAGTGGCGATTCGTGGTCCAGGTTCGGGTCGAGTTTGCGCTGGGCATCCACTTGATCCGGGAATGCAGCGAAAGTGCCGGCAGCGACGGCCGGGCTGTCGACCACGGTGATCACCGCGTCAACGGTGCAGGCACTGCGGATTTCCGGCCACTGGAAGGCTTGAACCAAAGGCTTTGGCAGGGCCAGGCCCGAGGTTTCGATGAGGATGTGGTCGAGGTCGCCGCGGCGCGCAACGAGTTCGCGCATCACCGGGAAGAATTCTTCCTGGACGGTGCAGCACAGGCAGCCGTTGGCCAGTTCGTAGACGCGGCCGCTGGCCTCTTCTTCGGTGCAGCCGATTGAGCACTGCTTGAGGATCTCGCCATCGATGCCCAGTTCGCCGAACTCGTTGACGATCACCGCGATGCGACGGCCCTGGGCGTTGTCGAGCATGTGCCGCAACAAGGTGGTTTTGCCCGAGCCGAGGAAGCCGGTGACGATGGTGACGGGGAGTTTGGCCAGTGTTTTCATCGGATGCCCTTTGGCAAGGTGGCGGGCATACGGGACGACAACCGGCAACGCGGGGGCGCGTGCCTGAAGAGTTCGCCACCGGATCACCCCGCCCGGTTGAAAGTGAGAATCTGTGTCGAGGCAGGTCTCCTGGCTGACGGTGTGCCCGGCGGGTCAGCCTGGCATTCGCTGCGCCTTCCCGCGAGCCCGTTGCACAGGGTTTGCAGTGGCGTGGCAGCGAACATCACCGTTCACAGTTGCGGGGGCAGCCGCGGCATCGACCGCGTTCCCTTCTTAGCTTCGACAGACGCCGAAGAACCTCGAAAGCGCAAGGCTACGCATCGTGTGGGGGCGGGTCAATCACTGCGCACGCCACCCGCACTTACAAAGAGCCAATCATTTTGGTATTCAAGTGAGAACCCCTGCCAATTGACTCCCCGCCCTCGCCCATGCTCTCCTACACGCCTTGTTACGGGTGCCCTTCACAGGGTGAAACGGGAAACCGGTGAATCATGTGCTTTACTCTAAAGCCATGTCAGTCCGGTGCTGCCCCCGCAACGGTAAGCGAGTGAAGCGTCAGATCCACTGTGCCGGCCATACGGCATGGGAAGGTGATGTTTGCAGGTTCAGGCACAAGCCCAGCCCCTCGCGAGCCCGGAGACCGGCCCGCAACACAAAGTGACTTTTACGTTCACTGAATGACAAACCCGCGGTGGGCGGGCGCTGTTCGAAATCTCTGCGAGCCCTTGGCGTGCGGAGGTTTTCATGCGCTCTATTCACCCGCTGACAGACCAGAGGGAAGCGCCATGACGATCATCAGCAGCACCGCCAGCAACACCGACAAGAGCATCGCCAGCACCACCACGACCCTGACTCAACGCCTGACCGCCGCCGTGTGTGCGTCGATCCTTGGCGCCAGCCTTGTGTATTTCGCCGGTTTCTCGCACATCGAAGCGGTGCACAACGCCGCGCACGATACCCGTCACAGCTCCGCCTTTCCGTGCCATTGAGACCTGCTGAGATGATCAAGCGTATTGCGCAAACCGCAGGTTTCTCCGGGCTGCTGGCCGCCCTGCTATTGACCCTGCTGCAAAGCTTCTGGGTCTCCCCGCTGATTTTGCAGGCCGAGACCTACGAAAAATCCGAGCCGGCCGCTGTTGAAATCCACGAGCACGCGGCGGGCGCAGTCGCTCATACCCACGATGCCGAAGCCTGGGAACCGGAAGACGGCTGGCAGCGCGTGCTGTCCACTACCGGCGGCAACCTGGTGGTAGCCGTCGGTTTCGCCCTGATGCTCGCCGGCCTTTACACCCTGCGCGCACCGACCAAAACCTCTCAGGGCCTGCTCTGGGGCCTGGCCGGTTATGCGACGTTCGTGCTGGCTCCGACTCTCGGCCTGCCGCCTGAACTGCCGGGCACTGCCGCGGCTGATCTGGCGCAACGGCAAATCTGGTGGATCGGCACTGCCGCGTCCACGGCCGTCGGCATCGCGTTGATCGTGTTCAGCCGTCACTGGCTGATGAAAGCTCTCGGCGTGGCGATCCTGGCCGTGCCGCATGTGATTGGCGCACCACAACCGGAAGTCCATTCAATGCTGGCGCCGGAAGCCCTGGAAGCGCAATTCAAAATCGCTTCGCAGCTGACCAACGTGGCGTTCTGGCTGGCCCTGGGCCTGATCAGCGCCTGGTTGTTCCGCCGCAAAAGCGATGGCCATTACAGCGCATGACTGACGTCAGCTCTGCGCCGACCCTGGTGGTCGGCCTGGGCTGCCAGCGCGGCTGCCCCGTCAGCACGCTGCGGGCGCTGCTCGATCAGGCGTTACAGGCCCATCAAATCGGGCTCAGTGAGATCAAGGCCTTGGCCAGCATTGACCTGAAGCGCGAAGAGCCTGGCCTGATCGAACTGGCCGAACAGCTGGCATTGCCGCTGATGTACTTCAGCAGCGAACAATTGGCGACCTATCAAGCACAACTGAGTCACCACTCGGACATCGCGTTTGAACGCACCGGTTGCTACGGCGTGGCGGAAAGCGCTGCGTTGGCCCTGGCCGAACAATTGGCCCAGGCACCGGCAAAGTTGCTGATTCCGCGACAAAAATACGCCCAGGCCACCCTGGCATTGGCCAGCGCCGCGTAAAATCCCCGATAATCCCCGCCTTCGATCATGAGCATTCTTCATCTGAAGCATGCCCAGCACCTATTTCTGACAGGAAACGACGATGACCGTCTACTTCATTGGCGCCGGCCCCGGCGACCCGGAACTGATCACCGTCAAAGGCCAGCGGCTGATTCGTAGCTGCCCGGTCATCATCTATGCCGGCTCCCTGGTCCCCGCCGCTGTGCTGGAAGGCCACCGGGCCGAACAGGTGGTCAACAGCGCTGAACTGCACCTGGAGCAGATCGTCGAGCTGATCAAGACCGCCCACGCCAACGGCCAGGACGTGGCCCGGGTGCATTCCGGCGACCCGAGCCTGTACGGCGCGATCGGCGAGCAGATTCGCTACTTGCGTGAACTCGACATCCCTTTCGAAATCATTCCCGGCGTCACCGCCACCGCCGCCTGCGCGGCCCTGTTGGGTGCCGAACTGACCCTGCCGGACGTGTCACAGAGCGTGATTCTGACCCGCTATGCCGACAAAACCGCGATGCCCGCTGGTGAAGAACTGGGCAGTCTGGCGCAGCACGGGGCGACCATGGCGATCCACCTGGGGGTCAATCATCTAGAGAAGATCCTTGCCGAATTGCTACCGCACTACGGCGCCGACTGCCCGATCGCGGTGATCCACCGGGCGACCTGGCCTGATCAGGATTGGGTGGTGGGAACGCTTGAAGACATTGCGCAGAAGGTACAAGCCAAGGGCTTTCGCCGAACGGCGCTGATTCTGGTGGGTCGAGTGCTGGGCAGCGATCACTTCAGTGAATCGTCGCTGTATCGCGCGGGGCATGCGCATTTGTACAGACCTTAAGCCAAACACACCCTGTGGCGAGGGGGCTTGTCGGAACGCCGCATCGCCCCGTTCGGCTGCGAAGCAATCGTAAGACCAGACAACTCGGTGTTTCCGAATAATGCAGGGGGCCGCTTCGCGACCCAACGGGGGCAAGCCCCCTCGCCACAGCCACAGGTTACCGACCCCCCATAAAAAAACGGCACTCACGGGTGCCGTTTTTTCGTTTCTGCAGCGAACGCCTTAGTAGTAGGCGTTTTCTTTCTGCGTGTGGTCAGTCACGTCACGTACACCCTTGAGCTCGGGAATGCGCTCGAGCAAGGTGCGCTCGATGCCTTCCTTCAGAGTGACGTCTGCCTGGCCGCAGCCCTGGCAACCGCCGCCGAACTTCAGCACGGCGATGCCGTCTTCGACCACATCGATCAGGCTGACCTGACCGCCGTGGCTGGCCAGCCCCGGGTTGATCTCGGTTTGCAGGTAGTAGTTGATGCGCTCGTTGACCGGGCTGTCGGCGTTGACCATCGGGACTTTGGCGTTTGGCGCCTTGATGGTCAGTTGGCCGCCCATGCGGTCGGTGGCGTAGTCGACTACCGCATCGTCCAGAAACGCTTCGCTGAACGAGTCGATATAGGCGGTGAAGCTTTTGAGCCCCAGCGCTGTATCTTCAGGTTTTTCTTCGCCCGGCTTGCAGTAGGCAATGCAGGTTTCGGCGTACTGGGTGCCAGGCTGGGTGATAAAGACGCGGATGCCGATACCTGGGGTGTTCTGCTTGGAGAGCAGATCGGCCAGATAATCATGGGCGGCGTCGGTAATGGTAATAGCGGTCATGGAAACTCCTCGCAGGCTTGGACGCAGTTTACGCCAATCGACGCGCCGCACAAAGTCCTAGTATTTTTGTCGGGAACTGTGGCGAGGGGGCTTGCCCCCGTTGGGTTGCGCAGCAGCCCCAAAATCTCTGACATACCGAAGATCTTGTGAGTGCTGCGCACTCAAGCGGGGGCAAGCCCCCTCGCCACAGTCGCTCCCACACCGGGTTGCAGGCATTTCAGAGATTCTCGTAGCGATTCATGTCCAGCACGCCCTCTTCCACCGGGTCGGTGTCGTGGATGTACCGGCTCAGATCATGGAAATACTGCCAGAACTGCGGATGACTGCGGCGTATGCCCCAGCGTTCGACGATTTTCTCGAAGCTGGCGGCGTCTTTGGCGTTTTCCATCTCGTCGACAAACGCCGGCACTTGCCCGGCCGGAATGTTGAACATGAAGTTCGGGTAGCTGCTCAGAACACCCGGATAGATCGTCAACGTGTCGAGCCCTGGTTGATAACGCAGCGACTCCCCGAGCAGGAACGCCACGTTGCTGTGGGCGCGGTTGCGCAACAGGCTGTAGACCTCGCGCTTGCCGCTTGGGGCCTCGATGCGCAACATCGTGGCTTCCGGCAACTGATCGATGACTTTCAAACCGGCGGCCGGGCGCGACGTCAGACGACTCAGGGCCTGTTCGGCGTTCTGCAACGCCGGATCAATATTCGGCCGCGAGCAGTAAGCGCCGTCGCAGCGGTTGATCGGATCGGGCCTGGCATTGAGCTCGCCGTAACGGGTCAGCAACTGCTGGACGAAGTCACGTTTCGGGTCCTTTTCGTCCAGATTCAGCGCCGTCGGCTTGTCGTTGTCGATGTCCTCGTAATCCAGCCACATCTTGAACTTGCCGCTGTTCTGGTACCAATCGTCGAGATAGCCGTCCCGTGAGTTGGCAGGCATCAGGCGCAGGAAGTTCTGCTCGGCGCCGTTGCGGATCAGGTCGAAGTACAGCCGGGTCTGGGCCTGATGGGACACGTTGCCGAACACATCGAAGTTGACCGCCAACTGGTAATACGTGCGTTCCAGCAACGGGTAATCGAACAGCCAAATCGTCTGCGGCACATCGCCGATCAGGCCCTTGGTCACCGAGGCGCTGTCGAAATGCCGAAAGATACTCAGCAGTGCGTTGTCATTGCCGGCCCACAGGGTCGACCAGCTCGGCGCCGGCAAGTCGGCATAGCTGTCCCGGCGCAGGGCTTCGTATTCGTTGCGTTTGTTGCGGTAGTCGTGCCACAGGCTCAGGACACTGCCGACGTCATCGTTCTGCCCCGGCATCGCCAGCAACGGCGTAGCCTGGCCGCGATATTTCGGATCGGTGATGTAAAGGTCATGTTCCGGGGCCTGGAACAGTGCCCAGAAGTTGTCGCGAATCACGTCGGTGGCGATCTGACCACGGCAGACCGGACCGCGAATAAAGGTGCGCACGAAGTATTCGGCGTTATCGAGCATGAACTGGTAACGCGCCTGGGCCGGGATCGCTTCGAACGTGGCAAACGGATTGGCCCGCCGCTCCGGCCCGTAGCCCGGTAACGCGTGGACCTGCCAGTTACCGTTGTAAAACAGGCTCTTGATCCGCGCCATCTTGGCCGCGCTCAGCGGGTAGGTGATGTGGGTTTTGTGCACGATCACGCCTTGCACCGGCCACAGACGGTAATAGACCTGAGTGCCTGGATCGTCATTCGGACGGCGCGTATTGATCAAGTCGATGGGCTGGCCCGTCGGCGTGCGCGAACGTACCCACTGAAAGAAATGCCCCGGCTCGCCGTCCTTGAAATAGATATGGGCCAAGAACCAGTGCTCGAACAACCAGCGCCCGACCAGGCTCTCCCGGGCGCCCGGCGCATTCAGCAGGTTTTCCCACTGCACCACTTCCAAGGCTTCCCTGGCGCTGGGCACCAAGCCCTGCTGATCGATCGGCGCGCCGGAGGCCAGCCAGCGCTGCAGCGTCTGGTATTGCTGATCGGTAAGACCGGTGACCGCTAGCGGCATGCCCTCCTTCGGATGAGAGCTGGCGTAACCCTCGAACTCCGCCGGCATGGCGCACAGCGTTTCCCGGTTCAGGCCCAGGACGATCTCTTCCGGCAATTTGGCGTTGGGTTGTAACGGCATTCTATGGCCTAGTTCAAGCATGCGCGCCATCAGCGCCGCCTGACTGCCTTGGGCGTCGAGCACCGAATAGAAGCCCTTTTGCTGCCAGGCACGCTTGCCGAAGGCGTCATAAAACAACCGGGTCGGCGCGGCTGCCTTGCTACGTTCGCCGTCATAGACTGGCGCCTTCGTCGCACCTCGGGACGCCCCTTCGCCACTGCCCAGATTGAGCTGACAGGCGGAGTCGTAGCAGGCATGGCAGGCCACGCACTTTTCGGTGAAGATCGGTTGAATGTCGCGAACGTAGGAAATATCCGGACCTTGCGCAGCGGCGCCCCCGCTTAAAAACAGCATCAATAGGCTGGTGACGACGCGATACGACATATCCCTGGTCCTGATCATGAGAAAACGCCGCGATTCTACCGGTCTGGCTTGCGCACCAACATGAACGATATTCATGCAAAACCGGCACATGCTCCAAAAGCACACAGGTTTGTTATTATCCCGGCCCTTCGTCATGGCCTTACCGAGTAGTCCAAATGTCCGATCGCAGCGTTCGCCTTCAAGCTCTCAAGCACGCCCTCAAAGAGCGCATCCTGATTCTCGACGGCGGCATGGGGACAATGATCCAGAGCTACAAGCTCGAGGAACAGGATTACCGTGGCAAACGCTTCGCTGACTGGCCGAGCGATGTCAAAGGCAACAATGACCTGCTGGTGCTGACCCGCCCAGACGTGATTGGTGGCATCGAGAAAGCCTACCTGGATGCCGGCGCCGACATTCTGGAAACCAACACCTTCAACGCCACCCGGATTTCCATGGCCGATTACGGCATGGAAGAACTGGCCTACGAACTGAACGTAGAAGGCGCACGCCTGGCCCGCAAGATTGCCGATGCGAAAACCCTCGAGAACCCGGACAAGCCGCGTTTCGTCGCCGGTGTGCTCGGTCCTACAAGTCGTACCTGCTCGCTGTCGCCCGACGTGAACAACCCCGGCTACCGCAACGTGACCTTCGATGAACTGGTGGAGAACTACACCGAGGCCACCAAAGGCCTGATCGAAGGCGGCGCCGACCTGATCCTGATCGAAACCATTTTCGACACCCTCAACGCCAAAGCGGCGATCTTCGCCGTGCAAGGGGTTTACGAAGAGCTGGGCGTCGAGCTGCCGATCATGATTTCCGGCACCATCACCGACGCCTCCGGCCGCACCCTCTCCGGCCAGACCACCGAAGCGTTCTGGAACTCCGTGGCCCACGCCAAGCCGATTTCCGTCGGCCTGAACTGCGCCCTCGGCGCCCGTGAGTTGCGCCCGTACCTGGAAGAGCTGTCGAACAAAGCCAACACCCACGTGTCGGCGCACCCGAACGCCGGCCTGCCGAACGAATTCGGCGAGTACGACGAACTACCCGCGGAAACCGCCAAGGTCATCGAAGAGTTCGCCCAAAGTGGCTTCCTCAACATCGTCGGCGGCTGCTGCGGCACCACGCCGGGCCACATCGAAGCCATCGCCAAAGCGGTCGCCGGTTACGCCCCGCGTGAAATTCCGGACATCCCCAAGGCCTGCCGCCTGTCGGGCCTGGAACCGTTCACCATCGATCGCAGTTCGCTGTTCGTCAACGTCGGCGAGCGGACCAACATCACCGGTTCCGCCAAGTTCGCCCGCCTGATCCGTGAAGACAACTACACCGAGGCCCTGGAAGTCGCCCTGCAGCAGGTCGAAGCCGGCGCCCAAGTGATCGACATCAACATGGATGAAGGGATGCTCGATTCGAAGAAGGCCATGGTGACCTTCCTCAATCTGATTGCCGGCGAACCGGACATCTCCCGCGTACCGATCATGATCGACTCCTCCAAGTGGGAAGTGATCGAAGCCGGCCTCAAGTGCATCCAGGGCAAGGGCATCGTCAACTCCATCAGCATGAAGGAAGGTGTCGAGCAGTTCATTCATCACGCCAAACTGTGCAAACGCTACGGCGCCGCGGTGGTGGTGATGGCCTTCGATGAAGCCGGCCAGGCCGACACCGAAGCGCGCAAGAAAGAAATCTGCAAACGCTCCTACGACATTCTGGTCAACGAAGTCGGCTTCCCGCCGGAAGACATCATCTTCGACCCGAACATCTTCGCCGTGGCCACCGGTATCGAAGAACACAACAACTACGCTGTGGACTTCATCAACGCCTGTGCCTACATCCGCGACGAACTGCCCTACGCCCTGAGCTCCGGCGGTGTGTCCAACGTGTCGTTCTCGTTCCGTGGCAACAACCCGGTGCGCGAGGCGATTCACTCGGTGTTCCTGCTGTATGCAATCCGCAACGGCCTGACCATGGGCATCGTCAACGCCGGCCAACTGGAGATCTACGACCAGATCCCGGTGGAGCTGCGCGACGCCGTTGAAGACGTGATCCTCAACCGTACTCCGGAAGGCACCGACGCCCTCCTCGCCATCGCCGACAAGTACAAGGGCGACGGCAGCGTCAAGGAAGCCGAGACTGAAGAGTGGCGCAACTGGGACGTCAACAAGCGTCTGGAGCATGCCTTGGTCAAGGGCATCACCACGCACATTGTTGAGGATACTGAAGAATCGCGGTTGTCGTTCGCGCGCCCGATCGAAGTCATCGAAGGCCCGTTGATGGCCGGCATGAACATCGTCGGCGACCTGTTCGGCGCCGGCAAAATGTTCCTGCCGCAAGTGGTGAAATCCGCCCGCGTGATGAAGCAGGCTGTGGCCCACTTGATCCCGTTCATCGAACTGGAAAAAGGCGACAAGCCGGAGGCCAAGGGCAAGATCCTCATGGCCACCGTCAAGGGTGACGTGCACGACATCGGCAAGAACATCGTCGGCGTGGTGCTGGGCTGTAACGGCTACGACATCGTCGACCTCGGCGTGATGGTGCCGGCGGAGAAGATCCTGCAAGTCGCCAAAGACGAGAAATGCGACATCATCGGCCTGTCCGGCCTGATCACGCCTTCGCTGGACGAAATGGTTCACGTGGCCCGCGAGATGCAGCGTCAGGACTTCCACCTGCCGCTGATGATCGGTGGCGCGACCACCTCCAAGGCGCACACGGCGGTGAAGATCGAGCCCAAGTACAGCAACGACGCGGTGATCTACGTCACCGATGCCTCCCGCGCCGTGGGCGTGGCGACGCAGTTGCTGTCCAAGGAGCTGAAAGCCGGTTTCGTCGAGAAGACCCGCCTGGAATACATCGACGTTCGCGAGCGCACCGCCAACCGCAGCGCCCGCACCGAGCGCCTGAGCTACCCGGCGGCCATCGCCAAGAAACCGCAGTTCGACTGGGCCAACTATGAGCCGGTCAAACCGACGTTCACCGGCGCCAAGGTGCTGGACAACATCGACCTGAAGGTTTTGGCCGAATACATCGACTGGACACCGTTCTTCATCTCCTGGGACCTGGCCGGCAAGTTCCCGCGCATCCTGCAGGATGAAGTGGTCGGTGAAGCCGCCACCGCGCTGTACGCCGATGCCCAGGAAATGCTTGCCAAGTTGATCGACGAGAAGCTGATCAGCGCCCGTGCGGTGTTCGGTTTCTGGCCGGCCAACCAGGTGCGCGACGATGACATTGAAGTCTATGGCGATGACGGCAAGCCATTGGCCAAGCTGCATCACTTGCGCCAGCAGATCATCAAGACCGACGGTAAGCCGAACTTCTCCCTGGCCGACTTCGTTGCGCCGAAGGACAGCGGCGTGACCGACTACGTGGGTGGTTTCATCACCACCGCCGGGATCGGCGCCGAAGAAGTGGCCAAGGCCTATCAGGAAGCGGGCGACGACTACAACTCGATCATGGTCAAGGCGTTGGCCGACCGTCTGGCCGAGGCGTGCGCCGAGTGGCTGCACCAGCAAGTGCGTAAAGACTACTGGGGCTACGCCAAGGACGAGACGCTGGACAACGAGGCGCTGATCAAAGAGCAATACACCGGCATCCGCCCTGCTCCGGGCTACCCGGCGTGCCCGGATCACACCGAGAAAGCCACGCTGTTCAAGCTGCTGGATCCGGAAGCGGAAGAGCTCAAGGCCGGCCGCAGCGGCGTATTCCTCACCGAGCACTACGCGATGTTCCCGGCGGCGGCGGTCAGCGGCTGGTACTTCGCTCACCCGCAGGCGCAGTATTTCGCCGTGGGCAAGATCGACAAGGATCAGGTGCAGAGCTACACCTCGCGCAAAGGCCAGGAGTTGAGCGTGACCGAGCGCTGGCTGGCGCCTAACCTGGGTTACGACAACTAACCCTGCCTTGTTGGCCACAATTCTGTGGCCAACAAAGACTCCTTGTGGGAGCGGGCTTGCTCGCGAAAGCGGACTGACAGTCAACGTTGATATCGACTGTCATGATCTCTTCGCGAGCAAGCCCGCTCCCACATTTGATTTGTGCATACTGTAGATTGTCTATGCTTGCCTCATACACATTCGTGACGGGGGATTTATGGACGATCCAGTCGACAATAATAACCACAACAAACCGCCGACCTTCTGGCAGATGCTGCACAGCGTCATGGCGGCGGCGTTCGGGGTGCAGAGCGGGAAAAACCGGGCGCGGGATTTCACCCACGGCAAGCCCAGTCATTTCGTGATTCTGGGGATTCTGTTCACGGTGGTGTTCGCCCTGATCCTGTTCGGCATCGTCAAACTGGTGCTACATCTGGCCGGGATCTGAGCCGACTCAGTGCATCAGGGTTTGCAGGCTGAACGGGTAGCGATACGACGTCGGTCTCCCTTTGGCCGAGAGCTTTTGAAAATCCACGCCATAATCCTGGGTAGCACTCATCGCCAACAGTCGCCGGGCTTGCGCGTGGTCGATCAGCTGCAATAACGGAATCTGCCGGTCGCGCCCGCCGTACTGGCTGACATCCACCCCCTGATCGTAGTCATGCAACTGCACAAGAGCCCAGCCGCCCAGAGTGAAGTGCCCGCCCAACAACACGCTTAGCCGCCCTTCCAACAGCGCCTGCAACGCGGCCGCTGAATTGTTGATGGCACTGAACAGCACATCCTTGCCCGGCTGGCCTCCCGTTTCGGCGTATGCCTTCATGGCACCGAAAGCCATTTCATCGTTGGCCGACCAGACCAGCGATGTTTGCGGGTAACGCTTGAACAATAACCTGGCCTGTTCATAGGCACGCTCGCGGGTCCAGCCGCCATACACCAACTGGCGTAAACGCACTTCAGGGTGTTCGGCCAATGCCCGCATCATGCCCTGCTCACGCTGTTGCGCGGCCGGCGTGATTTTCAGGCCGGAAAAGGCCACCAGCTCGATGACCTCACCGGGTGCGACCGGGCCATGCAGGCGAATCAGTTCCTTGAGCATCAGGTAGCCGCCCTCCTCATTGTTGGGCACCAGGCTACCCAACCAGTCGGGATACTTGCCCGGCTGTGCGCCGAGCAGGCGCATCTGGTCGGCGGTCAGGCCGTTGTTGACCAAAAACAGCTTCACGCCGCTGCCTTGAGCCAAGCGCAAGATTTCGGGGGCGACATACAGTTCGTTGGAGAACACCAGATAGTCCGGCCGACTCGGCCCTTGCAGCGCTTCGCGGGCCTGTTTGAGTGTGGTCTCGGCGTTTCGCTCGGCATACTGGATTTGCAAATCCATGCCCAGGTTCTTGGCCGCGGCCTGCATGAACTGCGAGTAACTGACCCAGAATGTCTCTTGAGAGGTCCCAGGATTGAGAAACAATACGGACGCCGCCTGGGCACACGGTCCCAGGACCGCGCCAAGCGCCAGCACTACACCACAGAAGAACTTCAACATTGATCGTCCGAGCCCCCGAAAATCCGCAGCGCATTATAGCCAGCGAAGTCCCTGGAAACGGCGCTTATTCCGGCTTTAGTCCGACAATCGTCGGCGCCGGGCCCGGACGGGGTCGTTTATTGATGGCTGACCCAGAATACCGCCGTACCCACGACCAGGATGATCAGGAACAGAATCGCCCAGGCATCGACCGTGCTATCGCTTTTCCTTGCTTTGGTTGGGTTGCTCATTGCATCGCCTCTTGTCGGTTTTATCGGTGATTGCATAAAGACTCGAGCACAGTTAAGACGATGATTGCCCGCACGACAAATGAGGGTTTTATCTCAACGACTTTCATTAGTCGTTTTGGTTCTTTGCATATACTCAAACATCACTTTTGCGCATAACTGCAAACTGGTATCTTGCGTCGGCTCCGTTGGGAGTGCGCGGCCGTGCGCGCAGAATTGCCGAGGCAGAATCGGATGAAAGCTTGCGAAAACGCAGCTGTATCCGACCGGCCCAAGCCTGAGAACAGGACTTATATGTACGTATACGACGAGTACGATCAGCGGATCATCGAGGACCGCGTCAAGCAGTTCCGTGATCAGACCCGACGCTATCTGGCAGGCGAGCTGAGCGAAGAAGAATTCCGCCCCCTGCGCCTGCAAAATGGCCTTTATATCCAGCGCTTTGCCCCGATGCTGCGGGTGGCGGTGCCTTACGGCCAACTCACTTCGCGCCAGACGCGAATGATGGCCAAGATTGCCCGCGACTATGACAAGGGCTACGCCCACATCAGTACCCGGCAGAACGTGCAGTTCAACTGGCCGGCTGTGGAAGACATCCCGGACATCCTGGCTGAGCTGGCGACCGTGCAGATGCACGCGATCCAGACCAGCGGCAACTGCCTGCGCAACGTCACCACCGATCAGTTCGCCGGTGTCGCCGCCGACGAGCTGATCGACCCGCGGCCATGGTGCGAAATCGTCCGTCAGTGGACCACGTTCCACCCGGAATTCGCTTACCTGCCGCGTAAATTCAAAATTGCCATCAACGGTTCGACGTCCGACCGTGCGGCCATCGAAGTCCATGACATCGGCCTCGAGCCGGTGCACAACGCCGCGGGCGAACTGGGCTTCCGTGTACTGGTCGGTGGCGGCCTGGGCCGTACTCCGGTGGTGGGCGCGTTCATCAACGAATTCCTGCCGTGGCAGGACCTGTTGAGCTACCTCGACGCCATTCTGCGGGTCTACAACCGCTACGGCCGTCGCGACAACAAGTACAAGGCGCGGATCAAGATTCTGGTCAAGGCCCTGACGCCTGAAGTGTTCGCGCAGAAAGTCGATGCGGAAATGGAACACCTTCGCGGTGGCCAGACCACGCTGACCGAGGCCGAAGTGCATCGCGTGGCCAAGCACTTTGTCGATCCGGACTACAAGGCTCTGGAAAACCAGACAGCCGAACTGGCCGAGCTCGACAAACAGCACCCGGGCTTCGCCCGCTGGCGCATCCGCAACACCCTGGCGCACAAGAAGCCGGGTTACGTCGCCGTGACGCTGTCCCTGAAGCCGACCGGCGTTGCACCGGGCGACATCACCGACAAACAGCTCGATGCCGTTGCCGACCTCGCCGACCGTTACAGCTTCGGTCAACTGCGCACCTCCCACGAGCAGAACATCATTCTGGCCGATGTCGAGCAGAGCCAGTTGTTCGCCATGTGGGGCGAGTTGCGCGAGCAAGGTTTCGCCACGCCGAACATCGGCTTGCTAACCGACATCATCTGCTGCCCTGGCGGCGACTTCTGCTCCTTGGCCAACGCCAAGTCGATCCCGATCGCCGAATCGATCCAGCGCCGTTTCGACGACCTGGACTACCTGTTCGACATCGGCGAGCTGGACCTGAACATCTCCGGCTGCATGAACGCCTGTGGTCACCACCACGTGGGCCACATCGGTATTCTCGGAGTGGACAAGAAAGGCGAAGAGTTCTATCAGGTGTCCCTGGGTGGCAGCGCCAGCCGCGATGCGAGCCTGGGCAAGATCCTCGGCCCATCCTTCGCCCAGGAAGCCATGCCTGATGTGATCGAGAAGCTGATCGACGTGTACATCGAACAACGTACCGAAGACGAGCGCTTCATCGACACTTATCAGCGTATCGGCATCGACCTCTTCAAGGAGCGCGTCTATGCAGCGAATAATTAAGAACAACGAAGTCGTCGACGAAACCTGGCACCTGTTGCCGAAAGATTTCAACATCGACGAGATCAGCAACTGCGACGACCTGATCGTCCCGTTGCACATGTGGCGCGAACACAGCCGCATGCTCATGGCCCGCGATGGCGGCCTGGGTGTGTGGCTGGATGCCGACGAAGAAGCCGAAGAAATCGGTGACGACGTGGCGAACTTCCAGGTCATCGCCCTGAACTTCCCGGCCTTCACCGATGGTCGCAACTACTCCAACGCCCGTCTGCTGCGTGACCGCTATGGTTTCAAAGGCGAACTGCGGGCAATTGGCGATGTGCTGCGCGACCAGCTGTTCTACATGCACCGCTGCGGTTTCGATGCGTTTGCCATTCGCGCCGATAAAGACCCCTACGAAGCCCTTGAAGGCCTCAAGGACTTCTCGGTGACCTATCAGGCCGCAACAGACGAACCGCTGCCGCTGTTCCGTCGCCGTTGATCGTCACACCTTGAACCCCTTGCGGGGTTCAAGGTTTTTCCCTTACTGCGTGCCTATCGGAAACGGTCGTCCCATGGCCTCCCAGTTCCGATAAAACCGGGCACGGTCCTCAAGTGCCGTGAACAGCGCAAACGGGTTTTCAGGATCGACCTCGGCCGATTCAATATCCTGAACCAGTCTTTCCCAAAGCGCTTGCGAAGCATCGGCTTCACCGAGCAGTCGCCACACCCTCGCCTGAAGCGACAGATAATCGACCCGGAAGTCCGCCGTCAGGCTCAGTCCATCCATTATCCTCAGGAACCGGGCGCCAAGGGGCCTGGCTGCCAGCCTCTGCCAGATCAATCGTCGCGTCGCTTGCAACTCCCCATCGCCTTCGCGCAACCACTCGATGACATTCCCGTAATTAACCCCGGGATCGCTTAACCACAGGTTGATACCCGTTCGCCGCCGATGATCGACAATGCGCAACAAGGTGTCCTCATCCGTCAATGGATTGCCCTGCAGCAGCACACGGTCCCTCGAGATAGCCTGGTTCAGCACTGCTGGCGGCACTCGGGTTATCTGGTTATTACGCAGGTCCAACGACGTCAGATAGGGCTGCTCCATGACTCCGACTGGGCAACCAATGATCCCGGTGTTGCTCAGGTTCAGCCAGCGCAAGTCGTTCATTCCGAGCACCAACGGCGGGACGCCCAGCGGGTTGTTGCTCAGGTCCAGCGTCTGCAAGTGTGTCAACCCGGTCAATTGAGAGGCGGCGCGCTCATTGAACGTCAGATTCGTCGACCTCAGATTCAGCGAAGAGAGACGCGCCATCTGGTTGATCGAAGGAGGCAATGCGCGCTCCGCAAGGCCGCCATGGTTGAAGTGACTCAGGTCGACATTTTCCAGGTTCAGCACTTCAAGATTTGGAAAACACTCGAGAAATCCGTTCAGACTTTCCTCTTCAGTCAGGTGAAAGCCGCGCATCGACAACTCGAGAACATTGTTGAGCCGGACATTCAACGTGGGTAACCGGTGATAATTCTCGAAGTCGAGATCCAGCCTGACGCCGCGTATCTGATCAGCAGGCAGTAACAGATCCTGCGGCGCCCTGCGTTGTTGCCAGATGGAGGCCAGCTCCTCGGCCAACTCATTTCGAATCGCTCGCTCCTGTTGTATTTCGGCCTGCACCAACTGAACGTTATAGGCCTCGATTTGTGCAGCGCTCAATCCCGCTGCTTCGGGATTATTCGGGGCCAGGAAATCGATAGCCATGCCATGAATGTCATCCGCCACCTGATCTACCCAGGCGGTCAGGTCGATGTCGAGTTGCTGCAGCTGTTGCTTCAACCACTCAATGTGCGCCTGTGCGTTTACACCTTCGCGTTGAAGAACCGCATCAGCCAGGGCATCGGTGAAGTCTGGATAGACCGCTTTGAGTTGCAGCCTCATCATCTGGTGCGTCAGCGCCTCGGCCTGGGGCGTTCCCGGAAAACCGCCGCCACTGAGCCCATGGGCATCGAACGGCAACCCACCGTCCATTCTTTGCAGCCCGAGTATCACCTGTGATCGGGGCAACGCCTGGTCGCTGACGGCGAGTCGCAGTTCGTCGACTGAACCAGGCGACGTCAGGAGCAGCGCTGAACGGTCGTCGTCCGTCAACACACCGAGAAGTGCCGTATAAAAGTCTGTTGGCGAGGCCTGATGCAGATAGTGCTGTCCGATTCTGACCAAGCGCCGGACATCCGTGGCATCCTGCGCGCCGATGCGGTCCAGCACTCGCCCCGCGATGGACTGATCAAGGACATCGATCCGCAGGTTCCGCGGCCAGCCCGGCAGGTTTTGCAGCGAGTGCAAGGCCAGGATGTCCGAGTCCGGGCTCGCCACCGAACGCAGATAAAGACCTTCATTAGCGCGATTGAGCCGCACATGCTGCTGGTATTGCCGCGCCTTGCTGTCCAGACGCGTGAACACTTGCCTGACCTCGGTCACATCGGGGGCTTGCTGGATATCCACGCCATAGCGGTCGAGCATTTGCTCGATGGCACCTTTGGGCAGCGTCGGGTATTGCTGCTGAAACAGCCGCACCCATTCATGGTCCGACTGTTGAAGTGCGGCGTAACGCCTGTTGAATTGCTCAGGCGTGCCGGCCGCCCCCAGATCCTGATCGATCTTGAAGCGACTGATCGTATCCGCCAGTAAAGGCGTCGGTGGACGCCCCGTCTGCATCAGTCGCAGCATGTCATCGTCAATCACACTGACCTTGCCGATCTGTGCCAGGACGTCATCGCTGAAAGACGCCACAGTCGGGCCGATTCCGCGGATCAGCTCCACGCGGGAGGACAGCATGGAAACCGGTGGCTCGGGCGTCGGGGCAACGACGATTTGCGAAGACGGACGTACTGACTCGACGGCCGCTTCATCCTTCAGCGCCGCCTGTGCGCCGATCGGCAGCGCATTAAGCAAACCGAACACGGTGCGCGACACGCCCTCCGACCGTTCACGCGGTGTTTTACCGTTTACCGCCTGATCAAGACCGTAACCGGCGTCAATAAGCCCGGCCAGCGCCAATATGCCTTCGCCTCCCGGGACGAACAACGCCAATGGCCCGAACCGGTTGATCCATTGCACCACCGGTTCGACAACCGCACTTAAATTGTCACGATTGACCTGTGCATCGGTACGAATGCTTTCGATACTGGCGTGGGCGGCCTGCTTCATCGTCAGCACCAATTGCGCAAACGGATCGGTCGCCGATGGCGGATTGTCGTAGCCAATGTAATCGGCGGGGTCCCAGTAGCCGTCGTTATTGAAAAAACCGGCGTTGTTGGTCAGCCGATGCATCGCGGGATACTGCGCCATGCCGTCCAATGCCGTCAGCACACCCGCCTGAAACGTACCGTCCTCGCGATCATCTTCGGCAAAATGGGCGGCCAATGCCTGCTTTGTCTCGCTGAGCTTGCCCTGCGCGACGACCCATTGGTGCAGTTGAGTGGCATCGGTGAATTCGTGCAGCGGGGAAGAGTTGCCAGGGATGTACAGCAGCATTCGGGTACTGGCAGTGTCACGGAACACCCAGGTATCTGTTGCGGTGTAACGGTATAGCTTCAAACGGCCGGCCCTGACGGACAAAGGGGTACGCGTCGCCGCTTGCAGTTGTTCGATGGTCAGCGCTTCCCATGCCTGACCGGGCGGCAAGCCAGCCGTCTCCATCGCGAGCTCAAGTCCTTTTTGCGACAGGCAGCGCTCCTTGAACTGCAACCAGGCCGTCATCACAAACGCTGCTTTGACCGATGTCCTCAAGGCGTACGGACTGGACGCAGTGAGCACCTCGTCAGAGGGCCAGACCTTTTCAAGATAGGTCTCGTACACATGCTTGAAGTCCAGCTCCCAGACCCATTTCTTGAAATCAGCCGGCCTCAGCTTCAGTTGTGAGGCGGGACCGTAAGTCTGCGGCGCCGTTTGCCGATAGATGCCTTCATAGGTGTCGTGATTGCCGCTGCCGTAATCAGCGAACTCGTCGACATGCTCGACAATCCGCACCGTCGGGCCGACGTCCGGCGGTGTGTACAGACCAAAGGCGGTTTCCGCAAAACGCCCGTCCCCAACCGTCTGGTAATTTGAAAGCAGCGCTTGCAACAGCGACCGCGAGTTCGCCACCTGGCCCTGCTGGAAACCGTTCTCTTCAGGGTGGCCCTTGTAGTGGTAATCGAGGGTGACCATCAAGGTCGTCTGCGGGTCGATGTCCTGCCCCCATTTTTTCTTGATCAGGTGTGCGCCCAACTGGCCGGGGGTTTGGGGGAGAGCGATGTCCAGTGCAGCTTTCAGTTCGTCGCGCATGCGCAACGATGGGGCTGGATGAGGTGCGGCAACGTGGTGAAGGAGCTCATTCATGGTGCAATCCATTGCAGTCAATTCAGGCCTGTCACCCTACCCCACCTGACTCCACACGAAAGCGCGACCGATCGACAATGGCATTAGGAAAATTCGTTATTTCTTGAGGGTGAGTGGACACCTTCCGAAGGTCAAAAAAAAACCGTGGGCAATCCACGGTTTTTTTTACTGACGGTGATGCCTGGTACGGTTACCAGAAGCGTTGCTGGGTCAACCGGCTCCACCAGCTCAGCAATACGCGATCGATCGAACCGCTGGCCGCCATGCCGATGCGCTCCTGCAGGGTTTTACGTTCGGCGTAATGCAAATGATAGAGCTCGGACTGTTTAGCGCGTTCAGCGAGGTATTCGTCGCTGGTCTTGAGCTCGTCCACCAGTTGCTTGTCGAGTGCCGAAACACCGAGCCAGATTTCCCCGGTGGCCACTTCATCGATAGCCAGTTGCGGGCGATAGCGGGAAACGAAGTTTTTGAACAGCTGATGGGTGATGTCCAGCTCTTCCTGGAATTTCTCCCGGCCCTTCTCGGTGTTTTCGCCAAACACTGTCAGGGTGCGCTTGTACTCACCGGCCGTGAGCACTTCGAAGTCGATGTCATGCTTTTTCAGCAGGCGATTGACGTTGGGCAACTGCGCCACCACGCCGATCGAGCCGAGAATCGCGAACGGTGCGCTGATAATTTTCTCGCCGATGCACGCCATCATGTAGCCGCCGCTGGCCGCGACCTTGTCGATGCACACGGTCAACGGCACGCCGGCCTCGCGAATGCGCGCCAGTTGCGAAGATGCCAGGCCGTAGCTGTGAACCATGCCGCCGCCGCTTTCCAGGCGCAGCACCACTTCATCCTTTGGCGTGGCGAGGGTCAGCAGCGCGGTGATTTCGTGGCGCAGGCTTTCAGTGGCCGACGCCTTGATGTCGCCGTCGAAATCCAGCACGAACACCCGCGGCTTGGCCTCAGGTTTCTTCTTTTGCTTTTTCTCGGTTTTAGCCTGGGATTTGCGCAAGGCCTTGAGCTGATCCTTGTCGAGCAAGGTTTGCTCCAGGCGTTCGCGCAGCCCTTTGTAGAAATCATTGAGTTTGCTGACTTGCAACTGGCCGTGCGACTTGCGCCGACCTTTGCTGCGCAACGCCGCAAAACTGGCCAGGACCACCAGAATGGCGATCACCAGGGTCACGGTTTTAGCCAGGAAACTGGCGTACTCGGACAAAAACTCCACAGAGACTCCTTCAACACGATGCGCGGCATGAACACGCGCGGGATACCTCCAGCATACCCATGAGCCGGCCCGGCGACCAGTCGTGAAACCTCTGGCAACAGGCCTGTAACGGGCATTTCAAACAAGCGTATGTTTTTTCATTGACAGCTCACCGTCATCCCCATAACCTCGCCAAACCTTCAACGTACCGGGATGACGCGGACGTGGGCAGCATCTATTTGATTCGACATGGCCAGGCCTCCTTTGGTGCAGACGACTATGACGTTCTGTCGCCGACCGGTATTCGCCAGGCAGAAGTCCTTGGCCAGCATCTGGCCGAACTCGGTGTCAGCTTCGATCGCTGCCTGTCGGGCGACCTGCGCCGTCAGCAACATACGGCCACCAGCGCGCTGGAACAGTACGCTGCCGTGGGCTTGCCGGTGCCGCCCCTGGAAATCGATTCGGCCTTCAACGAGTTCGACGCCGACGCGGTGATCCGCGCCCTCCTGCCAGCCATGCTGGAGGACGAGCCCGAGGCGCTGGACATCCTGCGCAACGCCACGCAAAACCGTGCCGAGTTCCAGCGTATCTTCGCCTTGATCATCGAGCGCTGGCTCGCCGGCATCTATGACACACCGGGTCTGGAAAGCTGGCTGGGCTTCGTAGAACGCGTGCAGGCCGGTCTGCAGCGACTGCTCGAAAACGCCGACAACACCCAGAAAATCGCCGTATTCACCTCCGGCGGCACCATCACTGCCCTGCTCCATCTTATTACGCAAATGCCTGCCCGGCAGGCCTTTGAGCTGAACTGGCAAATCGTCAACACCTCGCTCAACCTGCTCAAGTTTCGTGATCGCGAGGTGGCTTTGGCTTCCTTCAACAGTCATACGCACCTGCAACTGTTGAAGGCCCCGGAACTCATCACGTTTCGTTGATTCCGGACTATTGTGACCCTGGCTGTAATCACCCAGCTCTTATTACCCAAGAAAGGATCGAACCATGACCTCCGTAGCTGATGTCGTACAAGCAATGAAAGCCAAGTTCAACCCAGCCGCTGCTGCCGGTCTGAACCTGATCTTCGGTTTCCGCATCGACGACACCAAGAACTTCTCCCTGATCGTCAAAGACGGCACCTGCGAACTGCAAGAAGGTGAAAACCCGGACGCCCAAGTGACCCTGGTGATGGACAGCGAAACCCTGGAAGGCATCGTCGACGGTTCGACCGACGGCATGCAAGCGTTCATGGGCGGCAAGCTGCGCGCTGAAGGCGACATGATGCTGGCCATGAAACTGTCCGAGCTGTTCCCAGGCTAATACGACGGCTCCCGCTCTCGGGAGCCTCTCTGGCTGCATGCGAATCCCGCCCCTCGTGGCGGGATTCGTCGTTTTTCACCCTCGGAAAACGGCTATCTGTGGATATGCCGTCTATATTCCTTCTGGCCGCATGCGTCAGACATCGGCTGTTTGCCCTCGCTTCTTTTATAAAGAACTGTGTGGAGAGCACTGCCATGAGCCCACCTGACGAGCACAATGACTTCAGTCGCCGCCGTGTACTGCAAGGTCTTTCGGCAGGCGCCATCGGTGCCTGGATCAGTCCGCTAACCGCAGGGAGTAAAACCATGCCCGACACCCCCGCCGACCTGATTCTGTACAACGGACGCCTGCACACCGTCGACCGCAAGAAACCCCAGGCCAGCGCCGTCGCGATCAAGGACGGGCGCTTTGTGGTGGTCGGCAGCGATGCCCAGGCCATGGCCCTGCAAGGCCCCGGCACACAAATCGTTGACCTGCATGGCCGCACAGTGATTCCCGGCCTCAACGACTCCCACTTGCACCTGATTCGTGGCGGCCTCAATTACAACCTTGAACTGCGCTGGGAAGGCGTGCCGTCCCTGGCTGATGCCCTGCGTATGCTCAAGGATCAGGCCGACCGCACCCCTACCCCGCAATGGGTGCGGGTGGTCGGTGGCTGGAATGAATTCCAGTTTGCCGAAAAACGCATGCCGACCCTTGAAGATCTGAACAAAGCCGCGCCGGACACTCCAGTGTTCGTCCTGCACCTCTACGACCGCGCCCTGCTCAACCGTGCCGCACTGAAAGTGGTCGGCTACACCCGCGACACGCCGAACCCGCCGGGCGGCGAGATCCAGCGCGATGCCAATGGCGACCCCACCGGCATGCTGATCGCCCGCCCGAACGCAATGATCCTCTACTCGACCCTGGCCAAGGGGCCGAAGCTGCCACTGGAATATCAGGTCAACTCGACCCGCCAGTTCATGCGCGAACTCAATCGACTGGGTCTCACCAGCGCCATCGATGCCGGCGGCGGTTATCAGAATTACCCGGACGACTATCAAGTCATCCAGCAATTGGCCAGAGACAAACAGCTCACGGTGCGCATTGCCTACAACCTGTTCACCCAGAAACCCAAGGAAGAACTGACCGACTTCAAGAACTGGACCAGCACCTCCCATTACGGCCAGGGCGATGACTTCCTGCGGCACAACGGCGCCGGCGAGATGCTGGTGTTCTCGGCAGCGGATTTCGAAGACTTCCTCGAACCACGCCCCGACCTGCCGCAAACCATGGAGCAGGAACTGGAACCGGTGGTGCGCCATCTGGTGGAACAGCGCTGGCCCTTCCGCCTGCACGCCACCTACAACGAATCCATCAGCCGCATGCTCGACGTGTTCGAGAAGGTCAACCGGGATATTCCGTTCAACGGTTTGCCGTGGTTCTTCGATCACGCCGAAACCATCACCCCCCGGAACATCGAACGGGTCAAGGCCCTGGGCGGTGGTATCGCCATCCAGGACCGCATGGCGTTCCAGGGTGAATACTTCGTCGACCGTTACGGCGCCAAGGCGGCCGAAGCCACGCCACCGATCGCGCGCATGCTCGCCGAGGGCGTTCCAGTGGGCGCCGGCACCGATGCCACGCGCGTCTCCAGCTACAACCCCTGGACATCGCTGTACTGGCTGGTCAGCGGCCGTACCGTCGGCGGATTAGCCCTGTCTCCACAAGGCTTGAGCCGCGATACGGCGCTGGAACTCTTCACCCACGGCAGCGCCTGGTTTTCCTCCGAACAAGGCAAGAAAGGCCAGATCAAGGTCGGGCAACTGGCGGACCTGATTGCGCTGTCGGCGGACTACTTTCACATCGAAGACGAAGCCATAAAGTGGATCGAGTCGGTGCTGACCATTGTCGACGGCAAGATCGTCCACGGTAGCGTCGAGTTCGAAAAACTGGGGCCACCGCCAATCCCGGTGGTGCCTGAGTGGTCGCCGGTGGTGAATGTACCGGGGCACTGGAAACCCCTGGCGCCAATGACCGCGCAAGTGCATCAGTGTGTGGGCGCTTGCGCGGTGCATGCCCACAGCCATGAACGGGCGCGGTTGTCGTCGGCGCCGGTCAGTGACTTTCAAGGGTTCTGGGGGGCGTTTGGCTGTTCGTGTTTTGCGTTTTGAAAAGAGAAAAGATCGTCCGAAGGCTCGGGCCGCGTTCGGACGATCTTTTGATTTTTAGCCTCTGCAACACTCGCTGACACAAGCTTGATCTCGATCAGTTGCCCTCCCCCCCACACTCTCTACTATCGCTCTTCCATCGAAGGCCAAGGACGGCTCATCGGGAGCCTGCGGCCGATCATTCTCAAGGAAGAGTCAATCATGCGGTCATTGAAAATCATTCTGCTGGCATCGGCGTTCAACGGCCTGACCCAGCGGGCCTGGCTGGATTTGCGTCAGGCCGGTCACTCGCCCAGCGTGGTGCTGTTCACCGATGAAGACGCAGTGTGCGAGCAGATCGAACACTCCGGCGCCGACCTGGTGATCTGCCCGTTTCTCAAGGATCGGGTACCGCAGCAACTGTGGAGCAACCTCAAGCGCCCTGTGGTGATCATTCATCCGGGCATCGTCGGCGACCGTGGCGCCAGTGCGCTGGACTGGGCGATCACCCGTGAGCTCAGCCGCTGGGGCGTGACCGCGCTGCAAGCGGTGGAGGAAATGGACGCCGGGCCGGTCTGGGCCACTTGTGAATTCAACCTGCCCCAGGGTCTGCGCAAATCCGAGTTGTACAACGGGCGCGTCAGCGACGCGGCAATCACCTGCATCCGCGAAGTCGTGGAAAAGTTTATCGATGGTTTCGAGCCAGTGCCTTTAGACTACAGCCAACGCCATGTGATTGGCCGCTTGCAGCCGAACATGAAGCAAGCTGACCGGATCTTCAGCTGGCACGACAACGCGCACTTCATCAAACGCAGCATCGACGCCGCCGACGGTCAGCCCGGCGTATTGGCCAGCCTGGCCGGCGGTCAGTATTACCTGTATGACGCTCATCTGGATTCGCGCAGCGGCACGCCGGGAGAGATTCTCGCGGTGCATGACGATGCGGTGCTGGTCGCGACCGGTGATCACAGCCTGTGGATCGGTTCGCTGCGACGCAAACCCCGGCCCGGCGAAGAAACCTTCAAGCGTCCGGCCCGGCATGTACTCGCTGAACAGCTTGCGCACGTCCCGACCCTTGATTGGTCGATCGCCTCTCAGCCGTTTAACAACGAAAGCTATCAACCGATCCGCTATCGCGAGTCGGGGCATGTCGGCGAGCTGACCTTCGAGTTTTACAACGGCGCCATGAGCACCGAACAGTGCCAACGACTGGTGGAGGCCCTGCGCTGGGCCAAGTCCCGGGACACCCAAGTGCTGCTGATCAAGGGTGGACGCGGCAGTTTCTCCAACGGCGTGCACCTCAACGTGATCCAGGCCGCAGCAGTTCCGGGGCTGGAAGCCTGGGCCAATATTCAGGCGATCGACGACGTCTGCCAGGAACTGCTCAGCGCCCGGCAACTGGTGGTCAGCGGCCTGACCGGCAATGCCGGGGCCGGTGGCGTGATGCTGGCGCTGGCTGCCGATATTGTTTTCGCCCGCTCCGACATCGTGCTCAACCCCCATTACAAAACCATGGGCCTGTACGGCTCCGAATACTGGACCTACAGCCTGCCCCGCGCCGTCGGCCCGGCGATGGCGGAAAAACTCACCGAAGACTGCCTGCCGATCAGCGCCCTCCAGGCCTTGCAGTTAGGCATGGTCCAGGAAATCGGTCCGCGCTGCCCGGACGAGTTTGGCCTATGGCTGTTGCAGCGCGCCAATGGAGCGTTGAGTGATCCGGCGTACCAGGCGGTGCGTGAGCGTAAAAATCGGTTCGATACTCAATTGATGCAGCACTGCCGCAATGCCGAGCTGGAAGAAATGCACCAGGACATGGTGCAAAACCGTAAACAGTTCGCCGAGAAGTGCCGTAATTTTGTGCTTAAGCGCAAGGCGTGTGGCACGCCGCAGCGGTTGGTAGCCGATTGGGCGGCGGTGAGGGCGGTTGAGTTGGCGGAGTGATTGTTTGGCACGAGGTGATCAGACCGGACAGTGAACTCTGTGGCGAGGGAGCTTGGGGCCGCTTCGCGCCCCAGTGGGAGCAAGCTCCCTCGCCACAGACGGTATCGGAAGACCATGGCTGCTCTTACAATGCCCGCACCTCCCACATCGGCCTGCCCATGGACATCGACCTCGCCCGCACCTTTCTGGAAATTGTCCGCCACGGCAGCCTGGCCGCGGCGGCTGAAAAGCTGCACGTCACCCAGACCGCGATCACTGCCCGGGTGCAGAAGCTCGAAAGTCAGCTGGGCAGCACGCTGTTTGTGCGCAATCGCGCCGGCGCGCGCCTGACGCCGAACGGCGAGGCTTTTGTGGTTTACGCCAATCAACTGGTGCAGACCTGGGAAGCCGCACGCCGGGACTTGCCGCTGCCCGAGGGCTACCGCGACGTGCTGCACATCGGTGGCGAGGTCAGCCTGTGCAACCCGTTGATGCTCAGTTGGGCCGGGGAACTGCGCGAGAAGATTCCCAGCCACGCCCTGCGCATGGAAATCCGCGACGGCGAAAACCTGCTGCGCCAACTGGAGTTGGGGGTGCTGGATGCGGCGCTGGTCTATCAGCCCGAGTACTGGCCACGCCTGCAAGTTGAGCAGGTGCTGGAAGAAAAACTGATCCTGGTACGCTTGGCCGGAAAACCCGATCCTTACGTCTATATCGACTGGGGCCCGGATTTCCGTCGCCAGCACGATGCGGCGCTGCCGGAAAAAGCCAAGGCAGCCCTGAGCTTCAACCTCGGCCCGCTGGCCTTGCAATACATCCTGGAAAACGGCGGCAGCGGCTATTTCCGCACCCGGGTGGTCCAGAGTTACCTGGAAAACGGCTTGCTGGAACAAGTGCCCAAAGCTCCGGAGTTCAGTTACCCGACCTATCTGGTTTACTCCCGGGACCGCGACTCGGCGACTCTGCAACGGGCGTTCGACTTGCTGCGGGAAGTGATCAAGACGGACGACGACTGGTCCCAGCGCTGGAACCCGCTGACCTGACACCATACGGGCGTCTCGCACCGGAGCATGGCGCTTGTGTCCTCAAGGTTCGGCCTGCCTGTGCGGCGGGATCGGCTAATCTGCTGGTTATAACAATAACCACAGGTGAACCCAGTGAGGCAGACCACCGAAGCGTTCCGCGCGCGCTACCGTGCCGATATTCATCCGCTCTACAACCCTTGGTTGCACGGCGCTTTTGTGTTGCTGTTCGGGTTGCTGGCCATCGGTGGGTTCTGGAGCACGGTGCATCAGGTGCAACCGCTGGAATGGCTGGCGGTGCCGCTGACCCTGTTGTTTTTGAACTTCGGCGTGTACGTCGTGCATCGGCATCTGGGGCACCACAAAAAGAGCCTGGCGCGGATGTTCTACGCCCGTCACGCCGGTGACCATCACAGCTTTTTCACCCCCGGCCACATGACCTACGACAGCGCCCGGGACTGGCGGGTGATTCTGTTTCCAGCCTGGCTGATCGTGTTGCACACCCTCGTCATCACGGGGCCTGCCTGGTGGTTGCTGGCTCAGTTCAATAGCAACGTCGCGGGGCTGTTTGGCGGCTGCATGGTGCTCGGTTACCTGACCTACGAGGTGTTCCATGCCTGCGAGCATCTACCGCCCGGCAACCCGGTGACGCGTTTGCCGTGGATCCGCCAGATGCGCCGTCTGCATGAGCTACATCACCGTCGTGAGCTGATGCAGGAACGCAATTTCAATATCGTGTTGCCCCTGATGGACTACCTGTTCGGCACCCTCTACTGGGAACCGGAGCAAGCGCCCCCGCACCTGACGAGAACGTCCATGACCCGTATGCAGCATGTGATCGACATCGCTGGAAACCCAGTGGCTGTGCTCGCCTACGCCAGCACCGTGACCCATTGGCCGCAGTGGCATCCGTCCTCCCTCAAGGTCGACGGCCAGAGCGGCCCGCTGTATGCCGGGGAGCGATTCGAGGAAGACATTCGGGCCGGCGGGCGTGAGGGGCATTTGAGCTGGGAAGTCGACGAATACCTGCCCGGACGCCGCTGGAGGGCTCGGGCCCGAGGCAGTCATGGTCTGTCGTTGATGGTGACTTACGAGTGTGAGGTTGAGGGCGATGACACACGGTTTGTCCGCACTCTGGAATACAGCTTCAGCGGCCTGGCAATGCGCATTGCCAATCGTCTGGTGCTCAAGCGGCGCATCGAGCGCGAATCGGCGGAGTCGATGCTGGCGTTACGCGAGATGGCGCAAAAACATCTGGCCCTGACAGGAGTCAGCGCATGAAAAGACCCCTCAAGTTTCGGCATTGGTTGCTGCTGCTGATCATCGTGATCAGCGCCTTGCTGTTTTTATTGCCGACCAAGGTTCAACCGGTAGCCTGGACACCGCCAACGGCGCCCTCCCTCGTCGATGGCATCTACGCCGACAATCAGCGACTCAAAGGCGTGAAACGGGTCGGTGCTGCTGACATCGACGGCCCTGAGGCGTTGCTACTGGAGAAAGACGTCCTTATCACCGGCCTGCATGACGGCCGGTTGATTCGCACCAGCCTCGACGGCAAAACCACCCAGGTGCTGGCCGATACCGGCGGCAGACCGCTGGGCCTGGCGCGGCACCCCAATGGTTTGTTGGTGATCGCCGACGGGGTCAAAGGTTTGCTGTCGCTCGACGCTCAGGGCCGGTTGATTCCATTGACCACCACGGCCAACAACCTGCCCTTCGGATTTACCAATGACGTGGCCATCGACAAGCCCGGGCATTACGCCTACTTCAGCGACTCCTCCAGCCGTTGGGGCTACGGCAAGGACGGAGAGGCGATCATCGAGCACGGTGGCGACGGCCGTTTGCTGCGTTATAACTTCCAGACCGGCAATACGGCGGTCCTGCTGGACAAACTGGAGTTCGCCAACGGCGTGACTCTGGGGCCTGACGACGCGTTTGTGCTGGTCAATGAAACTGGCGCCTATCGCATCAGCCGCTATTGGCTGACCGGGCCGAAAGCCGGCACCCACGATCTGTTCATCGACAATTTGCCGGGGCTGCCGGACAACCTGGCATTCAATGGCCGCGACCGTTTCTGGGTGGCGCTGTATGCACCGCGCAATGCACTGCTCGACACCACGGCGCCCTACCCTCTGGTACGCAAAATGATCGTGCGGGCGATGACTATCCTGCCCAAGCCCCTGGAGAAACGCGCCTTCGTCCTGGGACTGGACCTCGACGGCAAAGTGATTGCCAATCTGCAAGACGCCAGCAGCGGCAACTACTCACCCATCACCACCGTGCGCGAATATGGGGACTGGTTGTATCTGGGGTCGCTGAAAGCGCGGCACATGGCGCGGTTGCCGTTGAGTGCAGCATTGAAATAGAGGGTGTAGCCAAAAGATCGCCCGAAGGTTCGGACCGCGTTCGGACGATCTTTTGATTTTGAATCAACACAGATCTCGTATTGATCCCCGTTCCAATTGTTCAGTCACCGGTCGTCGGTGATTCTGCACAGCGTCTCAGGACGGCGTCTTAAGTCGCTCAGCGATCTTGTCCTTGACCTGCACACGCTTCTCCTTGAGCTTCTTCAGTACCTCATCGCTGGGCGCATCCGATTGTGCGGACTCGGCCTTCACCACCTCTGCGTCCGCCTGGGTGTACTTGTTGAGCAGTGAATCCAGTAACGGATCCTTGGTGCGTTTTTGCTGGATCTCTTCCTTTGTGCAGCGCAAGTCCTGGTAAAGGTCATGGGTCACCGGCATGGAACACCTCCGTTTGTTAATCGGTGGCAAACGTGATCGATGGCGTTCGCCAATTATCAGAATGGCCTCGCTTACCCGGTTCTGTCGACCGTCTATCAGACCAGCGGTGTCCGTTCGTCGTCCTGTCGCAAACGCGATATCCCCTTGCCCGAGCGCCTGGAAAGCCCCCCTTGAATCAACCACCGAGTACCGTACGAACCATTCGCGTCAGCGCCTCGGGACCATAAGGTTTGCTCAGCAGATAAGTGTCGGAGCTGAGTTGGTGATCGCGCGTAATGATGTCGCGGGTGTGTCCGGAGGTAAACAACACCGCCACCGGAGGGTTTTGCACCTTGGCCCAGGCGGCCAGGTCCGAGCTTTTGATCAAGCCGGGCATGACCACGTCGGTGAAGATCAGGTCCACTGTCGCGCCGTCGAGCAACATCTGCATCGCCAGGTCACCGTTGGCCGCGGTCAGGACCTGATAGCCCTCTTCGCACAACAAGTCCACGGCCGAACTGCGCACCGCTTCGTTGTCCTCGACCACCAGAATGGTTTCATGCCCGCCCCGGTGCTGCGGAGCATGGCGCATTGTTTCGTCAGGCAACGGGCGCAAGCTGCGAGGGAAATACAGCTGCACCCGAGTGCCCCGTCCGACGACGCTGGAAATCTCGATATGCCCGCCGCTCTGTTTGACGAACCCGAACACCATACTCAAACCCAGGCCGGTGCCTTGACCATCAGCCTTGGTGGTGAAAAACGGCTCGAAGGCCTGTGCAAGCACTTGCGGCGGCATGCCGACGCCCGAGTCCGCCACCGTCAGGCAGACATAATCGCCAGCGACGATGCCCTTGCCGGCGCAAAACTTGCGGTCGAGGACGATGTTCTCGGCGCTCAGGGCAATGGTCCCCTCGCCGTTCATGGCATCTCGGGCGTTAATCGCAAGGTTGAGAATGGCGTTTTCCAGTTGATTGCAGTCCACGTAGAGGCGCCATGGATCGTCAGGTGCGGACACCTTGATCTGGATCGTCTCTCCCAGCGCTCGCTGCAATAATTCCCCGAGGTCTTCGAAGATCTGCCGTGGGTCGCATACGGCCGGTGACAACGGCTGACGACGGGCAAAGGCGAGCAATTGCGAAGACAATTTGGCCCCGCGCTCGACCGCGGCAATCGAGGCGCCGACCCGGCGCTGCACGTTGGCGTTGTCCGGCTCGTGACGCGCCAGCAAGTGCAGGTTGCCGGCGATCACCTGTAACAGGTTGTTGAAGTCATGGGCCACCCCGCCGGTGAGACCGCCAATGGCTTCGAGCTTCTGTGATTGACGCAGTTGCTCTTCGGCCGCCAGCCGCGCCTCGACTTCTTCAGCGACTCGTTGCTCCAGGTTGCGGGTAAACTTGAGCAAGGACTCTTCGGCAATCTTGCGTTCGTGGATGTCGATCAACACCCCGGGAAAGCGCAACGCTTCACCTTGCGCATTGAACTCGCAACACCCGCTGGCGAGCACCCACAGGTAACTGCCATCGGGACGCAGAACCCGGTATTCGACGTTATAGGGCACGCCGGTTTCCACCGACTGACTCATCCGCTCCCGGACCCAGCTGCGATCATCGGGATGAATCTGCATTTGGGCGATGGCCGGTGGCAGGTTGGCCAGGTCCTGGCCTGGCGGATAGGAAAACGTGCGGGCGAATCGCTCGTCGCCCGACAGCACATCAGCCTTGATGTCCCAGACAAACGAGCCGAGCAAAGCCCCGGCATTGAGGGCCAGGCGAACCCTTTCATTGTCGGCACGGTAGGCGTTTTCGGCTTCCTGGCGTCGGCGTTCGGAAATCACATGGTCAGTGGTTTCAACTACCATCGCCATGACCCCGGCGGGACACCCGTCATCATCGGCGACCGGGCTGTAGTAAAGGTCCATCCAGACGTCTTCGGGAACGCCGTCGCGCAGCAATACCAGGGCTTTGTTGTGATAGGACAAGGTGCCGCCCGCAAGGCAGGTGTCCACCACATGCCGATTGAATTCGGCGACCTCCGGCCAGCCCAACTCCACCGGGGAGCCCAGCAGGTAAGGATGGCGGCCACCGGCAAATCTTGAGTAGGCGTCGTTATAGATCATGTAACCGGGGCGGCCCCACAGCATCACCATCGGCAGCGGTGAAGCGAGCAGTAACTGCACCGCGCTGCACAGACTCCCGGGCCAGGTGTCGATGCGCCCGAGTTCGGTCAGGCTCCAGTCGAACGCGCGAATGCGTTCGGCCATTTCGCCGCTCCAACCGGTACAACCGTGGCTATTGTCTAGAAACTGCATCGACTGGCCTATGCCTTGTGAATGACATGTTTTCAGGCAGTGCAACAGCATGAGGAGACGGTGCCTGCCCGTTTGTTTCGAGCACTGCCGACGCCAATGGTTTCATTGAGGTATAGCTGATTCTCGACCGGCCCCTGCGGCAAGCTGCTCCTGCACAGGTGACATATCCACCACCAAGGCTCAGTGGAAATCCCGACTGCGCACATGAATACCGTCGAGCAATGAACTCAGGTCGCTCAAGCGTCCGGCAATCAGGTGCCGCACCTCGCCCACCTTTTCCCAGCGCCCGTCGACCTTGAGCAATTGCGAGCCGACCAATACCTGCCGTTGCCGTTCGGCCAGATCGCGCCAGACCACCACGTTGACGTTGCCGAATTCGTCTTCAAGGGTCACGAAGGTCACACCGCTGGCGGTTCCCGGACGCTGCCGACCGGTGACCAGCCCGGCGACGCTGACCGGACGCCCATGCTCGACCATCAGCAATTCCCTGGAGCTGCGACAGCGCCGGGCCTTGAGCTCCCCCCGCAACAACGCCAGCGGATGCGGGCCGAGGGTGGTGCCGACACTGGCGTAATCGGCTTGCAGGTCCTCGCCCACGGTGGGTTTGGGCAGATCCACCGCCGGCTCTTCCTGACTCGGCAGACCGGCAAACAAACCGAGCTGCTTCTGCACCCCCGCCACCTCCCAGCGCGCCCGATGCCGGTCACCGGCCAGCCCGCGCAGCGCACCGGCATCGGCCAGTTGCTCCTGGGCGCGAGCATCGAGTCGTGCCCGCTCGCCGAGGTCGGCGATGTCGGCAAACGCCCCTTTCGACCTTGCCGTCTCGATACGCCGGGCATCGTCTTCGCGAAAGCCCTTGATCATCCGCAGCCCCATGCGAATGGCTGGCTGCGCGCCGGTGATCGGTTCCAGGCTGCAATCCCAGTCACTGGCCCGCACGTCCACCGGGCGAATCTGCAAATGATGGCGGCGGGCGTCCTGGAGAATCTGGTCCGGGCTGTAGAACCCCATCGGCCAGCTGTTGATCAGCGCACAGGCAAAAGCCGCCGGCTCGTGGCATTTCAACCAGCAACTGGCGTAGGTCAGCAAGGCGAAACTGGCGGCGTGGGATTCGGGAAAACCGTAATCGCCGAAGCCTTTGATCTGCTCGAAGATCTGCGCGGCGAACTCCGCCGTGTAGCCGTTTTTCTTCATACCGTCCGCCAAACGTTCCTTGTGCGGTTCCAGTCCGCCATGGCGTTTCCAGGCCGCCATGGAGCGACGTAACTGATCGGCCTCGCCGGGGCTGTAGTCGGCGGCGACAATCGCGATCTGCATCACCTGTTCCTGGAACAGCGGCACGCCCAGCGTACGCTTGAGCACCGCTTCAAGTTCTTTCGACGGGTATTTCACCTCTTCTTCGCCCTTACGCCGCCGCAGGTAGGGATGCACCATCCCGCCCTGAATCGGCCCCGGACGAACGATCGCCACCTCGATCACCAGATCGTAGAAGTTCTTGGGCTTGAGCCTGGGCAACATCGACATCTGTGCCCGGGACTCGATCTGGAACACCCCGATGGTGTCCGCATGGCCAATCATCTCGTAGGTTTGCGGGTCTTCGGCCGGCACCGTCGCCAGGCTCAGGTCGCGGCCTCGGTGCCGACGCAGCAGATCGAAACAACGGCGAATCGCGCTGAGCATGCCCAGCGCCAGAATATCGACCTTGAGCAGCCCGACCGCATCCAGATCGTCCTTATCCCACTGGATGATGGTGCGCTCGGCCATGGCGGCGTTTTCCACCGGCACCAGGCTGTCCAGAGGCTGCTCGGAAATCACGAAACCGCCAGGGTGCTGGGACAGGTGCCGGGGGAAACCGATCAACTGTTGGGTCAGGCTCAGCACTCGGCGCAACACCGGGCTATCGGGATCGAAACCACCCTCACGCAGACGCTCGACGGGCGGCGCCTGATTACTCCAGTGGCCGCAACAGTCGGCCAGGGCGTTGACCTGATCCGGCGGCAAACCCAACGCCTTGGCCACATCGCGGATTGCGCCGGCACCGTGGTAAGTGCTGACCACCGCCGTCAGCGCCGCACGGGCCCGGCCATAACGCTGAAACACATACTGCAGGACTTCTTCGCGCCGCTCGTGCTCGAAATCCACGTCGATGTCCGGCGGTTCGTTGCGCTCCCTGGAGAGAAAGCGCTCGAACAGCAGCGTGCTGCGATCCGGGTCGATCTCCGTGATCCCCAGCACGAAGCACACCGCCGAGTTGGCGGCAGAACCGCGGCCCTGGCAAAGGATGTGTTGCTGGCGGGCGAAATTCACAATGTCGTGAACCGTCAGGAAATAACTCTCGTACCCCAGCTCGGCAATCAGCTCCAGTTCCTTGTCGATCTGCGCCAACACCTCGGCCTTGGGGCTTTTTTCCCAGCGCCAGCGAATCCCCTTTTCTGCCAGCACCCGCAGCCAGGACGTGGCCGTGTGCCCCTCGGGCACCAGTTCCCGGGGATATTGATAACGCAACTGACCGAGGTCGAAAGTACAGCGCCGGGCGATGTTCAGCGTCTCGTCGAGCAGCGCCTGCGGGTAGAGATCGCGCAAGTCGTCGAGGCTGCGCAAATGCCGTTCGCCATTGGGGTGCAGACGCAACCCGGCCTCGGCCACGGGAACGTGATGGCGGATTGCGGTCATGGTGTCCTGCAAGGCGCGCCGGCCGCGGGCGTGCATATGCACATCGCCGCTGGCCACCGCCGGGATCCGCAGTTCCCGCGCCAGGGTCAGCAGTGCCGCCAGTCGCCGGGTGTCGTCCTGCCCGCGATGTAACTGAACGCTCAGCCACAGGCGCTCGGCGAAGCTCTGCTTCAGCCAATGGCCCTGCGCAAAATCATCGACGGCGTCCGGCGCCCACAACGCCAACAGCCCCGGCAACGGCTCGCTGAAATCCTCCCGCAGCACCTGATACTGGCCTTTCTGTGTGCGGCGTCTGGCGCGGGTAATCAGTCGGCACAGGGCTTGATAACCCTCGAGGTTTTCCACCAGCAGCACCAGTTTCGGGCCATTTTCGATACGTATTTCGCTGCCGATGATCAGCGGCAACTCCACGGTCTTGGCCGCCTGCCAGGCACGAACGATACCCGCCAGGGTGCATTCGTCGGTGATCGCCAGCGCCTGATAGCCCTGCTTTTTCGCCCGTTGAAAAAGCTCAAGCGCACTGGAGGCACCGCGCTGGAAACTGAAGTTGGACAGGCAGTGCAGCTCGGCATAGTCGACGCTCATGCGAACCAGCCTTGCAGCCACAACGGACCGTCTTCGCCCACCGCCCGATAGGCCCAGCCCTGCTGACCGGAACGGGTTTCGATCAGGTAGTAATCGCGGCGCACGTCGTCGCCGTCCCACCAGCCGGACTCGATGCGCTCCGGCCCCATGAGGATGCGCGTCGAGCTTTCGTGTACCGCCTGCGGTTCAGTCAGCAACCAGCCCGGGCGTTGCATGGCAGGCAGCCCCTCGCAGGCCTGGCTGTCGACAGTGGTCTGCCACGCGCATTCCGGCCGGTGATCGGCCTGGAAGCGCAAACCCTGCACCGCGTCATCCCCCAGCCGTGCGCGCAAGCGTTCACGCAGTTGCTCCCAGGGCAAGGACTGCTGCGGACGGTCGTCGAACAGCTCCTGACGCTGGGGCACGAAGGCCGGCAGATCTTCGGCGCGCAGACGAAAACCGCGCACCGGCGCCTCGACCTGAACCTGCTCCAGCCGCCCCCGGGCCAGTTCGAACAGCATCGCCGGATCGCGCTCGGCGCTGAGCAGGCCGACCTTGATCACGGTGTCCGGCAAGCCGGCGTGTTCCAGGTGCAAGTCGAAACGTTGCACGCCGCTGTCCCGGCCGCAGAGGAACGCCGACAGATCGCCGGTCAATCGTCTTAAAGGAAACAACAATGCCTGATGGGATTGCACATCGAAGTTGAGCTCGATGCGCACATCGAAACGGTCCGGCGGCAGGTAAAACGCCAGCGCCAGCCGCCGCTCACCGAACAGGCTGTCCAGATGCTTGAGCACCTGGGCCTCGAAACGCCGGGCCAGGCTATGCCGCGGTAGCGCCTGCACCTGACTCAAGGTGCGCAGCCCCATGCGCGATAACGCTGTAGCAACGCTGGGCTCCAGGGCAATGCGATCGACGGGCAGTTGCCCGAGGTGATGCTGCAAGGCTTGATTGTCCGGCACCACCAGACCGTCATAAACGTTGGCCAGCACCCGCGCCGCCACCGGGTTGGGCGCGGCGACAATCCGGTGACGAAACCCCAGCTCAGCGAGCTCGGCGCGCAGCCGCGCCTCGAACTGCGGCCAAGGGCCGAACAAGCCCAGGCTGGATTCGATTTCAAACACCACGGCACGCGGGTAATGCACGCTGACCTGGGAGCTGAACCGATAGGCCCAGGCGGCCAGGAACTGCTGCCAATGTTCGATTTCGGCGGCATCGTATTCGGCGGTGACGAACCCTTTGCTCAGCGCCTGGGCGGCGGTCATCGACTGACCGGGTCGCAAACCCAGCGCCCGCGCCGCACCGTTGACCGCCTGCAGCACCCGCCGCTGGGCCGGGCCGGTCAGCAGCGCCAACGGCTCATCGGGGTCGGGGCGCTGACGCAGTACCGCGTCCAGCGCCAATTGCGGGAAGACAATGCACACCCAGCGCATGGCAACCTCAATGCCCCACGGCAAAGGCAATCGGCGCCGAACGGGCCAGCCCGCCCCGGCACTTGAGCACCCGCAACTGAGCAGGCTTGGCGTCGATGGCGATGCGCAGGGCCGCTGGCGACGGGTTGATGGCTTCACTGAGCGAGCGATAGGCGAACGCCAGGGTCTGCCCGGTTTCGGCCGCCACCTGCAAACGTCGCAACGCCCGGTCATCGGCCTTGTGCGGCCAGCACAACACCGCCCCGCAACTGCCCGAACGCAGGCATTGTTCCGCCGCCCACAGCGCATCGCGCTCGCTGGCCTGGATGATCGACAACTGGCGCAGATCGACCCCGGCGTTCTGCCAGGCCTGGGGATACGGCACGTAAGGCGGCGCCACCAGCACGATGCGCTCGCCCGCCGCCGACAGCCGTGCCAGCGTCGGCCACACCAGTTGCAACTCACCCACGCCCTGCCCGGCCAGGAGGATTTCGCTCAGCGCCGCTTCCGGCCAGCCACCGCTCGGCAACGCCGCATCCAGCGCCGCATGCCCCGTGGGTTGCGGGCTGACGGCCGGTGGCGCAGGTCGGCCCTTCCAGACCTGGCCGCCATTGAACAGCGTATCCAGCGCAACGACGGCGCCCATCACCCTTGCCTCACCAGACCACAGAACACGCCTTCGATGGCCAGCTCCTGATCGGCTCGAACAATGATCGGCTGGTAAGCCGGATTGCGCGGCAACAGGCGAACGGCATCGCCGACCCGCTCGAAACGCTTGATGGTGACTTCGCCGTCGAGCCGCGCCACCACGATCTGGCCGTTGAGCGCTTCAGGATTGCGCCGCACGCCCACCAGATCGCCGTCGAGAATGCCGTCCTCGATCATCGAATCACCCTGGACCCGCAGCATGTAATCCGGCACCCGCGAGAAGATCGACGGATCGAGCAGCAAGCGGCTGTGGACCTCGGCATCGGCACCGATCGGCGCACCGGCCGCCACGCGGCCCAGTACCGGAACGTCCAGCAGCTCGGGCCGCGGCGGCTGGTTCAACAAGCGGATGCCGCGCGCCTGATGCGGATTGACCTCGATGAAACCCGCCTCGGTCAGCGCCAGCACGTGCTTGCGCGCCACGCTACGGGAGGCGAAACCGAAGGCCTCGCTGATTTCAGCGAGGCTCGGGGGCTGACCGTGTTCGGCGATGCGATCGCGGATGAAGGTCAGGATGGCGGTACGGCGGGGAGTTAAAGTCGTCATGGAGTACATTTGTACTCTTTCGGCTTTTTCCTGGCAAGGACTTGTAGGAGCTGTCGAGTGAAACGAGGCTGCGATCTTTTGATCTTGTCCTTAAAGATCGCAGCCTCGTTTCACTCGACAGCTCCTACAGGAGAGGCCAGAAACCCTGCGATGTAATCGATAAAAGCCACGACTTTGGCGGTCGCTCGCCGATGGCTCGGGTACACCGCCAGAATGTGCGGGCCAAAGCTGTCGGGATCGATGTCGTAGTCCGCCATCACCCGCACCAGTCGACCGTCGGCCAGATACGGCGCAGCGCTCCATAGCGGCGTGTGCAACAACCCGCGTCCGGCCAGCGCATTGGCCAGCAGCAAGTCGTAATTGTCGCTGCGCAGCCGTGGCGCCTGGGGTTGCGGCAGGCTCAAGCGCTGCCCATCGCGCTCGGCCCACCAGAATTCGCGGCTGAGCAAGGGATGGCGATACAGCAACCATTCGTGCTCATCGAGGGTTTGCGGGGTGACCGGCAACGCCTTGCGCGCCAGATAGGCCGGACTGCCACACAACGCCAGACGATTGCTGCCAACGACGCGGGCGATCAGCCCCGGCAGGTCGTCATGGCCTTCGCGCAGGGCCAGGTCGTAGCCGCTTTCCAGCAGATTGACGAACTCATCGCACAGGTCCACTTGCAGATTGATCTGCGGATACTGCTCCAGAAAACCGCCACACACCTGATCGAGAAAGGCTTGCCCATAGGCCAGTGGCGCGGTGATTTTCAGATTGCCGCGCAGGCCATGCTGCAACTGCTCGATTTCCTCGCCGGCCTCGTCCAACCGCTGCAACACTTGACGCGCGGTTTCCAGGTAGAGCCGCCCCACTTCCGTCAGCAGAATCCGCCGGGTGCTGCGCTCGAACAGCCGGGCACCGAGCTCGGCCTCCAGGTGATTGACCGCTTTGGTCAGGGCCGACGGGGTCTTGCCCAGTTGCTCGGCCGCGCGGCTGAAACTGCCCAGTTGCGCCGTGACCACGAACATTTTCAACGCACCCAGCTTGTCCATTCTTTTTCCATTCCGGCAAAAACGTTTTTCGTGAGTGAGGCGTTCTGTTGAGCATAAGCAGCCACTAATCTGGCCATCAGACGCAATAACAAGGAAACATTCAATGAAAAGATTCCTCCCGAATCTATTGATGGCCGCTGTGGCTTTTGCCTCGATGGAAGCCATGGCAGCGACTGATCTGGTGCTGCTCAACGGCAAGATATTCACCGCCGACCGCAACCAGCCCAAGGTGCAGGCCTTGGCGGTGCAGGACGGCAAAGTGCTGAAAGTCGGCAGCAACGCGCAGATCAAAACCTTGATCGAACCGGGAACGAAAGTGATCGACCTCGGCGGCAAGACGTTGATGCCCGGCCTGATCGACAGCCATTCCCACGCGATTTTCGGCGGTCTGGAAATGGCCTCGGCCAACATGGAAGATGAGGTGGTCGACCTCGATGAGCTGGAAAAACGCCTGCGCGGTTGGCGTGATGACGGCAAGGCGAAACACGGTGATGTGCTGAGCGTGGCCGGCATGAGTTCGGCGTATTGGGCCCAGGCCGAGGCCCTCGGCAAGAAATTCAACAGCGGCGAATGGGCCAAGGTGCCCGTGGTATTCACCGGCAGCGACCACCACACCGCCTGGGCCAACAACGTCATGCTCGAACGCGCGGGCATCGACGCCGCCCTGCTGCAAAACCTGCCGGCCGCCGAACTCGACACCATTGGCAAGCTTGCCGACGATCGCCCCAACGGTTTCCTGGTGGACGCCGGTTGGGATCGGGTTGCGTTAAAAATGCCCGCGCCCAGTGCCGCCGACATGCTGCGCGCCGCGCAAACCGCCGTACGCTACAACAACAGCCTGGGCATTACGGCCTGGATGGACCCCGCTGCCAACGCCGCCCCCGGCGAGCCGGTGTTTGCCCTTATACCCACGGAGAAAACCGTCGGCGTACTGCCGGTGTACAAAGCGCTGTCGCAAAGCGGTGGCATGACCGCCCACGTCGCGGCCCTGCTGGTGGCCAATCCGAAAAGCATACCGGCCGATCTCGACACGCTGGACAAGGTCCGCCAGCAATTCCAGGGCATCCCCAACCTGACCCTACCCGGTATCAAGATCTTTGCCGACGGAGTGATCGAATACCCGGCCCAGAGCGCGGCGATGATCGATCCTTACACCAACTCGCAAAAACAGGGCGAGTTGCTGATCGATCCGAAGCACTTCGGCGAACTGGTCAGTGCCATCGATCAACGCGGCTGGCGGGTGCACATCCACGCCATCGGCGACCGCGCGGTACGCGAATCCCTGAACGGCATCGCCCAGGCGCGCAAGGATCGCCAGAGCGGCGTGACTCACTCGATCACCCATTTGCAAATGGTCAACCCGAAAGAGTTTGCGCGGTTCAAACCGCTCAACGTCATCGCCTCCATGCAGTTGCTCTGGGCCTCCGCCGACGATTACACCCTGGACATGATCAAGCCTTACGTCAGCGCCCTCGCCTTCCGCTATCAGTACCCGGCGCACTCGCTGCTCAAACAGGGCGCGACGATCGCCGGAGCCAGCGACTGGCCGGTGTCTTCGCCCAATCCGTGGAACGCCATGGCCCAGGCGATCACCCGAAACGGTCCGTTGGGTGTCTTGAACGCCGACGAACGCATCGACCGGGAAACGATGTTCTACGCCTACACCCTCAACGCCGCCCGCACTATCGGTCTAGAGAAGCAAATCGGCTCGCTGAGCCCCGGCAAGCAAGCCGATTTCATCGTGCTGGACCGCGACGTGTTCAGCGTCGATGAGAAAGCCCTGCACGACACCCAAGTGCTGCAAACCTGGTTCGCCGGTCGCGAAGTCTACGCCCCGACACTCTGAGAAAAATCGCCTGTACACGCTGCCCAACTCCGCGTTCATCGCTGGGGTCTGGAGCAGCGTTGTCTCAAATCTGCCCATAACAATCACAACAAAGGCACTGCACCATGAAAGCATTCACCCTCGTCGCCCTCGCATCCTTCAGCCTGTTGCCCCTGGGCAGCCAGGCCCTGCCCTTGAATGACGACTTCGCCGTGCTGGTCGACCTGACCCTGGCCAGCGACTATCGCACTCGCGGTATTTCGCAAACCCAGAACGACCCCGCCGCACAAGCCGGTGTGACCCTGGCCCACAGCAGCGGCCTGTACCTGGGCGCCTGGAGTTCGAACGTCGATTTCGGCGGTGGCCTGAAAACCCGCCAGGAAGTCGACTACTACGGTGGTTGGCTGTGGCAGGCGACCGACGCCATCAGCCTGGATGTCGGCTATCTCAAATACGCGTATCCAAAAGAGAGCCAGTTCAATCAGAGCGAGGTCTACGGGATTCTCGACGTCTATGGCGTGAAACTCGCGGCCTATTACTCCGCCGATGCACCAGGCATCGACAGCAAACAGAGCACGTTGTACCACTACGTTGGCTACGAAACCGAATTGCCCTATGGGCTGGGGCTGAAACTGCGCTACGGCGAAATGGACTTCAAAGACCCGCGCCTGTATTCGGCCTCGGGGCATGGCGAGGAGGCTTACCACGAGTGGGAGGCGAAGCTGACCCACGAAGTGGCCGGGGTGTTGCTTGGGTTGAGTTACATCGACACCGATTTGTCGAAAAGCCAATGCATCAGCAACTGGGGGTTCGACGATGTGTGCAGCGCAACCCTGGTGGCGAGTGTCAGCAAATCCTTTTGATGGTTTTTTGTAGGAGCGAGGCTTGCCCGCGAAAGCGTTTTACCTGACACACCGCCTTCGCGGGCAAGCCTCGCTCCTACAGGTGTACGCGATCCGCTATTTAGCCGACACGCAATGCGCGCAGGTCGAGGCGACCGTCCTTGAGCGGCGGGCACCAGTAGTAGCCGCCAGTGATCGGTCGGCTGATGCGGTACAAACCGTCGGTGATGCCGTCTTCCAGACCGCTCATGCGCCGCAGTTGGGCTTCGAATGCATCGAGGGAAAAACCGAATGCCAGGAACATCAGGCCGGCGCGATCGCCTTCGATCCACGGCATCGAGCGACGGACCACGAAGGCTTCAGGTGCGAA